>JAGDMK010000232.1 GCA_017860635.1 Bacteroidota bacterium
GAAAGCAGGAGCAGATCATCACAACTGACGTTTCAACCCGAAACCCTCACAAACGCTTCAGAAAGCTCATGCTCGCCAGATGCCCGGAGATGCTACCATGACCACTGAGTTTCTGATCGCAGCAGCACTGTTCGTCTTATGTATCGCGCTTCGTTCCGGGTACGAGTTGCTGAAAGAGGCGCACAAGATAGACCCGGAAAGCAAACCCGTCTTTGCTCTCATTCTCACGGTCATGTGTGTGCTATGGGCGTCCTGGTTCAGTCTGCCCCCCCAGGATTCTTATCGGGCCGACTTTCCAGATTCTGTTCGCTGGATTGGCCTGGCGATTTTTATCTTTGGGATGATTGTCGCTGTCGGGGCGCTCATTCAGCTCAGGGGTGTCGAGAACATTGATCACCTCGTCACCACCGGGCTATTCAGGAAATTCAGGCACCCGATGTACATGGGCTTCATCGCCTGGATTGTGGGCTGGTCGGTGTATCACAGCGCCCCTTTGAGCCTGGCGATTGGCACAATAGGAATAGCAAATATCCTTTGGTGGAGACATCTTGAGGAGGTCAGGCTTGAGGTGCAACACGGCACTGCCTATCACCAATATCGTGCTTCAACCTGGTGTTGACAAGCGCTGTGCCTCAGGCCGCATCTCATGGCCTGACCCCTCGAGTGAGGTTGGAATCTACGCCTTCAACAGCTTGAACGCGTGCATCCAGTGATTGTGGAGGATGCCAGGAATGCACCAGAGGATGCAGAGCGGCTCGATAGCTCGTGCCGCTTCAACCTTGCCCATATCCTCTGTTTCCCAGCCGAACTTCTCGAGAATACCCTTCACCTCTGCCTTTGCAGCATCGTTGTTTCCTGCAATAAACATCGTTGGTCGCGTACCTTTGAAAGCGGGATTGACCATCAAGGAATTGCCGGCACAGCTGAACGCCTTCACGAAATGGGCATCCGGGGCAAGGCGTTGAAGCCGTTCCATAAGGGATTCATCCAGCGTCGTGAAGAATTTGAGGACTCCATTCACTGGCGGCGCATCAGCGAGCGGATTTGTCGCGTCGATGACCGTCTTGTCTATCAGATTGCTTATCCCCGCCAACTTGATCGCTGCCTCCGCGCCGGTGCCTTTCGTAGCAAGTACCACAGTCTGACCGAAATTCGCCGCTTCTTCAAATGACCCGACCTTCGCTTTCCCGCTGGTTTTCTGCTTCAGCTCCGCGTGTTTGCTCGGGTTGTTCGTTCCGATCATCACTTCATAGCCATGCTTGATGAAGCCGTTGGCCAGGACTTGTCCGACGATTCCGGATCCGATGACGCCTACTTTCCGACTCATATCGGGGATTCCTTCTCCTGATGAGGGACGGATCTTGGGAACTGCACATCTACTGTAGCAACAGAATCCCCGTCTACCAGGTTCCCGCCACTTCTCCTGGAGCTATCGCAAAACCAGCATCCGTTTCGTACAGACGAAATCCCCGGCCTGTAGCCGATACAGGTATACCCCGCTGGACATGTGTGATGCATCAAACCTGGCTTCATGGATGCCTGCACTCATCCCCTCGTTCACCAGGACCATCACCTTTCGTCCAAGCATATCGAAGACGGTCAACATGACTTCCGTTGATTTCGACAGCTCGTATTTGATGGTCGTGCTCGGGTTGAAGGGGTTGGGGTAGTTCTGGAAGAGCGTTGTCTTCTCAGGAATAGCAGGAGTGCCATTCAGGGCTACTCCTGTGGCATACTGATTGTTGAACTGTAATCCCCAAACGTAGAGGCGGCCCACATCTCCACCTGAGACGTCATTCACGCGCAGTCTCCAGATGCCTTTTGCGCTCCTCCCCCCAAATGCCCCGCTGAGCGAGGCCCAGGGCTTCACACTAGGGAGCCAGCTGACCGATTTGTCATAGACGGTCGCGCTATCGGCCAAGTCATCGTAGATAACATTGATGTTCCCCATAAGATGGTGGAGCTGTCCCCTGTTGAACACGATGACGGAATCCCCAGCTGGATGGACAAGGGAAACGATGAGATCCGACGTCATCGTGTGATTGATGGTGAGTGCGAGACGCATGCTCGAAATCGTCAGTTCGTCGACCACCCACAGCGAATCTTCGATCATGTCACCGCGCGTCTCTGTCGCCGGGATGCGCCGGTTTGATGCTTTCAACTTGAAGCCATAGGGATAGCTGAGATCGTCCGCACGCAACATGGGGGAAGTCGGGACGCTGCCATAATATGCCGGGTGACTGAACCGGGCTGTGCCATTAAATCGCATGCGCAAGTCCGAAGAGACTCCCGATGTCAGGGAGCCGTCAAAATTGTAGATGCTCAAGGGCGGCAAGTCCGATCCCCTGTGCCAAACATCCAGTCCGGCCGCCATCCATGTCGTGATCTGTTTCCCTGTCCATATCCCAGGTGACAACACGACGTTATCGAGATAGCCACGGAATGGTCCGTTGTACCCTGTTCCGATGTAGAGAGAATCACTGCTTGCGATGGGGGAAAATGCTACCGCAGGGGCCGCGCTGGTATCAAGCGATCCGTTGAGATACAGCGTTGCAGTCCTGGTTGTGTCATTGTATATCGCGGCTATGTGAGTCCATTCGCGACTGGGAATCGGCCGCCGGGACTCCAACACGGTTGGATTGTTGATTCTGAAGGCCACTCTGTTTCCATCGAGATAGAGTGTGTACCCGACAATGTGGCTTCCTTCACGCTTCTGGAGGATGACCCCCGTCTGAATCGTGTCAGGCCATACCCAGCACTGCAGCGTGTGGGATGAGCTGAAGTTGTTGATGGTCGAGCTCGGAGTCGAGAGATACCCGATCCCATCAAAACGAACAGCTTCGTTGGGGATGAGTTTTCTGGATGGTCCGGTTCCCACACTCATGCCAGACACATTCCCCCGGATTCTTACGGTCAGATCATTCCCGGAGAAGTCCTGGGGAGCATACGGTATCGGTGCTTGCGCCAGGAACTGGAACGTGATGGAAAGCACTACCCCCGAGTATGGGCCGGATACGTAGGCGAGGGTCATAAACCTGTTGCGTTGGATCTCCATCAAACTCAATGGCCTGTTCCATATCCGGATTTCGTCGAGGAGACCGGTGAACTGGGTCATGGGAGGATTGTTCGTGTGAAACCCGACGAAGAGAGAGTCCTGGTTCCAGCGTATCGCGGAACTCACATTTGTACGCACTGTGTCAAGATTGCCGTTGATGTAGCTTGTGACCGTCTTCGCCGATGAATCGTACACCACCGCAACGTGGGCCCACTGACCATCGGGGAGCACCGCTTTTCCAAGGAACACTGGAGATCCGCCGATTTCAAACAAGATACGTCCGCTGCGGAGGGCCAGCGCAAAGCCTGTCCCTGGTGTGCTGTATTTGCACAGAAGGCCCTGATCCCCCGACGTGGACACGTTAGGGGCATTGACCCAACATTCGACAGAGATACTCCCGCTGAATTGGAGAGCCGGGCTTGATGGGATTGCGAGATATCCGGGATACGCGAAAGAGGCCGCCCAGTCCCACACCATCTGTGCAGATGCTGTGACGACAAATACAAGAAGGAGGGCAACAACTGCGAGAGTCCGCCTCATAAGACCTCCAGTGATTGAGCAAGTTCGCAAACATCGTCGAACTGTTGCACTGCTGTTGCACAGGACTCCTCATAAACGGAACGCCGCAACACTAACCGGAGACCCTTCCGAAGCATTTGCAGAGTGTCGGTGGCGTGCACAAAATCTTGCTAAGAAGGTTTCGGTTTCACGCCGCATTTCAAACATAGTATCTCACAACCTCCCTTGTCAATGTACAATAATCAATACGCTCACCTCACAACAAGCATCCTCTTCGTCGACACAAAGCCTCCAGCATGCAGTCGATAGAAGTACACAGCACTCGACAATCCCGATGCATCAAACCGGACCTCGTGGACCCCCGCATCCTTCCTCTCATTCACCAGTACGGATATCTCTTGGCCAAGCAGATCGTGCACACTCAACCTCACCCCCGAAGACTTCGGTAACTCGTACGTGATGGTTGTGCTCGGGTTGAAAGGGTTGGGGTAGTTTTGCTCGAGAGTGTATCTGTCGGGCAGGTTCTCGTACTGTGCAACATCGGACGTCGAGATGATAAACCATCGCACATCGCTGTACTGTCCCCACCCGGCAGTGTTCTTGCCTGCTACTCTCCACCAGTATCTCTGCGTGTTAGGAGGGAAAGCGTTAGTGGTGTTCGACGTTCCGACAACCAGAGAGTCAAGCACACGCGTGGCGAAGATTGAATCGACAGCGACCTGCAGTCGGTACGCGGTCGCTCCTGCCGCGCCGTCCCAGGCAAATACCACAGGCCGGGGCACCGCGTTCGCTCCACTAGCAGGCGTTATGAGAAACGTCTTTGCGGGCAATGCCGCCTGAAAATAGTCCACAAGACATGTGAACGGTTCGGGTGACGTGCCTGAATTCCCGGCAAAGACGCCTACCCTGTTGAGCGTAATCGAATGGCTGAAACTCCCAATCGAGGACGATGTCAATCCATCAAGAGAACAGTACACCCTCCAGATCGCAGCTGACCTTATGACATGCAACCAGATGGGAGCACCTGTGGCAGGGACCTGGACGTTGAAGTAGACCGTTGGATTGGCGGATCCGCCAATGAATCCTGCTGCAAAGACATAGACACTCGTGCCGTCGCTGAAAATGTCGGTACGGATATAGTTGGCCGCGTCCTGTTCGAACAACAGTCCCTGCATGGGATACGTTGAGCTGGAGCCGGCCGGAAGAGAGTTGAACTTGACTATCCATGCACTGGAATTCATCGAGGGGATGACTGTTTGCAGTATTCGAGGTGCACTGTTGCCCGAAGTCCAGGGTTCGTGTTTGATTCCGCCCGGGACTGCAATTGAGAGCTGTTTGTTGGCGACCGAGACAGCCGTACCACCCAGTGGATCGACGATTGTCCAGAGAGTGGCGTCAAGCGCAGCCGCGCTGAAATCATCTGAAACGGAGGTCGTATCCAGAATCAGCACGGGCGGCGAGGTCGGAGCCTGAGTTATCGTGACTGCTCCCGGACTTCCCGTTGCCCCCGGTGCCGTTACGGTAATCGTGGCAATCCGGGAGTCGGTCACTGATGGATTCTCGGCATAACTTACGGAAACCGTCCCGGTGTTGGTGCCGGAAGCGCCCCCGGTGATCGTGGCCCAGCTCTGATTCGAACTGGCCGTCCAATTCATGGTGCCTGACCCGGTATTGTTCACCCCAAACGTGGTGCTGCCGGCGCTGCTCGAAACCTGGCGATCATCTGGACTGACCGAGAGGATCGGTTGCACCACCACCGAGAAGTTACCAACCTCGCTGATCGGCCCGTTCATGGTGATCGTGGTAGACTTTGTCGTCCCGGTGTACGAACCTGATCCGGTGCCCGACCAGCTGGCAAAGCCGAACCCACTGTTCGCCGTAGCATTGATCGCCAC
>JAGDMK010000064.1 GCA_017860635.1 Bacteroidota bacterium
TGTCACACGGTCCCCTTTCTGCACACCCAGACTGCGGAGCACGTTCGCGAATCGGCACGTCTCCCGCCGGAGGGCAAAATAGGAAAACGACCGGAACTCCCCTTTCTCCCCTTCCCACATCAGGGCGAGTTTGTTCCTCCGGGCCGTCTGCGTGTGACGGTCCAGGCAGTTGTAGACAATGTTGGTTTTCCCCTGCGTGAACCATTTGTAGAAGGGCTTGCCGCTTGCATCCAGCACCTTCTCCCAGTGTTCAAACCAGTGGAGTTCATTCGCCTCTTTTTCCCAAAATCTTTCAGGATCCTGGTCGGCCTCAGCAATCAGTTTGTCCCAATCCTGGACATGGGCGTTGCGGCGCACTTCTTCGGAGGGATAAAACAGCTCACCGGACAAGGGGGCGTCGGGCATGGCAATCTCCTTGCAATGAATGGGGACAAACGGTTACATGGACAACGAGAAACTCTCCGTACCTGCGGTAAGCACCAGCATCGGCTCTACCATCGCATGCATCTCCTGACACGCCACCACGGTCTCGGCAAAGTGGGTGTAGCGCGCCTGGGGAACCCGGAACGTGGCTTTCAGGATTACTTTCCACCCGTCCGAACTCCCTCCGGCCAGGCCGATCAAGTAGTCGACGTCGTGATGCTCTGCTGCTGCGGAGATGGATTGCAGAATGGTCTCGGCAAGTTTCTTTTCGCGTGTCAGCAGACGGTCCAGTGCCTTGATATCCGTCCGCTTGTGGCTTACAGTGCCGCGTCCCCCTTCACGTTCCTGCCGGCCTGACCTGGGTGCGGCAGATTCGGAGGGAAGAGTCTGCTGAACGCGGCTGTCCAACACAGAGGCATGCAGATGCCACGTGGTGATCGCGGGAAGCCCCAGCAGAATTTCCAGGAGTGCGTGGAGGCGGAAGTCAATCCGGCGCACGAGATCGTCTTTTCCCTTGATAACCGTCCCTGATTCGGCAGGAAGGATCATCCCGCGGACGCGAAGATTGTTGATCAGGCGTTCATGGTTGCCACGGTGCTGCAGTGTATCCTGCTTGTTGAGCAACAGGATACCGGTCTTGCTGACACTTGCGTCCTGATTGTTCAACAGGCTCAGGTAGAAGCGCATTCCCGCGTGATCGACGGCAAAAAGCTCTGTTCCCTCGTCGAAGCCGGGGCCACCGGCGTGAAACGGGCGGGAGGAAGGTGAATCATTCAGCGGTATGAGTGAGGCTGCAAGCACATACGCCCGTTCGTCTTCAAAAGGAAATGGCGTGTGGCCGAAGACGGAGGATCCCGGTGTTCGCACCCCTGCCGCCGGCTGCCCTGTTTGTGGAGGGGCCACGGGTGTTATCTGTGCAGACGGTGCCGTTGACGCTCGAGCCGATTCCGAAGCCGCTTGACCAATCGGCGATTGGGCTGACTGAGCCGGATGTTGAGGTATGGATGGCGTCGAAGCCGACTGTGTTGATCCAGAGACCGGCGGGGAAGGAGGGCCCACTGCCGGCGGAACCGAGGCAGCGGGCCGCGTCTGGCTTGAAACCGGAGGTTGCGTTTTCGCCGCTGACTGAGGAGTCGGGATCGCAGCAGGCCCTGGCACCGGTCCGGACCGCCCAGAAGTCGAAGCCACGGTCTCCCTCGGCACAGATGCCGGGGCAACGGGCGGAGTAGACGTAGCGGTTGAGCCCACAGGTTGCGGTGGTGCAGAGGCTGAGGATGCAGGCTGCGATGGGCCAGATGCTAAAGCTACGGGCTGCCCCGGCGCCGACACTGAGGGCGCAGGCTGCGATGAACCAGATCCCGGAGCTAAGGGCTGCCCCGGCGCCGACACTGATGCCACGGGCTGCGATGGGCCAACCTCTGAAGGCATGGACTGTGATGGTGCGAATGATCGGGGAACAGATGCAGCGACCGGTCCGGTCGCAGGTCCGGGCGTTGGAGAGGACGGGGTCGCAGGTTGAAACGCCCCGGCAGGTTGAAAAGCGGCTGGACTGCTGGCGGGCGCTGCCGAATCGGAGCGGGCCGGACCCGGAACTGCCTGTTGGCCCACCAACTTCTCCACTTCCCGAACAATCCGCCCGATCACATTGTCGGCATCCCCGGGCGACATCTCGTTCAGTGCCTGCCGGAGAACAGTGCTTCGCGATAACTGGGCCACTAATTCTCCCAGGAGTGCAGCACCCATCATGTCCTTCATCCGGTCCTCAAGCCCATCGACAGTATGTGATAGAACAATCCCTTTTCGAAGATACATATTGCAGGGACAAACTTCAAACTTGCGGGTCCGCTCCGGTTTTGCTACGTTAGTATGCAGTTTTTTCTGACTCTTCTCACGAGGAACGAGCATCTCACCAGTGAACAAGCGGATCCCCCGGCATTTGCCGGACGATGCATTAATCGCGCAGGCCAAATCGGGTGACAATCTTGCCTTCACCGAGCTGGTCAGGCGTTATGAAGAGACCGTCTACAGGTTTTCGTACAAAATCTGCCGGGACAAAGAGAAGGCCTCAGAGACGTTGCAGGACACATTTGTGAATGTCTTCCGGAAACTCAAATCGTTCGATGGCAAGTCCAAATTCAGCACCTGGTTATACACCATCGTCACGAACAACTGTCTGATGAAGCACAGAAAGCGCAAGAGTGACGAGCTGGAGGAATCTCTTGAGGCATACGATCATGCCCGCCATACAGAAGACACTGTCCAGCGTCCTGAGCTGGTCAGCAGCGAGCACTCCCCGGCCGATATTGTGATCGGCAAGGAGTTGCGCGATATTCTCGAAACGGCCATGCTCAAGCTGCCTGAGGATTACCGCGTGGTCTTTGTCATGCGCGACATCGAAGGCCGATCGAGCGAGGAGACGGCAGGCGTGCTTGGCCTCTCGAACGAGGCCACAAAGTCCCGCCTCCGCCGCGCCCGTGCATTCCTTCGCGATCAGCTCCATCCCTACATCAGCGCCCATCCGGAACTCGTCCGATGAAATGCGACAAGGTGTACCTGCATATCTGTGACCATCTGGATGAGGAGATCACCTCTCCCCGCTGCCGCCAGATCAAGCAGCATCTGGAAGAGTGTCCGAACTGCCGTGCATATCTCGATTCGCTCAAGAAGACCATTGTCCTCTACAAGGCGATGCCCGAACCCTCGGTACCGGCAGGGACGCACAGAGAGCTGTTCAAGACCATTTCGTCGCTCACGCTGTCCCCCGGTCGCGCCCGCGCAAAAAAGCGGCGATGCACCAGGAAAAGCTGACCCCGTACAGGCATTCGTGCATCATATCAGTACACACACACTTTCCCACATCTCTCAAGGCTATCAGCATGACAAAGAACATTGGTTCGGCGGACCGGATTATCAGAACGTTGCTGGCGATTGTCTTCGGCATTCTTATCCTGACCGGACAGGTCGAGGGCACCCTCGCCATCATCCTTGGTATCATTGCTGTGGTTTTGCTGTTGACCAGTGCCGTGAGCGTCTGCCCGCTCTACATGCTGCTCAAAACCAGCACGCTCAAGCAGGCTGACAAGAAGTAGAAATCGGAAATCGACGGGTTCGTGGCATTGTTGAACGCAAAGATAGGACAGACTGGATGAAGAGCTGGAACATCTGGGTGAAGCGCGCACTCGCGGTGGTACTTGGAAGTGCAGGTGGATTTGCGTATTATTACTTCATCGGATGCGCGAGTGGAGCATGTCCGATCACCTCAAACCCGTACATCAGTACCGCTTACGGCGCGTTCATCGGTGTCGTGCTGACCATGGGATCAAAAAAATGACGACGGTGTTCATCATCCTGGGGATTTTTGCAGGATTGATGATCGTGTTGCAGGTCTTTATTGCGGTGGGGGCACGCCGGCAACGCGGACGGCAGATCCATGGAATCGGAGGCCCGCTCGGCGCAGCCATCTCCTCCGGCGACCGCGTCCTTGCCTACTTTTACACGCCATCATGCTCGGCCTGCCGCACACAAACGCCGATCATCGAGCGGTTGCAGGGAGAATACGAGAACATCTACAAGGTAGACGTCGCAGAGCACTTTGAAGCGGCGCGGGCCTTTGGCGTCATCGCTACACCGACAACGGTCATCGTGGAGGAAGGGAAAGTTGTCGAAGTGATGGTGGGCTCGCGCAACGAGGCTCACCTGCGGGAGGCACTGCTGTAACACGGCGCGCAAGAGGACGAGTCAGGGGGCCTACGGGAGCGCGCACGATTCAGATTCTGTTCACTCTCCGGTTCTTGCGAGTTTGCTCCGCCGCCATCCAAATCCCAGATACACAACCAGTCCGATCGCCAGCCATCCGCCAAACCGCACCCATGTAACCCACGGCAGTCCTGCCATCAGGTAGATGCAGCTGGCGATGCCGAGGAGAGGTACGAGCGGCACCAGCGGGGTCCGGAATGCCCGGGGCCGGTTGGGCTCCCTGTGCCGCAGCACAATCACACCCACGCATACCAGCACGAACGCGAACAGCGTGCCGATGTTGGTCAGCTCGACAATCTCATTGATGTTGGCAATGGCGGATACCACTGCCACTGCGACACCGGTCCAGAATGTGGTGATGTGCGGAGTTTTGTACCGCGGATGGACGCGCGCGAAGTGAGCAGGAAGAAGCCCATCCCGCGACATCGAAAAAAAGATCCTGGGCTGGCCATACTGGAAAACGAGAAGCACCGCAGTCATGGAGACCACGGCACCCACAGCCACGATGCCCGCAGACAAGTCAGCGCCGACATAGGCAAACGCCGCAGCCAGCGGATCCGCCACGCCAAGGGACTGCCATGGCACCATCCCTGTCAGCACCATCGCTACCGCAATGTAAATCACCGTGCAGATGATCAGCGACCCGATGATGCCGATCGGCAAATCCCGGGATGGCCTGCGGCATTCCTCCGCTGCTGTGGAAATGGCGTCAAAACCGATATAGGCGAAGAAGATCAGACTAGCGCCGACCCAGACCCCTCCGAATCCGTTCGGCATGAACGGAGTCCAGTGTTCAGGCTTGACGAACTGCGAACCCGCATAGATAAAGAATCCGAGGATGCACAACTTGATGAGCACCATCACGTTGTTTACCCGCACAGACTCCTTCACGCCGATGATCAGGAGCCAGGTGATGACGGCGACGATGCCCACTGACAGCGCATTGAAGATGATGGGGATGCCGAAGAGCTCCGGATGATGCTTCCAGGCTTCAAAGGGGAGGGCTAACGACGGATCAACCTGCCCCCCGGCGGTGAGCATCGACTCCCCTGCCTGCGCTGCCGACCGGTAATCGACTGACAACCACGCGGGGATGTGCCACCCCAATCCATCACACAGCTGGTGAAAGTACGCAGCCCAGGCGATGGCGACGGCGACGTTCCCAACCGCATACTCGATGATCAGATCCCAGCCGATAATCCAGGCCACAAGTTCACCGAGCGTGGCGTATGAATACGTGTACGCACTTCCTGAGATCGGCACAAGGGAGGCGAATTCCGCGTAACAGAGACCGCAGAACGCGCAAGCCACAGCAGTCAGCGCAAAAGAAAGCACGATCGCGGGTCCTGCACCCGGACGCAGCGCATCGCCCGCTACGGCAGTTCCGATGGTGGCGAAGATGCCCGAGCCGATGATCGCGCCGATCCCGAGCATGACGATATCAAACGGTCCGAGCGCGCGACGAAGCTGGCTTTCCGGCTTCTCAGCCTCACGAAGGATGGCATCGAGGCTCTTGGTGCGGAACAACTGCTGGAGCATCAATTCTCTCAGGTGAACCGGTACTTGCGGTAGGTGGCGATCCCCTCTTTCAGGACGACCTTGAAGAAGCCGGTAACTGGCACGGCGAGGAGCATCCCGAGGATGCCGAACAATTCCCCGCCGACCATGATCGCAATAAGGACGATGACGGGATGCATCTCAACACTCGATGCCACGACATAGGGAACAACGACGAAGTCGTCAATGAGCTTCAGGACGAGAAAAGAGACGACCACCGGCAGTGCACTCCCCAGGTCTCCACTCCCCAGAACGGCCACAGCAACCGCTGGAATTACTCCTGCGATAGGACCCACATAAGGGATGAGGTTTGCCATACCTGCGAAGATGCCGAGAAACACGAAATAGTTCACGCCCAGAATCCAGAGGGCGACGATCGCCATCGCAGCAAAGATGAGTGCGTCGATGAACTGCCCGCGCAGGTAATTCCCCAGCTGCGAGTCCATCTTGTAGAGCAGGTCCAGGGTGAACTCAAAGTACCGGTTCGGCACCATGCTGACGAGCGCCTTCTTCATCTCCCTCCCGTCTTTCAGGAAGAAAAACGTCAGGAACGGGATCGTCACAATGCTGATGATCAGTCCGAGGGAATCGCTGAGGAGATAAGCAAAGAACCGTTCGCCGATGGACTTCTTGAACTCGTCAATTCGCCCGAGCAGATCGAAGTCCTCCAGACCGAGGAAGCTGAGATTGTCTTTGAGGGATCGTTCAATGTCTCTGATTGCCGCTGCTGCCTGCGCGCTCGTCGAGCCGGACTGAAGTCCCTGCATCTGTTCGACGATCGTCGGCACAAGGAAGAAGCCCAGGGCCACGAGCAGACCGATCAGGCCAAGAATGATCAGAAGGGTCGCAAGGGTGCGGCTCATCCCCCTCGCTTCCAGCGCCGTCGCTACAGGATCCAGGATATAGGCCAGCAGCAGGGCGAGAATCACCACCTGCGCCGCGCCGCCGATAAAGAGAAGCAGGATCGCAACGAGAAGGGCGATGAGCAGAGGCGCGAGTTCGCGGGATGGCCGGACGGTCGGAGTATTCATCAGGAGGCTTATGCCGGTTTCTTGTGGAGAAGCTCCTGCACCTTGTCACTCAGTGCAAGAACTTGCTGGTTCGCGTGGCGCAACCGGTCACCCATAATCTTTGCCAGCCGTATGACGATCTTCACGCCGAAACGGGGATCACGTTCGATCAGACCGAAGAGATCGGACTGGAAGAAACCCAGGATCAGACAGTGTGTTTTTGCGACGACGGTGGCCGAACGCGGAGTCTCATCCAGAAGCGACAGTTCACCGAAGAAGTCGCCATCGCTCAGCTGTGAGAGCTGGACTTTGTCCCGTCCGGTGGTGACTACGGCCTGCCCTGATTGGATGATATACATGCCGAGACCGGGCTCATCCTGGCGGATAATCAATTCTTCGGGGAGATACTCACGGCGGTGCAGGACGCGTTCGAGTGCGGCGAGTTCCCGCTCGGAAAAACCCTCAAATACCGGGATCTTCGTGAGCACGGCCATCAGCGCCTCGTCCTGTTTCTGCTTCCGGCGGTACCCGAACACCCGCGAACGGAAATCGGTCATAGCAGACTCCCTTCCTGAGGAACGAACGCTGGAATATACGCCATTCGACAATCAAAATCACCCCCCGGACCGCGTGCTCACGGTGGCGCCGTACTTTTCCACCATACCCTGGACTTCTTCAAGCTTTACGGGTTTGCTGATGTAATCGTCCATCCCCGCCTTCAGACAGCGCTCCCGGTCTCCCTGCATGACATTTGCCGTCACAGCAATGATGCGCGGCCGATGACCTTCGCCTGCCGATGCAATGATCCGGCGCGTTGCCTCCAGGCCATCCATCACCGGCATCTGGATATCCATAAAGATGAGGTCGTACGGCTGTCGCGCAAGAGCGTCCAGCACTTCCTGACCGTCAGCCACGACATCGGCCCGGTATCCCATCTTCTTGAAGATGGCGAGCGCAAGTGCCTGGTTGATCGGGTTGTCCTCGGCAAGCAGGATCCGCAGCGGCAGTCTCGCGGAAAGACCCGTATCCAGGGTCGCAAGGCCGGGTGTGCGGACCGATACGGGCCAGCCGCCAAGAGCGGAAATCATGAGTTTTATCAGGTGTGACCGTTTCACCGGCTTAAGCGTGTATCCGCGGAACAACGTTCCGAATTCATCGGTCTGTTTGCTCGTCCTGCTTGCAGGCGAGAGAAGAATCATCGGCAGCGCGGCACACCGTTCGAGCCCCCGGACACGCCGCGCAAATTCTACTCCGTCCATGCCGGGCATCAACAGATCCACCAGCGCAACATCGAACGCGGCTCCTGATGCGACACAGGCGAGAGCATCATAAGGATTCTGGAACCGCTGCGCGGCCATCCCTTCCGTCTGACAGAGACGTGCGAGCAGCATGCTGCTGGTTTCGTTGTCGTCAAGAATGAGAACCTTTTTCGCAGAAAGCTGTCCGCCGGCATCCACACCGGAGACGCCACTGATATCGCCCACAGGGAGGCGGAGTGTGCAGTAGAAGACGGATCCCTTTCCGGGAGTGCTCTCAACCCAGATGCGTCCATCCATCAATTCCACCAGCCGCTTGCAGATGGCGAGTCCCAACCCCGTGCCGCCAAAGCGGCGTGTGATGGAGAGATCGGCCTGTGTGAACGGAGTGAACAGCCGTTCGAGCGCCTGAGGATCAATGCCGATGCCCGTGTCCTTGACGGCAATCAGCAATTCCACAGAACCTGCGTCGATGCTGTTGGCAACGGCCGTGACCAGCACTTCCCCGCGTTCGGTGAACTTGACTGCATTGCCGATGAGATTGGCGAGGATCTGCCGCACCCGCGTCACATCGCCGACCACGCTCTCGGGTACGCCGGGATCGACATGGCACATCAGCTCGATGGATTTTTCCGCAGCCCGCCGGGAGAACAGTTCCAGCGCCTCTTCAATGCATGCAAGTGCTGAGAACGGCTGATGTTCAAACTCGATCTTGCCGGATTCAATCTTCGAAAAGTCGAGGATTTCATTCAGCAGTGCAAGGAGCGATTCCCCGCTCGAGCGGATAGTCTCAGCATATTCCTGTTGTTCTTCCGTCAGGCGTGTTTCCAGAAGCAGACTCGTCATGCCGATGACGCCATTCATCGGTGTGCGTATCTCATGGCTCATATGGGCCAGGAAATTCGCTTTCGCCCGGCTTGCTTCTTCAGCAGCGTCTTTTGCTGCACGGAGTTCTTCCGCGTACTGACGCAGCGCCTCTTCGGCCTTGTGCTTTTCGGTGATGTCGCGGAAGATGCCGAATGCGCCGGTCAGGTTGCCCCGATCGTCGAATTGCGGTGTCGCCGTAATCAGCAAGGTCCGCCGTTCGCCATCCGCACGGATGATGTCGATGTTGTAGCTGCTGCGCGCACCGGTCTTCCGCTGTTGCGTCTGGGCCCGTATGCCTGCGAACACCTCGGGAGTTGTGAAGTCACTGATGCAACGGTTCTGGAGAGACCCGGGCTTGACACCGAAAATAGTCTCGGCCGTCGGATTTGCAAATGTGAACTTCTCATCCAGGTCCACAAACGCGATCCCCTCACCTGTGTTCTCGATGAGCGTCCGGTACAACTCCTCGCTCCGCCGGAGCTTCTGATCCATGTGATGGCGGAACAACGCCATCTCTACCGTCGTGGCAAGCTCACGTTCGTCAAAGGGTTTGAGTATGTACCCGAAAGGACCGATCTCCTTCGCACGGCGCAGCGTCTCTTTGTCGGAGTAGGACGTGACGAAGACAACGGGGATGTCAACTTCTTTGCGGATGATTGCAGCAGCCCCAATGCCGTCATACGCGCCTTCCATACCGATGTCCAGCAAGACCAGATCCGGGCGGTGGTGCAACGCTTCCCTGACGGCATCCTCCCCGCTCCCCACGACAGCAAGGACGGTGTACCCCAAAGCCAGCACACGTTTGCGGAGATCGGCGGCGACGATGCGCTCATCGTCAGCTATGATCACCCGGGCGCTTTCCGGGGATTCAAAGGCATTCATGCTGGGGAGGTATGCAAGCCCTGTACCAACAGAAACGCTCAGAAACGCAAGGCAGGGTGCATGCAGGATGAGCTACCCATGCAGGACGGAGCGATCTATATGCCCGTCACTGCCCAGGTGGCTACTTATAGCCAGAGGCTTAAGGCAGGGTTTTGAGAAGAGCGGATCGCAGGGCATGGGTATCTACGCACCCGATGATCCCCGCCAGGACGTTCCCGCGCAGAATGAGATCAACATTCCCATGGTGCGGGTCGTGGAGACGTACGAACACATCCTCCTTGTTGCGCTCTGCACTGGAAGCGACTCGGAGGAATGCATCGTAGGCGGACTGTGCTGCTGCAGGATTCTGCTTCGGAAGGACAAAGATCCGGCATCCGCTCCCTGCTCCAAAGTCCGCCATATATGCACCGGAGAGAAAACTGTAGCCGAGGAAGTCGCGCGAAACATACTGCTCTGAGCGGGGCACTCGGTTCTCCTGAGGCAGCAAGTCGAAGCCGGCCGGGAGGCGGTGTGGTTGATTCAGCAGACTATCGATGGCGCTCGCGATGGAAACGAGGCCGGATTGCGATTGATCGCCCGTCTGATTGGACGAGATCTTCACATACCAGGGGCCTGCAACGAAATTCAGCATCCCCAGATCCGAATATCCTTCAGCGCCGCAGGGCACGGCAGCATTCTGGGGAGAACGCTCCTGCGAATACATTCCATACGCGTCTTCGCCGGACGCGTGTTTGTACACCTCGGCACGGATTTCGATCTCCGGAGAAGTCCGGTAGTAAGCGATGTGCAGATCCTGGAATTCATAGCTCAGGAACAGATCCGCGGCACCGTTGATGTATTCCCAGAGCGTGGCGGGCGTGTAGACAGTCGAATCACGGAGAAGTGTCCATCCCGGAACCCCGGGGAATACGTCCGGCTCACTCTCGCCGCTCATGACAGCAAGCGGGAGCAGAAGGAACGCAACGGCCATCACTGCAGATCGTATCACATAACCCCTGCTCATTGTCAGAAACAGTTGTCGAGCGCGGTGGGCAATCCGTACACAACACTAGGGGGACATGTAGTCCGGTACAGAACATAACACGACAGGTGAACTTGTAGCCCGGGCCATGTGAGATCAAGACAGAAATACCTGCATCCCGATCCTTGTCACAGCACGACCGAGGTACTCGCCGCCCGTGAACGGCCTCCCTGCATCACGCCAGCATTTCCTCCGGGATCTCACTCACACGGCGGACGTCCGCTATGCGGTCCCGGACCGGGAATCCCTTCACACATTCCGCCGTGCACGATGCGCAATCGAGACAGGGATCCTGTTTCGTGCCAATTTCCGAAAGCACGGCATGGGCAAGTCCAAGATTCCGGTAGCCGTACGTATACATATACGCACGCATGTAAGAAGGAATCGGCACATTGTTTTTGCATCCGCTCACGCAGTGGCTGCACTGCTGGCAATAGAGTCCGCCTTCAAGACTGCCAGCCGCCAGTGAATCCCGCTCTTCTTCAGTCAGCGTGATGTCGTAGTTCACGCTGTTGTTTTCCGCCAGCTGATCGAATGTCGTGAAGCCGGGGATAGCCGTTGTAACATGGGGATCCTGCACGATGAACTTCAGAGCCGCCTTGCAGTTGATGGGAAGGGTTTTGGCCCTGTCGTAATATCCACCGGCCATCGTCTTCATGGCCACAATGCCGACACCTGCCTTGGCAGCCCTTGCGATAGCTGCCTTGACGGACGGATAGTGGTCCTGCTTGAAGTTTACTGCGGTCAGCACGACGTCGTACACACCGCTTTCCACGGCGGCATCCAGGACTTCGGGTTCGTTTGAGTGCGTCGAGAGGCCGACGAATCGTGTGCGGCCCGACTCCTTTGCTTTCTGAAGAGCTTCGAGCATTGCAGGAGCAAGCGCCCGTTCACGGGAACCAACGGAGTGCAAATAGAGGATGTCCACGGAGTCCATTTGCAGGCGCTTCAGACTCACGTCCACTTTTGAGAGCCAGTCCAGGACGGCGGCCGGTGAATCCCCTGACTCGGACTGGACCTTGGTTGCAATGGTGAATGCATCCCGGGGGTAGTCTTTGAAGACGTTCCCGAGCATTTCTTCATTCCGGCCCTTCTGATACCCATGCGCAGTGTCAAAATGAGTCATCCCCGCCTCGAGCGCGGCGCGCACAAGCGCAGGGTTGCCGGAATTCATGACTCCCATGCTCACCACGGGCATCCGGAGTCCGGTCCTCCCGAGTGTGCGTATGATTTGCTTTTTGTCCGCAGGCTTTGGCTGGCCGGGCTCTGCTTTGCCGGACGATCGCTTCTCCTGTCCGTGTGCCGGAACCCCCAGCAGGGCCCCGGAGGCCAGGACGAATGAATTCTTCAGAAAGCTGCGGCGCTCGGTAGAGTGCATACATCCTCCATCGTTTGAATGCTCAAGACAATCTACACCAACCAAACCGTTTTGTCAACGAAACGATGTCACATCGGCGGGGTATACAGATGACGCTTGATCTTCTGCGTGGGAGTTTTCTGGAACGGCTCAGCCTGCTCGATCATCTTGTGAATGCGCGCATACAATGGAACGCGGGCATTGATCTCTTTCTGCAGCTCGGCAAGAAGCGCTGCCACCTTCTTCCGGAGATCAGATTCACTCAGTGTCTGAATGGCTTTCTGCAGCCGCTCGTAATCCAGGTGCACGAGCGCAACGAGCCGGTTCTGGTATTCGTAGACGACCGATTCGCGCACGCTGTGATGTTCATTGATGACAGCTTCGATTTCTTCGGGATAGATGTTCTTCCCGCTCGGCCCGAGTATCATGTTCTTCAGGCGGCCCTTGATGAAGACATATCCGTCCTTATCCATCACGCCGAGATCACCGCTGCTCAGCCAGCCGTCGTCACCCAGGATTTGCTGCGTCCGCTCGGGATCCCGGTAGTACCCTTTCATCACTGTCGGACCTTTGATCTGGATTTCGCCTTCCCTGGTTACCGGGTTGGCGTTGACAATCCGGATCATTGTGCCGGGCAGGGCCGGGCCGGTCGAGCGGTAGCGGGTGCGTTCCGGACCGGTACCGGCAACGAGGGGTGACGTCTCTGTCAGACCATAGCCGATGGCATACGGGAAGCGGGCTTCCCGCAGGAAGAGTTCCACATCAGGAGCGAGAGGCGCACCGCCGATCGTGAAGAGACGCATCTCCCCGCCGAACGTTTTCATCAGTTTCTTCCCTGCCAGGCGATGCAGGACTTTTCGGAAGAACGAAATGCCGTACGCTCTGCGGAGGAGCGGACTCTTCGTCAGCTCCGGAAGCACGCGGCCTTTGTAGATCTTCTCGATGATCAGTGGGACGGAGCACATCACCGTCGGCTTGACCTGCTGCAAGGCCGGAAGCAGCACTGCGGCCGTCGGAGGTTTGTCGATGTAGCTTATCGATGCGCCGACCAGGAGGGGCGTGATGAAGCCGAGCGTACATTCATAGGTATGGGACAGGGGGAGGATGGAGAGGAGCCGGTCCTCTTCACCGATGTCTACAATCTGCAACGTCCCCTCGGCATCGGCAAGGATGTTCCCATGGGAGAGCATCACCCCTTTCGAGTGCCCGGTTGTCCCGGATGTATAGACGATTGCCGCCAGATCGTCGCGCTCGGGGAGACGCTCCGGGATTACCTGAGCCGCACCCTCGACACGATCCGCCGGAAGCACGGAGAGGCGCGTGGTCCCGTGGACAACTGATTCTTCACTCCCCGGCACCCCGCTCACCTCGGTCCAGTCCTCCAGCAACACCACAGGACCTGTCTCGGAGGGATCCAATTCAGCGAGTCTTCCGGCGAGGCGCTTGCTGACAAACACAGCACTCACCTCCGCGTGGCGGATGATACGCGCGATATCCGCTGCGGGGAAATCCGGGAGTATCGGGACGGCGACAGCGCCCATTCCGGTCACACCGAAGTACGCCACCCCCCAGTTTGGCATGTTTTCAGCCAGGATCACGACGCGGTCGCCGTAGCGCACGCCTCGCTGCATGAGAAACGCAGAGACGTCCTGGGCTCGTCGCCGGAGTTGCGCATATGTCAGCGTCTCACCATCAATCATGGCGAGCGCGGGACGATCGGAGAATCGCCGGGCGGACTGCTCAAGCGCCGTGCGCAGGGTCAGGTGTTGATCAAGCATGGATCACATGGCGAATGGTAGGACAAACACTATAAAGAGTACCGAATATGTGGGAGAGTTGCAAGGGCAGACAACTCATTACGGACAGATGTG
>JAGDMK010000065.1 GCA_017860635.1 Bacteroidota bacterium
CCTGCTGATGAAGCTGAGCCACGTGCAAAGGACGAGACGTAGGGCAGGTGCTGTAGGGCGGGTGCGGAGTACCGTATTGAACAAGAGGGGGCCTTTCTGTACATTCGATTGACACAGTAAGGCACTCCTCCAATATGAGCAAACCCTCTCTCGTCATACACGGCGGCGCATGGGACATTCCTGACGCCCTCGTTGCGGAGCATCGGAAAGGCCTTCGTGCCGCACTGAAGGCGGGCTGGCAGGTATTGCTCCAGGGCGGGTCTGCGATGGATGCCGTTGAGAAGGCGATCGTCGTCATGGAAGATGACGAGGCGTTCGATGCAGGGCGGGGATCGTTCATCAGTGAGATCGAGCTGGATGCGAGCATCATGGACGGCAGGACTTACCGCGCCGGCGCGGTTGCAGCTGTCCAGAGTATCTGCAACCCGATAACCCTCGCCCGGGCGGTCATGGAAAAGAGCGAGCATGTCCTCCTTGTAGGCATGGGTGCGCAGCGGTTTGCGCGGGAACATGGGATGAAGCTCTGCGCGCAGGACGATCTCATCATCCCTCGTGAACTCGAGCGGTGGAGATCACTTCAGCGTGCACCACTCTCCTCGGCCAGAGAGGCATTCCGGAAGAAGCGCAAGCCCGGCGGTACCGTCGGCGCAGTAGCCATCGACAGAGATGGCGATATCGCCGCCGGGACTTCAACCGGAGGCACGCCGAACAAGTTTCCCGGGAGAATCGGGGATACTCCGCTGATCGGTTGCGGGACCTATGCAGACAACCTTGTCGGCGGAGTCTCTACGTCGGGCTGGGGAGAGGCGATGATCAAGGTAGTGATGGCAAAAACGGTAGTGGATCTCATGGACCGGAACGGCAATGACCCCACGAAGGCGGCGCAAGGCGGTTTGAGCATTCTGGTCCGGAAAACGGAGGGATTCGGAGGGATCATCGCGCTGAACAATGCCGGCGACATCGGCATTGCCTACAACACGCCGCGAATGGCCCGTGCGTATATGTCGTCGGATCTCGACGCGCCTGTCGTCAAGGTATAGTCCTCCCGGACCCATCCCCCCATGAAGTCCTCCTCATTGTACGGTCACCTTGCCGAGCTGCTCGGCATTGTCAGGGGTTCCCGGACGCCTGCGGATACGCTGGTCAGGCATTTCTTCCGGGAACGCCGGTACATCGGCGCACGCGAGCGGCGGTGGCTTTCCTCGCATCTGTTCGGCATCGTCCGGCACGTGCGGCTGCTCGAGCAGGCCGTGCGCGAAGCATTCCAGGTCCGTCCCGATTTTGCCGGTGCTGCTGTTCCCGAGGACGATCAAAGGCTTGCCCTTGCGATCGCAGCAGCATACGCTATTGTGTATGAAGGGGACGCGGTTCCCGATGTGTGCGATGCCGTCGGCGAACGCTGGAGCGTGGATTTCCCCGGCAGTAGTCCGGAGGCGGTGCTGGGCGCAGTGAATGAATGGGTCGCTGCTCTCGCCCGGCGGCCAGCGTCCGCTTCGACGCTCGCACTCCGGCATTCGTTTCCGGAGGAAGTTGTTGAGGAGTGGGTCGATCGAATCGGCACTGGGGAGACCGAGCAACTCATGGTTGCGCTGAATCGGGAGGCTCCTCTCAGTATCCGGGTCAATACGCTCAAATGCACAGTCGCAGAGTGTGCTGATCGATTGCGGGCCGGGGGGATCGACGTGCAGCCCGGCACCGTTTCTCCATTCGCGTTAACACTGCAGCGGCGGGCGGTGCTGGATGCCATTCCAACGTTCCGTGAGGGACTCTTTGAGATGCAGGACGAGGGGAGTCAGATTCTTTCCCTGCTCCTTCAGCCGGAACCGGGAATGACTGTGGTCGACGCCTGTGCAGGAGGCGGCGGGAAGACGCTGCACATTGCGGCACTCCTTCAAAACCATGGAACGCTCATTGCGATCGATCCGGAACGCCGGAAGCTCGAGAACCTTCGGGAGCGGGCACGCCGTGCAGGCGCTCTCCTGAGTCAGATCATCGAAGCCCGCCACGATGACCCCGCTCTCTCACGGCTTCACGGGAGAGCAGATGCGGTGCTTGTGGATGCGCCCTGCTCCGGGATCGGCACCGTTCGCCGGAATCCCTGGCTGAAATTGGAATGGGGGAGTGCTCAGCGCGCCCGTCACCCAGAGCTTCAGCTCGCCATCCTGGAAAGCGCAGCATCCATGGTCAGGAAGAACGGGCGCCTCGTCTACAGTACGTGCACGCTCGTGAACTCGGAGAACCAGGACGTCGTCGAGAGATTTCTGCGGGACCACCCGGACTTCACGCTGAGTTCCGCATCAGAGATCCTCCGGGCGTGGGGGATACAACTGCGGGAGCAGTCGGCCCTGCTGACACTCTGGCCCCATCACACGGGCACGGACGGTTTTTTCGCTGCAGTGATGCACCGCCGTACAGCGGACTAGCACCTCCGCGTAGATGGGGTGTGGGCATGGATGAGGCGTGTTGTGGAGGGAGTAGCGAATTGAACTTCACCGGCACATTGCGTACGTTAGATCAAAGAGAACAACCAGGAGATCCAGGATGATGTCCCGTACGGTTCTGTTGATGAGTCTTCTGAGTATTGCAGTCGGCATCATAGGTGGATGCAGCTCGCCGAACGCAGATGAAATGCTCGCTCAGGCGCAGGCTGCGCATGATCAGGCTCAGCGGGCGGCGGACAGTCTTGGCCGCAACGCGGATGCGCAGGCTCTTTTCGGGCCCGTGGCAGCCGCCTATGAACGTGTCGCGTTTGAGCACCCCTCCAGCCTACCGGCCGAACAGGCCTTGTTCAAGGCTGCAGAGCTGCACGCCGGGTACCTGCAGAATGTCCCCCGGGCTATCGAGATGTACAAGAGATTCGCCGACAGCTTCCCCATGAGCGCAAAGGCGCCCACAGCACTGTTCATGGTCGGTTACCTGTACAACAACCATTTGGGGATGACTGACAGTGCTGCTGTCGCATACAAGAGGTTCCTGCAGCAGTATCCGCAGAATGAGCTTGCAACATCAGCGCAGTTTGAGCTGGAAACTCTGGGCAAGAAGCCCGAAGAGCTGCTCCTTGCTCGGCCGGACCCGCAGGCGGCCTCGGCACCCCCACGAACCAAAACACCGCAGTAATCTGGCCGGATGCCCGCCACCCCCCGGACATATCTTCTTCCCCATGTCGTCGCCAAACTGGCCAACATGGAACTGCGGGCGCGGCTGGTCGTGGAAGGCTTTATTGCCGGACTCCATCGCAGCCCCTATCATGGCTTCAGCGTGGAGTTTGCGGAACACAGGCCGTACATGCCGGGAGATGAAATCCGTCATGTCGATTGGAAGATCTACGGGCGGACAGACCGCTTCTACATCAAGCAGTACGAGGAGGAGACAAACCTCAAGGCGTATCTGGTACTGGACACCAGCCGGTCGATGACCTTCGCATCGCCGGGGCAGATTACCAAGCTGGACTATGCCGCCTCCCTCGCGGCCTCCCTTGCGTACATGATGATACACCAGCAGGATGCCGTAGGGTTAACCCTGTTCGATGAGACCATCACCTCATTCCTGCCTCCGCACGCGACCCGCGCGTATCTCCAGCAGATACTGGTTGCCCTCCAAACGCTCCGTGGCGGTACGGGAACAGCAGCCGGGCGCTCTCTCCACCTGGTAGCCGAGCGCATTCGCCGCCGCGGACTGGTGATCATCCTGAGCGATCTTTTCGACGATCCCGACCAGGTCCTTGCTGCTTTCAAACACTTCCGGCACAAGAAGAATGAAGTGATCGTGATGCACGTCCTTGATCCGCTCGAGCGCTCATTTGCATTCGGCGAGGATGCCACGTTCAAAGACCTCGAGACGGAAGATCGCGTGGTTACGCAGCCCTGGCACATACGGCGCGCGTACGCTGACGCGATGAAAGCATTTGTCGATCGCTACAAGCGTGAATGCAGCGAGCACCAGATCGACTACGTGCTCCTTGATACCTCCACCCCGTTTGACGTTGCCCTTGTGGAGTATCTGAGCAAGCGGCAACGGCTGCATTGATCCCCACCGCTGCGTCCAATCCTTTTTCCGATTCAACCGCAATGAACCCTTCGGCTGCTTTGACCTCGTGTTGAAATTGCCTCCCGAGAGTGGTACATTTCCTACTTGTGAGGACCCCCGATAGCGAGGCATATATCCTCACGCACCTCCATGGCAGACCATCAAAGCACGGACGCATTGCAGTCGATTGTGATCCGCGGAGCACGCGAGCACAATCTGAAGGGTGTCGATATCGACATCCCGCGCGACCGCCTCATTGTGATCACAGGCCTCTCCGGCTCCGGTAAATCCAGTCTTGCCTTCGACACGATTTATGCCGAGGGCCAGCGCCGCTTTGTGGAGAGCCTCTCTGCCTATGCCCGGCAGTTCCTGGATGTGATGGAACGCCCCGATGTTGATTACATCGAAGGGCTCAGCCCGGCCATCTCCATCGAACAGAAGACTGTCGGACACAACCCGCGTTCCACGGTGGGGACCGTAACGGAGACCTACGACTACCTCCGCCTTCTGTTCGCACGGACGGGGACCCAGTTCTGCTGGAAATGCGGCGGGCCGGTACAGAAACAGAGCACCGATCAGATCATCGACGCTATCTGCCGCCTCCCCGAGGGAACGCGCCTCCATATCCTTGCGCCGGTTGTGCGCGGCCGCAAGGGCCACTACCGCGAGCTCTTTGAGGAGATCACCAGGGATGGTTTCATCCGTGTGCGGATCGATGGGGTTGTGCGGGAATTGGAGAAAGGGCTCCAGGCAGACCGGTACCGTGTGCACAACATCGAAATTGTGGTTGACCGCCTTGTCATTCGCAAGGATTCCCGCTCGCGCGTTGCAGATTCTGTGGATGTTGCCCTGAAATTCGGGAACGGCGTCCTCATCGTCAGCCCGGAACCCGCAGAGGAGAAGACAAATCCCAAACCGGCCAAGGGAAAGACAACCAGGCGTCGGCAGCCCGACGATTCTGCGATGCAGGAGGTCATCTACAGCCGTCACCTGGCCTGTCCGGTCTGCGACATCAGTTATGAAGACCCGGCGCCAAACGCCTTCTCCTTCAACTCACCCTATGGGGCATGCCCGACGTGCAACGGTCTGGGTGAAGTCAAAGAACTGGATATCGATCTGATTCTTCCCGACGACTCCCTTTCCATCAACCAGGAGGGTCTGGCGCCCCTCGGCAAACCGCGTTCGACATGGGTGTTTAATCAGATCAGGGCTGTCGGAAAGGCCTACGGTTTCGACTTTGATACGCCGCTCCGGAAAGTCTCCGCGCCTGCCAGAAACGTGCTGCTGCACGGCGGTGGAGATGAGCGGTTCTCCGTGGAGTACTCCTACAGCAGCGGGCGGACAGTGACCTACAAGCACCGGTTCGGCGGCCTGCTGGACATGATGAAGAGGTACTACGCCGACACGAGCTCAAACACGATCCGTGAGTGGGTGGAAGCCTATATGAATGCGAAGGCCTGTCCCGAGTGCAAGGGAGGACGCCTGAAGAAAGAGAATCTTGCGATCCGGCTGGAGGACGGTGTCACAGGAGAGAAGATCTCGATTCAGCACATCGTCGGTCTTTCCATCGGGGAAGCCCTGCAGTTCTTCCGGATGCTGAAGCTTGGCCCCCGGCAGGCGGTGATTGCCGCCCCCATCGTCAAGGAGATCCTCCAACGGTTGCAGTTCCTTGTGGATGTCGGGCTCGAATACCTCACGCTGGACCGGCCCGCCCGCACGCTCTCGGGCGGGGAAGGGCAACGCATCCGCCTCGCGACGCAGATTGGCTCACAGCTGGTCGGGGTCCTCTACATACTGGACGAGCCGAGCATAGGGTTGCACCAGCGGGACAACCGGAGACTGATCTCGTCGCTCCAGAAACTTCGTGATCTGGGGAACACGCTCATAGTCGTCGAGCACGATCGCGACATGATCGAAAGCGCAGATTTCGTCATCGATCTCGGACCGGGCGCCGGTGAGCATGGCGGCTCGCTGGTCACGTCCGGACCTCCGGCATCATTGCAGCTCCGCAACGATACGCTGGCCATGGTGGAAAACGGATTTGAGCCGATCTCCTATACCGCCCATTACCTGCAGGGCAAGAAGTCAATTCCGGTTCCTGAAATCCGTCGCACCGGCAGCGGGAAGATGCTCATCCTGGAGAAAGCCACGGGGAACAACCTGGCCGGCGTGACTCTGAAGCTCCCGCTGGGCACGTTCATTACGGTGACGGGAGTCAGCGGCTCCGGCAAGTCCACATTGATCGGAGAAACACTGTACCGGATTCTGGCGCGGAAGTTCTACAAAGCGAAAGCCGTTCCACTCCCTCACAAAGGCATCCGCGGCCTGGAACATATCGACAAGGTCATCGACATTGATCAAAGCCCGATCGGCCGCACACCGCGATCCAACCCCGCGACGTACACCGGATTGTTCGGCCTGGTGCGTGATCTCTTTGCCCAGCTGCCGGAGTCGCAGATCCGCGGGTACAAGCCGGGCAGATTCAGCTTCAATGTCGCGGGTGGACGATGTGATCAGTGCGAAGGGGACGGGCTGCGCAAGATCGAGATGAATTTCCTTCCGGATGTGTATGTGGAGTGCGACGTCTGCAAAGGCCGGCGCTACAACCGGGAGACGCTGCAAGTGGTGTACAAGGGGAAATCCATTGCAGACGTCCTCGATATGACCGTCGGCGAGGCGGTGGAGTTCTTTAGCGAGATCCCTGCGCTCCAGCGCAAGCTCCGTACTCTGTACGACGTCGGGCTGGGGTACATACGTATCGGTCAGCAGGCAACCACACTCAGCGGTGGAGAAGCACAGCGCATTAAGCTCTCGACCGAACTGTCCAAAGTGGGAACCGGGAATACACTGTACATTCTGGATGAACCGACTACCGGCCTGCATTTCGAGGACGTGCGGATGCTTCTGGCGGTTCTCAACCAGCTCGTGGACAAGGGGAACACCGTGGTGGTGATCGAGCACAATCTGGATGTCATCAAAGCGGCAGACTGGGTGATTGATCTGGGACCGGGCGGCGGGAAGGATGGCGGCAAAATCGTCGCGGAAGGTCCCCCTGAACGCGTGGCCCGGGTGCCGGCGTCAGTGACGGGCGAATATCTCCGGCACGTCGTAAAGGCCGGCTAAGTTCGGGTAAGGCCGGGCAAACCTGGGAAAAGTCGGGCACACCTGCGCAAAGGGAACCTAACCGGGAGAAGTCAGGCACACCCCGCTCAAAGGGGTGATACCTTGTGTATATCATGGAGAATTGCTACTCTTACAGGCACAGACACGCAAAGGACGGAGACCATGCGAAAGATCATGCCCATGCTTTTTGCTGTGACAGTAGCCCTGAGTTGTTCGGGACCGGGATTGAGCGTGGAAGATCGCGCGAAGCTTGATCCCATGCTGCAGGAACTCGTGTCCGGCCAGACCGTATCGGAGCAGCGGTACGATGTGACTGTCCGACCTGACGGTACGAAAGAATTTGGCGTTATCGTCCGCACTGACGCTCCCGATGACGTGCGGGCGCTGGGCGTTGCCGTCGGAAGTGTCTTCGGGGACGTCGTCACTGTCCGGGTGACACCCGATGAGCTCAAGCGCATCGCCGCCCTGAAAACAGTAAAGAGCGTGCAGAACAGCGGGAAGAATGTTCCCCATTGAAGCACGCGTCAGCAGCAGGCCTGTCCAGGCCAGCCCGTTCGCGTGACCGGGCCGACAACTCTTTCCCGGTTGTGTCCTGGTCCGAGCGGATGGGTATGTCAATCCCCTCAATCGCATGTGACTCACAGATGGTACGGGATACTCTCTCAAGCACAAACCAAAGGCGACCAGTATGAAGAGTTTTCTACGTGTGATTCTGGCGGTTCTGGCTCTTTCCACGGCACTGTCCGTGGCGTCAGCAGGTACGCTGACCGGCGCAGAGATGGAGAAGCTTCATCCGTTCTTCAAACAGCTTATGGTCGAGAGGAATGAACGCGGTGCTGTGACAGCGCAGAGTGCACATCCCGTGATCTATGATGCGATCGTCTATACGTCATCGCCTGATGCAATCCGTACCGCGGGAGTCCACGTGAACTCCGCTATCCAAAATTTTGTGACCGTCCAGCTGACGGGGGACGACATCGAGCGTCTGGCCCGGATTGCAGAGGTGACGTATATCGATCCGGGGAATACGAACACGATCAACAACGACATCAGTGTGCCTGAAATCGGTGCGTCCCTCCTGCACAGTGGATTCGTCAACGCCACGCCGTACAAGGGCCAGGGGGCGATTGTCGTGATCTACGATACCGGCATAGACTGGAAGCATCTGGATTTCCGGAATCCATCGGATCCCACCAAATCCCGCATACTGGCGATCTGGGATCAGACGCTGACAGCAAGCGGGTCGGAAACACCGCCGACAGGATTCTCCTACGGTGTAGAGTACACCCAGACGCATATCAACAACGAGTTGGATGGCTCGCCAGCGGGGTTCATCCGAACGAAGGATGTCAACGGACACGGAAGCCATGTTGCAGGTACAGCGGCCGGAAACGGGGGCACTTTCGATGGGAAATACAAGGGTATCGCACCTCTTGCAGATATCATTGTTGTGAAGGGCGGTGACAACTCATTTCCCGAGTCACGGATTATCGACGGTGTGACATATGCTGCTGCGAAAGCCACGGCTCTGGGGAAACCCGCCGTTGTCAACTTCAGCCTGGGTGGTCAGATCGGCCCGCACGACGGCACACGCGCGTATGAGATCGCAATGTCATCTTTCACCGCAACACCGGGGAGGATTGTGATTGTCTCTGCAGGAAATGATGGCAATGTGAACATACATCTTTCCGGAACTCTGGCTGCCAGCGGAACGCAGACCTTCACCTTCACCGTGCCCACATACACGCCAACGAGCGGGACGGAGAACGACGAATTCTTCCTGGATTTCTGGCTCGATAGGAACACGGCCGTGTCCTCCACGGTGACCTCGCCGAACGGGGTTGTGTACACGCGTGCGGCAGGAGAGACCGGCGAGAGCCCGACCACCACAGATGGGACCATTGCACTCTACAACTATACCAGCAGTCTCAATGGAAACCGGAACGTCCAGTGCTGGGTACACGACAAGACAACAAGCACGCCGGCATCGGGCACATGGACTCTGGCAGTGACCAACACCACCGCCATTGCGACAGCGTTCGATGCCTGGCTGACGGACTATTCGGTGGGGAGCAACGTTGTGACCGTTGCCGGCGGCAACACCCAGAAGACCCTGAGTATGCCGGGAACGGCGGAAGGCGTGATCACCGTTGCGTCGTATGTCAGCAAATGGGGATGGCCCTCGTACACAGGATCCAACCGGGCATACTCCGGGACAGACCGGACGGCAAACATCTCCACGTTCAGCAGCATCGGGCCTACGGCGGATGGCCGCGAGAAGCCGGAAATAGCAGCACCCGGACAGGGGATCTCATCTGTGATGTCGGAGAACGCTGACACGGCAGGCTCCGCCGTATGGATTCACCCGGGTGAGAAACACTGGTTGATGCAGGGTACCAGCCAGGCGGCGCCGCACGTGACCGGCGCTGCAGCGCTTCTGCTGGGGATCGCTCCGACCATGACGCTGACTCAGGCCCGTACGCTTTTGACAATCACGGCAAACACCGACGCCTTTACAGGTTCTGTGTGGAATGCAACCTGGGGTGCAGGAAAACTGGACATCCTGGAAGCGGTGGCACGGTATTTCACACCGGGTGCGACGATTGCGAGGAAGACCTTCAGCAATGATCTTCCGGGAACCAATGCGACCGTACGCCTGACAGGAAGCACTAAACTGGCTGTCCGCTTTTCTCCGGACGTCACCGGAAGGTTGACGGGGCTGCTGGTCAATGCGACTACGATCAATAACCGTCCGATTATCGGACCGGGTCCGCTGAAATGCGACGTGTACAACAATAATGCAGGTGTCCCGGGAGCCAAGGTGGGGAATACGGTGCTTCACCCGCTCCAGCTCATGAACGCGGGAACCCTGAACTACGTGCAGATGTCAGATGCCGGAGCAGCCGTGACAAGCAGCACCGACTACTTTGTCGTCATGCAGCAGACAAATGCGACGGATACGCTGATCATACGGGGTGACACGGCAACGGCGGCAACACGCTCACTCTCCAACGACGGAAGCGGCTGGCTGACACTCAGCACTAATCTGCGCGTTCGCTCAATTGTCTCGTACGGCTCGGGCGTGAGCGATGTCGAGAGCGGAGAAGGTCTTCCTGAAACCTATGCACTGGAGCAGAACTATCCTAACCCGTTCAACCCAAGCACCACGATCCGCTTCAGCATTCCTGTTCAGCAGCATGTTACGCTGAAGATCTACAACGTGCTGGGCCAGGAAATCGCCACGCTCGTCGATGACAATGTTGTCGCCGGGAAGCATGTCGTCCAGTGGCAGCCGGAGCAGATCGCCAGCGGGACCTACTTCTACCGGTTGGAGGCAGGGAGCTTCCGGGACAGCAGGAAGGTAGTCTATCTGAAATAGGGACATCCGTCCCCCCGTTGGGGAACGGGAAGACTCAGGGACATGATGCAGAGCCAGACCGGGATGCCGGGCAGGCTCTGCATCGTTGTTTTTTTCAGGGGCGTCTTATGACGAAGGCTCGCGGTCGAGGAGCACAAACCGCAGCCGCCTGTCTCTTCCCGCCGAAATACCGATGCGCGGAGTCGACGCGATGGTGAACGAGCGCGGAAGTTCAGGCCGCTCTTCGATCCAGATATCGCCTGTGCAGAGATCATTCCCGTTCTCGCCCCGCCCGATCCCGAATGCCTGACAGATCTTCGCCGGACCGCTGCAGAGTGCCCCGACCTCGGAGACATCCCGGTTTCTGTGTGCGGCCATCGTCCGAATGCCCTCAAGCGGTTCAAGGGAACGCAGCAGGACCGCATTGCCGGTTCCTTCCTCGCGCGTGACGACATTTGCGCAGAAATGCATGCCGTACGTGAAGTAGACGTACAGATGCCCGCCCTGCCAGAACATCACATCATTTCTGGGTGTGCGTCCCCGGTATGCGTGGCTGGCCGGATCATGTGCCCCGAGATAGGCCTCAACCTCGACGATTCGCCCGGCAAGCCGGGTCCCTCCCGTCTGCCGGACGAGGACTTTGCCGAGCAGCTGCCGCGCGACCTGAACGGTTGGCTGGAGATAGAATGTGCGCGGGAGCGGAGTGTGAGTGCTGGTCTTCATGTGTTCTAGGAGGCGGATACCGTGGACTCGTTGGACACGCGCGTCACATGCCGTCGGCATTGCCGGGGCGTCGACGGTATTGTCAGCTTTTTCGGGTCCTCTCGGATGCCATCGGCTTCGCCGGGTCCCGCCGAGACTGTCGCGTATCACAAGATACTTCAGCGGTCACCGGTGTCTCACCCTCTCACCGGCATCGATCGCGCCGTACCGCACAAAAGGCGATGGCAGAACAAAAAAAGGTGTCGTACAGACACCCTTGTCCCATGACTCTGGAATCTCCTCCGTCCCGCGCTGTTGTTTACAGGAACGAATAACTTAGTCCGAGCGCCAGCGTTTCCTTCACCTGCGTCCTCGGGCTGATGGCTTTTTCGTTCAGGAGTTGCACATTGAGGAGGACGGTGACATACTTGCTGATCTTTGCCGCAAGCGTATTGTCGCTCCGGACGATAACCTCGTCCAGGTTCTTGAACGTGCTGAACATCTCGAGTTTCGAGGAGAACCCGATGTTCTCATCCAGTTTCCACGCGAACTCTGTCACCGATTCAAGTCCGCCGGCCACACGGATCTTCTCCACTTTGTCTTTCGTCTCAGGGTCATCAGCATAGCCCGGGAAATCGGAAGTGACGATTTCTCTGAGGCCCACGCCAAACCGGGTCTTCAGTTCAGGCATCGGCTGATAGACTGCGCCGACGCTCTGGGTCAGGTATGCAGGATCAAAGAATTGTGATACCATGGTGGATGCACCATTGGAATCGTACTTGTATCCCTTGGCGAATTGTGTCTTCAGCGTGGCCGCGGCATACGGATTGATCTTTTCGGCGATCTTGTACGTGAGCATGCTTTCCAGGTCAATCCGGTCGTCCGTTTTGCGAATACCCTGGTCGCCGAGGCGTGTTTGGCCAAAGCCGACCTTGTAGCTGTTGGCCCAGCTGGTCTTTTCCTGCTCATTGGTCGATTTGCCGTCTCCTGCCAATCCCCAGGCGAGGGCATTGTCACCGCCCTGAGTCCAGTCTGTGAACGCCACCTGGGTTGCTGTGAGAGTTCCCACGAGCGAGTGGACCCAGCCATATTTTGGAGCGGCGACGGTATCCTGTTGTGCCCACGTCTGACTGGGAACGGCGCTGACGAATAGCAGAACGAGAATGAGCGTTGAGAGATGGTGAACCATGGCAACAATCCTTTGAAGGTTTCTGCAATCGGACGACGGTGAAGATCCGGACAGCTCCCTGATCAGCGCTTGCCCGCTTTCAGCAGATCGCGGATCTCCTCAAGCAGCACTTCCTGTCTAGGCGGTGCTGGCGGAGCTGCCGGGGCCTCTTCTTTCTTCCTTTTCAGCGAATTCATGGCGCGCACAAGGAAAAATATGGCCAGCGCGACAATCACAAAATCGATGACCGTATTGATGAAGACGCCATACTTGAGCATCACCGCTTCCGCCGTTTCGGTGGCCTGACGGAGGGGAATGCCCAGTTTGCTGAAATCCACCCCACCGAGCAGCAAGCCAATCGGCGGCATGATCACATCGTTCACAAGCGACGTGATGATTTTTCCGAATGCTCCCCCGATGATGATGCCGACGGCCATATCGACGACATTGCCACGCATGGCAAATGCCTTGAACTCCTGGATCATTGACATATGGATATCTCCCGGAAGGGAACGTGATGGATCACTCCGGCTGCCGCGGGTTTGCGGAAACGGAGACAGACGCCGAGGCGCAGTGAGAGAACACGCATGTGCTGGTTCCTCCCTGCGCCTCGCCGGTAATCTTGCCTGCCTGCTGGTCCGTCAGATCGGCAGCACCGACTCTCCGGAACGATTACTTCGTACGGAAGAATTCGATGCGGCGGTTCTGCTGCCTGCCGGCTGCTGTCGTGTTCGGGGCAATCGGATTTTCCGGTCCGAATCCCTTCGCGGTAATGCGCTCTGCAGCGATACCCTTGGAGACGAGGTGGTCCCGGACGGAATCTGCACGGCGCTGGGAGAGCTTAATGTTCGAGCTCTTCTTGCCGACATTGTCAGTGTAGCCGCGGATCTCGACCGTGATCTCGGGGTTCTGCGCGAGGGTGTTGTATGCGGTCTCGAGGCGCATAGCCGCTTCCTCGGAGACGTCTGCCTTGCCAGTCGCGAATACGATGCCTTCGAGGATGATGGCCTTGCCTACCTCTACCTTCAACTCTTCTTTCTTCGGCACGTCATCCGAAGCATCCAGTGGATTGGATCCACGCGCGACTTCCGCGCCGTCGGTGACGGTGCCATCGTCAGTGTCGGCCTTGAGAGGGTTGGTCTTGTACCGGTTGACTTCTTCGCCGTCATTGAGACCGTCGCCGTCAGTATCCGCTTTCAGCGGATCGGTCTTCGTCGTATTGACTTCCTGGCCGTCTTTCAGTCCATCGCCGTCTGTGTCTGCCTTCAGCGGGTCGGTCTTGAACTTCTGGATTTCCTCTCCGTCTCCGAGCCCATCACCATCGGTATCCATCTTGCCCGGATCGGTCTTCTCGAGGCGCACTTCGTCTCCGTCCTTCAACCCGTCGCCGTCGGTGTCCATCTTGAGAGGGTCGATCTTGTATGTCTTCACCTCTTCACCATCCTTCAGCCCGTCCGCATCCGAGTCGGCGATCTTTTTGTTGGTGCCGAGCTGCTTCTCTTCGGCATTCGTGAGGCCGTCGCCGTCGGGATCCGCATTGGGGCTTTCCGAAACGAGCGTCAGGCCGGCAACCGCAGTCGCATAGGCGTCCTTCTTCGTCTCGATGATGCCGTTGAGGTGCTGGCTGAA
>JAGDMK010000066.1 GCA_017860635.1 Bacteroidota bacterium
GTCACCGCAGGAGCGAGCAAGGATCTCCAGTCGGCGAAAACTGAAATCGTGAAACCACGATAACCAAGGAGAACATACCATGAGCACAGAACACTTGTTACTTTTTCTCTTGATCGGAATCCTCGCCGGATTCATCGCAGGGAAAATCTTTAAAGGCTCCGGATTCGGTCTTGTCGGAGATTTGATCGTAGGAGTGATAGGCGCCTTTATCGGAGGATGGGTATTCGGTCTGCTCGGTATTTCGAGCGGAGGTATCATCGGATTGTTAATTGCGTCTGTTGTCGGCGCTTTGATCCTGTTGTACGTCATCCGGCTCGCCAGGTCCAAACGATAGTCCGACAAGGACTCAGGATGCGCGCAGGGATTCTCGTCGGGTACTTTGGGACGCAGGATGAAGCCCGCAAAGCCTGCAGGCAACTGCGGAAAAAGGGGTACAGGCGTGTTGCGTGGGCGAGCAAGAGTGCCTTTGGTGAGGTCCGTCTCTGGGATCCCGTCCGCTGGCACCGGCAGCTGCTTGAGGATCACGCACGCCTGCTGGTCTCTGGCGAGAGCGTCCTGATCCTTCAGGCTCCGATCGAGACATTGCGGGGTGCGTTGGCTGTTCTGCAGCAGAGCGGCGAGATTCAACCGGCAGTCTTCATTCTTTATCCGGAGCGCGAGAGCCCGACCGGAGAGGATTGGAGCCTCGGGAAACCGACCACGTCCGTGCAGCTCCAGGAACTTGCCCAGCGCCTGTCGTCGAGCCACAGGTCGGCCGTGGGCCTGCCTCACAACACCAAACTTCTCAAACAGGTCGAGCGGAACAGCAGGCGGATCCACGAAGCTTGCGTCGATCTCACCGTGGCAAATCACCTGGAACAGAGCCTGTCTCCCGCCGCCGAGTGGCTTCTCGACAATGAATACATCGTCGAGGGCAACACCCGCAAGATTCTCCTGAACCTGCCCCGCCGGTACTACCGGCAACTGCCGGCACTCACGAACGATCCCGACCGGGAGCTCCCCCGCATCTACGGCCTGGCACGGGAACTTGTTTCCCATTCGGACCTGCGCCTGGACCGGGAGAACATACTGGCGTTTGTTGAGGCGTACCAGAATGAGGTACCGCTGTCGATCGGTGAGCTCTGGGCAGTCCCTCAAATGCTGCGCACAGCGCTCATGGAAGGCCTCCAGCAAATTGCCGTTCGAACGGGGACCGAGCTGCGTGAACGTGGAATTGCCAATTTCTGGGCGAACAGGCTTATCGCAGTCAACCGTAGGGATCCCCAGCAGATTTTCTCGATTCTGGCAGAACTTACCCAGACGCAACCTAACCCGAGTCCGTATTTCGCTTCGCAATTGATCGACTACCTGTATGACGAAGAGTCTGCGCTGGCGCCGGTGCGAAGTTGGCTTGAGCGCAAGCTCCAGAAGTCCCTGAGCGATCTTAGCCTGCACGCAAAGAACCGTCAGACGAGAGATCAAATATCCATCGGGAATGCGTTTACCAGCTTACGCCACCTCGACCTGCTCGATTGGAAGGTGTGCTTCGAACAATTGAGCCGTGTGGAAGCCTTGCTGCGGCAGGATCCCGCCGGCATTTATCCCCAGATGGATTTCAACACGCGCGATCGATGCCGACAGTCCATCGAGAATCTCCACCGGGGCTCCGGCCTGGACGAAGCCGAGGTGGCCCAGCGTGTGCTTAACCTGGCCGCCCGGGCTGCCCGTGACTCCGCCACAGACAAGCGGTCGAATCACGTCGGAACGTATTTGATAGGCGAAGGGAGAGGCGATCTCGCGCGATTGATCGGCTGTCGCGAGGGGTTGCGATTTCGCGCGCTGCAGTGGACGTACCGTCATCATTCCTCAGTGTACTTCAGCGGGGTAGGCTTCTTCCTGGTTGCCTCGGTCGCTCTGCTCGTGCTGATTGGATTGCAGGGAGAGACACGAGGTATTCAACTTCTCATCGCCCTCCTCTTGCTCATCCCGGCAAGCCAGCTGGCACTTGAGTTGACGAATTACCTGGTCATGCGGCTCCTGCCTCCACGCACACTCCCGAAGATGGACTACAGGGTTTCAGGGATTCCCGACGCGTTTCGCACACTGGTTATTGTCCCCGTCGTATTGGTGGACGCGGAAACGATACAGAATGAGGTGGACAAGCTTGAAATACGGTATCTCGCCAACAAAGAGGGTAATCTCCTTTTTGGCCTGCTTTCTGATCACGTCGATGCGATGCAGGTTCACTCAAAGGACGACGAGTCCCTGCTCGAGACCGCGAAGGCATCCATTGAAGTCCTCAATCAACGCCATGGTGGCAACAGATTCTTCCTCTTCCATCGTGATCGAACATGGAGTGAGTCCGAGCAGAAATTTATCGGTTGGGAACGAAAACGCGGGAAACTGGAAGAGCTTAATGGTCTGATTGCTGGCACGCGGCCCGACGAAGCTGAGCGCCTGCTACACGTCGGCAACCCGGACCAGCTCCACGGAGTGAGGTTTGTCATCACACTGGACAGCGACACACAACTGCCGAGCGGCACTGCCCGCCGGCTGATCGAGACCCTGTCGCATCCGCTCAACCAGGTACGGCTCGACAACGCTGGCCGGATCGTGAGTGGGTACACAATTATTCAGCCGCGCGTGAGCCCTTCGCTGCCGAGCACGAGCGGTTCGCCTTTCAGCCGTCTTTTTTCGGACCCGATCGGAATCGATCCCTACACCAATGCTGTTTCCGATGTCAATCAGGACATCGCAGGTGAGGGTTCCTACCATGGCAAAGGTATCTACGACGTGCGATCCTTCAACCGGCTGCTTGCCGGCAGATTCCCCGAAGGATGGCTCCTCAGCCATGATTTGATTGAAGGTGCGCACGTCCGCGTAGGCCTGGCCAGCGATATCGAACTCTTTGATGAGTTTCCACAGGACTATCTAAGCTTTATCAGACGGCAACATCGCTGGATTCGCGGTGATTGGCAGATTGCGGATTGGATACTGCCGCGCGTCCCCCGGCCGGTCGGCGGGCGGGAGCCGAACCCGCTCTCCTGGTTCAATCGAGCGAAGATCTTTGACAATTTGCGGCGCAGCCTGCTCCCCGCGGCCAGTCTGGCATTGCTGCTTGCATCCTGGTCTATGTCCGTTGAAGCCGGCTGGATCGCGACTGCAGTTGTCGCAGCGCAACTCCTGTTTCATTCTCTTGCACAGCCTTTCACCTGGGCCACGAGCTCGCTTCAATCGAAGAGCATCTCCATCCCGAAATTGGCGCACGATCTGGTGCGGGTTGTCGTCCAGGCAGCGTTGCTTCCATACCAGGCCTGGCTTGCACTGGACGCCATCGTTCGAGTCCAGTACAGGCTCCACATCTCGCATCGGGGGTTGCTGGAGTGGACGTCGGCCCAGGCAATGCATGGGGATGCTCAGGCCAAGGTGCCGATGTTTCTTCTCTCCATGGCCCTTGCAAGTTTGTTCAGCGTCATCGTGGGATGGGGAGTGCTGCAATGGGGAACAACGAATCTCCTATTCGCCAGCCCATGGCTCGCGCTCTGGTTTCTTTCACCCGTGATCGGTTGGCTGCTCAACCGGCGTCCGCAGACGAGGCAGCCGCAGTCTCTGCTTCGGGAGGAGGATCGACAATTCCTGAGAAGTGTTGCCTGCAGAACCTGGCGTTATTTCTCAGACTTTGTCAATGAAGGGAGTTCATGGCTGCCGCCCGATAACTACCAGGTCTCATATCAGAATCAGTTGGCAATGCGGACCAGCCCGACAAATATCGGTCTCTGGATGGTCAGCGTTCTTGGGGCCCATGATTTCGGATACCTCACCGTGGACGAGGTCACCCGCAGATTGACAGGAACGATGAAGACTCTTGGCAAACTGGAGCGTCATGAGGGCCATCTGCTCAACTGGTACGACATTCAGACCCTGTCTCCCCTGAGACCGCGCTACGTTTCCACGGTGGATAGCGGCAATCTGCTTGGCGCGTTATGGACTCTCGACCAGGGACTCGGGGCCTTGATGCACACGGAAGTGCTCGACATGAAGGCCTTTGCAGGCCTGCACGATGCCGGAGAAGCCTTGCTCCAGGCCGTCAAAGCAGAGAACACTATCGGTGTGGATATTCGCGCTCTTCGTGAGTTGATAACCACTTGGGCCTCTCCGCCGGACCGGGTAGTGGATGCGATCAGCCTGCTGCGGCTGGCAAAACATGGCGTTGATGAACTGGCCATGATGGCCCATGCATCGGCCGCAGTTGACGGGGATGTGGTCTACTGGACTAATCAGATGCAGAGTCAACTGAAAGCATGGCTGAATATTGTGGATCGTTATCTCACCTGGATCGAGGTCCTTGGTGAGAAGACCGAGGCAGAGGTCGCCGTTCTGGATCCGACGGCCATGCCGGTGTTCCGACAGGCTCTTTCTCATGCACCTTGTCTGCAAGATCTCGCCAGTGGAAATCTGGCTTGGATCAAGTTCCTCAGGGGAATCCGGGAGCAACGGTCCACGAGCGTCTCTGCCGTTACGTCTTGGATTGATCGCGTTTTCAAGGCCTTCAATATTTCGAAGTGGCTCGCGGGCGAGATGCTGGCTTCCGGCGAGCGACTCGTGCAGGACGGACGCGCGCTTTCCGAATCAATGAACATGCGCTTTCTGTATGACGCCGACCGCAGACTGTTTTCAATCGGTTACAATGTCACTGAAGGACGGTTGGATCGCGCCCACTATGATCTCCTGGCAAGCGAAGCACGCCTCGGGAGTTTTGTCGCCATTGCCCGGGGGGATATTCCAGTTGAGCATTGGTTTGCCATGAGCCGGCCCTATGGTGCGATTGGCCGGCGCCAGGTGCTGCTCAGCTGGACCGGAACGATGTTCGAATACCTTATGCCCCTTCTTTTTCAGCGTTCCTATGCAAGCTCTCTGCTTGACAAAGCCATGCGGGAAGCCGTGGCAGTTCAGATTGCGCACGGCCGCGCACACCATGTGCCCTGGGGGATATCGGAGTCTGCTTCCGCGGATCTGGATATCAACAAGACCTATCAATACGATGCATTTGGCGTGCCGGCTCTCGGACTCAAGCGCGGCCCGGCAGAGAAGACCGTCGTTGCGCCATATGCCACTCTCCTTGCGATAAACATCGCACCGCGGGAAAGCCTCCGGAATCTGCGGCGTTTAGCCGATCTTGGACTGCTGGATCACTTTGGCTACTACGAAGCGATGGACTTCAGCCAGCAGCCGGCACGAGACGGTGACCGCGGCGTCATCGTACGAACCTACATGGCCCATCATCAAGGGATGGGATTCCTGGCGTTGACCAACCTGCTTCATGGCAACTCCATTCAGAACCATTTGCACGCCGACCCGCGCGTGCGCACGGTCGAGCCATTGCTTCACGAACGGATCCCGCACCTTCCTCCGCTGAATCAGGTCTCGACACGCGCCCGGGTCTCTTCAATTGCGGCCATCGGCGAAGCTGCGCCTTCGGTGAGTCAGTTCGACACGCCCCATACCGCCACACCCAAGACCCAACTCCTCAGTAACGGCCGATTTGGTTTGATGCTGACGAACGCGGGGGGCGGTTACAGCCGATGGGGGGATTTCGAGATCACACGATGGAGGTCGGATCGAACCCGGGATCCATGGGGAACGTTCTGCTACATCCTTGATGTAGACTCGGACCGGTTGTGGTGCAATACCTATCAGCCGACTGTCGGGAAGGTGGAAGGATATTCCGCCGACTTTTCTCTTGACAGAGCTGTGTTCAGACGCGTCGACAACGGGATTGAGTGTGAAACGGAGATCGTCGTCGTTCCGGAAGACGATGTCGAGATTCGGCGAATGACGTTGATCAATCGTTCTCTCCGCACCTGTAGACTGGATCTGACGAGCTACATTGAGCTCTCCCTGGCGCCGCACAATGCCGACCGGCAGCATCCGGCGTTCAACAAAATGTTCATCCAGACTGAGCCGGTGCCTGAGCAACACGCGCTTCTTGCCTTCCGCCGGACCCGGCATGAGGGCGACCCGCCCATCTGTGTCGGTCACCGCTTCACACTCGAAGGTGATGACCCCGAGGCCTTGCGCTTCGAGACCGATCGGGTTCGATTCATCGGCAGGGGACGCACGCTGGCCAACCCCATGGGAGCTGTTCAGGAGCCCGGGAACAGCCAGGGGTTCGCCATTGACCCGATCCTCAGCCTGCGCCAGAGCCTGAACATAAGCCCTGCCCAGCGCGTGCAGATATCCATGATTCTGGCCAGCGCTGCAACACGCGAACAGGTCCTGAGCATGATGAGCAAGTATGCCGATCCTCATGCGATTACCCAGGCAATGGATCTTGCCTGGGCCTCTGCTCAGCTTGAGTTGCGGCTCCTCCGTATTCAGCCCGACGACGCGCGCCGCTACCAGCAGCTGGCGAGCCATATGTTGTATCCCAATCCCCTCTTACGCTCTCCCGCGGAACGAATCGTTGAAAACCGGAAAGGACAGTCAGGACTGTGGGCGTACGGGATTTCCGGGGACCTGCCGGTTGCACTCGTGGTTATCGGCGAGGCGCAGGACCTGATTTTGGTTCGTCAAATGCTGCAAGCGCATACCTATTGGCGTCTGCATGGACTCGCCACCGACCTGGTGATCCTTAACGAAGAGGCCCATGGGTATGAGCGTCCGCTGCATGAACAACTCGAACGCTTGATTCAATCGTACGCCCCCAGTACGGGGCGTGACAGACCCGGCGGAATTTTCCTGCGCAGTGCGCACATGATCCCGGCGGGTGATCTGACGCTCCTCCGGGCGGCGGCAAGCGTAGTGATGGTAGCGGCCCGCGGCAGTCTGCACCAGCAATTAGGTGTGACGCTGGAGGTTCCGGAGTCGCCGAAGCCCATCGCCTTGAGGCGCAAACCCCGTGATCCTTCGGCCGTGCTCTCCTTTCTGGAGCTCCCGTACTTCAACAGCATTGGTGGTTTCACTCCGGACGGACTTGAATACGCAATCTATCTTGGTCCGGATATGCACACGCCTTCACCCTGGGTTAACGTCATCGCCAACCCGAACTTCGGCACTCTCATCAGCGAAACGGGTGCCGGCTTCACCTGGCAGGGGAACAGCCAGAGCAATCGGCTGACGCAATGGTCAAACGACCCAGTAACGGATCCGCCAACTGAAGCGTTATATATCCGGGATGAAGAAACGGGACTCTACTGGACGCCGTGCGCTTCGCCGATCCGCGAAGAAACCGCCTACCGGGCCAGGCACGGGGCGGGATACACGGTGTTCGAACACAACAGTAATGGCATCGAGCAGGAACTGACAGTCTTTGTGCCTGTGGATGACGAGGGGGGAGCACCGCTGAAGGTGCAAAGACTGGTACTCAAAAACGATACCGCCAGACCACGCAATCTGTCGGTGACCTACTACGTGGAATGGACGTTGGGCGAAGTCCGGGAGTCTTCCCAGATGCACGTGATAACCAATTGGGATGACGAGGTCGAGGCCATCATCGCCCGCAATCGCTACCATCCCGATTATGCGGAACGGGTGGCCTTCGCCGCCATGAGCCTGCCGGTAGAGTCGTATACGGGCGACCGTACGAACTTCCTTGGTCGCAACCGCTCAATGGGAAATCCCGTGGCAATGGAGCGAACGGGACTCTGTCACAGGACTGGAGCGGGTCTGGATCCCTGCGCCGCTTTGCAGACAATTCTATGGCTCGCGCCTGGTGAGCAGATGGAAATCACATGCGTTCTCGGTCAGGCTCAATCGCTGAAAGAAGCCCGGGCGTTAGTACTTGCCTACCGGGATGACCCGGCAGTGCAGGCTGCACTCGGGCAAACGAAGGAGTGGTGGAATGACCGGCTCGGCAGGATCCAGGTTCATACCCCCGAACTCTCATCGGATTTTTTGATCAACCGCTGGCTCCTCTACCAGACTCTCGGCTGCCGGGTCTGGGGACGATCAGCCTTCTACCAGTCGGGCGGGGCATTTGGTTTCCGCGATCAACTGCAGGACGTAATGGCATTGCTGTTCGCGAGTCCCGGATTGGCGCGCAGCCACATCCTGCTCTCGGCAAGCCGTCAGTTCCGTGAGGGCGATGTACAGCACTGGTGGCATCCGCCGGGCGGTGCGGGAATCCGCACCCGGATTTCTGATGATCTCCTGTGGTTACCCTATGTGGTCGCACACTATGTCAGGGTTACCGGTGATGTGTCAATTCTGCGTGAGATGGTAGGCTTCCTCGATGCGCCCGTGCTGGAAAGAGACCAACATGAGAGTCTGCAGGTGCCAGGGAGAGCATCCGAACGCGCTTCGCTCTTTGAGCACTGCCAGCGCGCGGTTTCACGCGGCCACACCGTTGGACCGCACGGGTTGCCACTGATGGGAACAGGGGATTGGAATGACGGGATGAATCTGGTGGGAGCCGGGGGAAAGGGGGAGAGCGTCTGGCTGGCGTGGTTCCTGGTGGATGTGCTCAAGGATATGGCCGAAATGTCCGAACACATGGGCCGGTTGGATCTGCGTCTGAGTTATCATCGAGACCGGAACGCGCTGATCGAGCATGTCGAAGGGTTTGCGTGGGATGGGGAGTGGTATCTTCGGGCGACCTTTGACGATGGGACGCCGCTGGGATCTTCAACGAATGAGGAAGCACGTATCGATTCACTTCCGCAATCCTGGGCATGGCTGAGCGATGCTGCCGACAAGGGGCGGGCATGCAAAGCGCTGGAATCGGCATGGAAGCATCTTGTTCGCGAGGATGAAGGGCTGGTTCTTCTATTCGAACCTCCTTTTGACAGGACGATGCCGTCACCGGGATACATCAAAGGATATCCCCCGGGCGTGCGCGAGAACGGCGGTCAATACACTCATGCCGCAATCTGGCTGGCCATGGCCATGGCGCGGAGCGGTGATGGCACGCGCGCGGCAAATATGATGCGCATGCTCAACCCGATTGAGCACGCACGCGATCCGGAATCGGTGTGGCGCTACGGTGTTGAACCGTACGTGGTCGCGGCCGACGTGTATCGCCTGCCCGGGCGGATCGGTAAAGGCGGCTGGTCCTGGTACACAGGCTCGGCAGCGTGGATGTATCGTGTGTGGGTTGAAGAGATACTGGGACTTCACGTCCGGGGGGAAACCATGTGGATCACCCCGGTCATTCCCGGATGGTGGGATGGTTATCAAATGAGCTATCGCCATGGTGAAGCGGTGTACGAGATACAGGTTGAGAACCCGGAGCACTGCGAGCGGGGGACTTCCTGGGTGCACATGGACGGGCAGCGCATGACCGGCGGGCTCATCCCCCTGGGCCGGGATTCAGTCAAACACCGAATCGTCGTACGCATGGGAAATCCGGAAAGCTAATGGACTACATCCACTTTCATCCTTTTGGGTGATTGCCCCTGGAGGAGCCAATCCCGACATTGAGCGCAGTCAATTAACGACAATCCGGGGAGAATGCCGCCCGTGCTGCTTGCAGGCCTGCTTTTCGTATGTTGTTCCTTCATGCCTTCTTCGTCCTCCACTCTTGAGCGTGGAGATCAGGAATTTGCCAGCAGAAACTATCCGCTCGCTGCAGCGGTCTATGATTCTGCACTGGCCGCATCGGGAGATTCCGCGAGCGCGTTCTGGCGACTCGCGCGCGTGTACGTCTGCCTTGGGGATGTCTCTCCTGAGGACCGGCAGCTGGAGTTCTACCGACGGGCCGAAGCATATGCCGTACGCAGCATTTCTTCTGATTCCACAAAATCTGAAGGTCATACCTGGCGGGCTGCTGCACTCGGCAGTGTGGCCATGTTCGAAGGAAGCAAAGCGAAGGTCAGACTCTGCACCGAAATCAAGCAGGAGCTCGATCGCGCAATTGAACTCAATCCCCGTGATGATGTTGCTTTCTCGGTCCTGGGGACGTTCTACAAAACACTGGGAGATGTGAGCTGGTTTGAGCGCCAGCTTGCCGCGCTCTTTCTGGGCGGTCTTCCGGAGGGGGGCTATGATGAATCAGAGCATGCGCTCAAACGGGCCATCGCGTTAGCCCCCGATGTCATCCGGCACCACTTCGAGCTGGGTACGCTCTACATGGTGCTGGAACGCAACGAAGAAGCTCTCAAAGAATTCCAACACGTGCTATCACTCCCGCTCCTCCTCGCCAGCGATACATCCCGGCAGGTCTCTGCCGCTGAGTTCATCAACGACCTCAGGTAACCAGTCTGTTCAATCTGTCTGCTCGATCAACTCTCTCACTGTGCCCGTCGCGGAGGTCACGGCCGGGCGGAGGCACCCGCGCCGATGCAGCATAACACAGCCGGGCCGGTGCAGCACAACACAGCCGGGCCGGTGCAGCACAACACACCCGAGCCGGTGCAGTTTGCTATTTGACCTTCTCTGATGTACGTTGAGTACATTCACACCCACATCTGATCGCATGCTCTGCTCCAAAGATCTGGTCAAGCGGGCGATTGAGTTCCGCAAGCCAGAGCGGGTTCCGTATAACTTCGACAGCAACCGGACGCCAGTTACCGCCGAGCGTTATGGCGATGACTTCGAGTGGGTCTTCTCGACGCCGCCCGAAAATACCTACCCGAAGGCGTTGGGCAACGACAGATTCGTTAACGAGTTCGGCGTCGTGTATCACCGCCCGGGAGCCACATTTGGCGAAGCAGTGGAGTTTCCGCTGTCGGACCTTTCGCGCGTGGCCTTATATCGCGTTCCCGACTTCAGCCATCCCGCCCGGTTTGCCGCAATGGAAGAGATCGTCCGCAACAATTCCGATAAGTACATTCTCGGGATGTTCCCGCATCTCCTGTTTCAGCAAATGCTCGACCTCTTTGGTTTCGACGGGCTGATGGTGGCCCTGCTGAAAGAACGGAGGGCGGTGGATCTGATAGCTGACGGACTGACCGAAAGCTGTCTCCGCATGGTGGACTGTTTTGCCGATCGGGGCGCGGACGGCATGATCGCGATCGAGGATCTGGGGCTTCAGGACCGGTTGATGATCGCACCGGATCTCTGGCGGGAAGTGTTCAGACCGCGCATGGCTGCCATCGTGGATGCATGCCACGCCCGGAACATGCACTTGTTCGTGCACAGTTGCGGAGGAATCCAGGATGTGATCGAGGACTTTGTTGCGATGCGAGTCGACGTCCTCCAGATCGACCAGCAGGACAACATGGGGATCGATGAGCTCGCCCGGCGCTTCGCCGGACGCATCTGTTTCTTCTGTCCGGTTGACATCCAGACGACGCTCCCGGCGGGATCACCGGCGGCGATTGAGGCAAAGGCCAAACATCTGATGCGGGCGTTCGGCAGCAGAGGAGGAGGGTTCATGGCAAAGACCTATCCCCAGCCGGAGGCGATCCGGATTCCGGAGGAGAATACCCGGGTGATGTGCGAGGCGTTTCGTACGTTTGGCCGTTATCCGTTTCAGTTCTAGAGTCGAACCTGAACGGTTTCTGGAACTTCATGGTCACCGGACCGTCCCGCGCGTACTGAGGAATCACACATGTCGAGTGATGCTCTCCCATCAAGTGCCAGGACCATGAACCAGGTTCCCCGCCGGAAGCGGATGATGTGGGGGCTGGGGGGCTTCACTGATGCGACGATCATCTATGGCGTCTACAGTATGGTCAGCGCCATCTACACCAATGCGCTTGGTGTCAATGCGGTGCTGGTGGGTCTGGCCTGCGCGATCCCCCGGTTCCTCGATGCGGTTTCGGATCCCGTGATGGGGTTTCTTTCCGATAATACCCGTTCGCGGTGGGGCCGCCGCCGCCCCTGGATTCTGGCTGGTCTTGTCATTTGCGCCATCACCAGCGTGCTCCTCTGGGATCCCCCGCTCTCCCACCATTCCCTGCCGCGCATTGGCACGGAGCAACCGGCATCGACAGTCGACTCTGCCGTTCCTGACCAGTCCGCAGCCGGCGCCCCCGGCGAGGGATCCGGTTCTGGCGGGGAAGCATCGTGGTGGACAACTGCCGCGGCAGCGATCGGGTCGGAATGGAAGACCTTTCTCTATCTGACGGTTATGGTCACTCTCCTGATGGCTGTGGGCTACACGCTGTTCAATGTCCCGCATATCGCCATGGGATACGAGATGACCACGGACTACAACGAACGAACGGATCTCTTCAAATGGCGATTCATCTTCTACGCGGCGGCAGGGTTCATGACCCCCTGGCTCATGCCGCTCTGCATGTTCTTCGAGGGGGATCAATCGCAGGTGCTGAGAGGATCACAGGGAGTATTTCCAGTCGCCGTCATTCTCGCGGTCGTGACGCTCGCGACAGGTCTGCCTTCCCTCTTCTGCAAGGAACGTGCGGAGGTCGTGCAGCAGGTGACGAAGGTGCGGTTCCGTGATGCCGTCCGGCTGACCATGCGCAACCGGCCGTTCCTGATCCTGCTCTCGGGCAATTTCGTCGCACGGTTCGGCATGGCCATCACCGGAGTATTCTTCTATTATGTGTTTGTCTATCACATCGGCAAGGGAGAGCAGCTGGTGGGTGCAGCTCTGCTGGCGGTCTTCTTCAACGCGATCAACATCGCCAATTTCGCCGCGATGGCGCCGATTGCGTCCCTCTGCGCCCGCATCGGGAAGAAGCCTACCCTCATCCTGATGCTCGCGATGAGCTCGGTCGCCTATGCCTCGCTCCTGGTAACGTTCTCCAACAGCGACGCGTCGTTCTTCCATCATACTGTCAGCATCGGCTCGCACTCCTGGGCGCTCTTCATGCAGTGGCCGAGCATCCTGACAGGCATTCTGATCGGCGTCTTCACCAATACCATGCCGATGATCACGAATTCCATGATTGCGGATGTCTGCGACTATGACGAACTGCAGTGCGGCAAGCGGCGCGAGGGCTTCTACGGCGCGGTGTACACCAGCACGGAGAAAATCGCCTGGTCTGTCTCCCTGGCCTTTCAGGGAGTCCTGCTGGTGGCTTCGGGCTTCAATGCCGCCCTCACGAATCAGACCCCGGAGACCATCCGGTACTGGATGCTCGCCCTGGTGATCACGCAACCGGTTGGATTCATTATCGGCATTGCCATTATCCTCTTCTACCCGCTGACGCGGACGCGCGTCGGAGAAATCCGCAATGCGCTGGAAGCACGGTCGCACGCAGCGGAAGCGGGTCCGGTGTAGATATGCTTCACGCAGGCGATCGTCCCACACTGGCATTGGACGCGGAGCGCGAGCAGTGCGGGAAGAAGTGCTGTACCATTTGACACTACCGGGAGGCAAAGCGATATGCTCAGATCGGCTCTTCTTGGTGCTCTGCTGATTGGATTGACTCTCCTTGGCTCAGGATGCAATGACACGCGGGAGCGGGCGGCGACGCTCTACATCTCTCCAACCGGAACTGACAGCAATCCGGGGACGCTCGATAAACCATTCCTCACACTCGAGCGGGCGCGGGATGAAATCCGGGCGCTGAAGCGCTCGGCGCAATTTCCTGACAGCGGAGTGACAGTGTTCCTCAGGGGCGGCACATACGTCAGAACGGAACCATTTGATCTCCGTCCGGAGGATTCCGGCAGTGAGAACGCGCCGATCGTGTATACCGCGTACCCCGGCGAAAACCCCGCGCTCACGGGTGCAACGTTCATCCCGGACTGGAAACCCGTCAGAGGAGACGTCAAGGGGATGCGAAAGGATCTGAACGGCAAGCTCTATGTTGCGTCGGTACGGAAGGGCTGGAAATTCCATTTTCTGTATCTCAACGGCGAACCACAGCGTCTGGCGCGGCTGTACAATACGGACGAATGGTTCAAGTGGCC
>JAGDMK010000233.1 GCA_017860635.1 Bacteroidota bacterium
TTCACGCGCAGGTTGTTCCCCATCACTCAGCGGTTTCATGGCCAGCACTTCTTCGTGCGGGCGGGTTCCAACGCATCCCACGAAGCTCCGGTACCAGGTGCCGAGAACCTCAGGGACGACATTGTCGAATCAGCCCCCGCCGGTACCCTCCTCGCAACACCGCTGTTACTTGGTCTGGTGATGGTTGAGTTCACAGATGTCATTTTCGCGGTGGACTCGATACCGGCGATCTTTGCGATCACCGCTGATCCTTTTCTGGTATTCTCGAGTAACGTTTTTGCACTCCTCGGGCTCAGGAGTCTCTACTTTGCGCTGGCAGGGATGATTGACAAGTTCCGGTATCTGAAGGTCTCTCTTGCACTCGTGCTGATTCTTGTCGGCGTCAAGATGATGACGCACACCTGGCTGAAGGAGATGCTCGGCTCAAACTTCAACCTGTACCTGCTGGCTGCAGTGATTATCATCCTGGCGGGGGGTGTTGTGGCATCTCTACTGTCGGCAAAACCCGCACCATCCCATGGCTCGCGCGGTTCCTGACGGCAGTCGCTCATTCGCCCGTCTGCTTTCTGGAGGCAGGTGGGCTCCGGGCTCGACCCCGTGACGGATGAGCTAGTCGGTCAACCTTGCGTCAGATTACCCGGCGAATGAGTTCTCGCGCAGCATCTTATCATCTCACGCAGGATTTCATTTGCTGGGCCTCAATTGTTGGGCCTCGATTGCGACCGCAGTTGACTTTCCACTTCCTCGCGCCTATCTTTCCGCGACACTATTCAGGATGATACCCGCATGACACCTGGTCTGGATTTCGGCAAGATCGCCATCTATGGATTTGTCCTCGTCTTCTGTGCGATAGGCCTCGGGATTGCGTACGGAGCATTCCTTTCATTTCAGCATGGCGAAACGACGAATGCAATCCTGATGACCGTCGCCAGCCTGGTGTTCGGAGGGTTCGGCGTGGGCGTCCTGGTGCTAGCCACGGCCGGATTCCGGAGCCAGGCGCGTGAGGCAGCCATGCAAGCAGCTCATCCCAACGAGCCATGGGTGTGGCGAGACGATTGGGTGGCCGGCCGCATCCGCGGTACAGGCAAGAGCGCCGCCTGGTTCTTCTGGGGATTTGCCATCCTCTGGAACCTCATCTCCATGCCTCTCGTCTTCTTCCTCCCTGAAGAAATATTCGAAAAGGAAAACTATGCGGCATTGATGGGGTTCTTGTTTCCGCTTGTCGGGATCGCGCTCCTCGTCGTGGCCGTGAGGAAGACGATTCAGTACCGGAAGTACGGCGAATGCCTGTTTGTCATGGAGCACGTGCCAGGCGTCCTGGGGGGAGAAGTAAGGGGCAACATCGTCTTACCGCGCGGACTTCAGGGTGCCGAAAACCTGACCATGCGGCTCTCGTGCATCCACATGATACGCCGGCGCTCAGGCAAGGATACTACCACGACGGAAGATGTGCTCTGGCAAACTGAGCAACTAAGCGTTCGGCTGGGGCCTTCGTGGCAGGCAGGAGCTCAGCACGCGCCGGTCAAAATCAGCGTTCCCTTCGATGCCAAGCCAACCGAGCGGATCAACGAGAACAATTCAATCGTCTGGAGACTCGAGGCCAGCGCAGAAGTTCCGGGCGTCGACTTCTCCACAACATTCGAGATCCCCGTATTCAAGACTCAGGCTTCTTCCGCTGAAGTCACCGAGGAGCACCTCCGTTCCCAGGAGGTGACAGCAAGCGCGTCCGCCATTTCGTCCTCCACCGACAGTGGCATCACGGTCACTTCCAGTCCCAAAGGCGGGATGGAGTTCATCATCAAAGGCCGGTCGGGTGTGTCGGAGACATTGCCCGGTTTGGGGATAGCTCTGTTTTTGGGAGCGATCGTTGCGCTTCTGGTGTACGCCGGGGCGCCGTTCCTCTTTCCGCTGGTCTTCGGGATATTTGCCCTGATCATCGCGGCCATGATGGTCTTCATGACGTTCGGCGAGAGCCGTATCGTGGTGGAAGAAGGACACGTCAGCGTCCGCAATTCGCTCTTCGGCCTTATGACCGGCAGGCGTATGCCATGCTCAAGCGTCAAGAGAATCGGCGTGAAAGGCGATGCGCGGGGGTCAGCACGCGGCTATTATTCGGTCACCTTCACGCAGGAGGACGAGAAGACCGTCTCTCCGATACAATTCCTGCGTGAGAAGCGGCATGCCGACTGGCTTGCCGAAGAGGTGCGCAAAGCCATGGAGCCATGGCGGACCGGGAATCGCCGTTAGCGAGCAATTCAAGGGCTTGCGACATTGGGCGAACCTGTCTCTTTCGGGCTCTATCGTGGGAAAGGCATCGCCAAGGTTCGATGGTGGACGGCGGTTCGGGTGCGATGTTGTAGGTGACGCTCACGACTCCGGGCACCGCACGAACGATCTCTTGTTCAAGTTGTTCAAGGACTTCAAGAGGACGCTGCACATCAATTGACATTTGGAACGGCCTTCGGTATTATTCATACAGAGTGTGCCTCTCAATCCCTGTCGACAATGCCCTGATAGCCCGGGCCCCTCAGAGTAGGTCACGATGAAAATCCTGATTGTCTCTCCCTATGTGCCTCATCCGCTTGCCGGACACGGGGGAGGAGTCTACATCTACGATATGATCCGTCATCTTTCGACCGTTCATGAACTCACACTGATCTCATTTGCGGACGAACACGAACGGCGATTCCTGCCTGATCTGAGCCCCCTGTTGACAGACATGCATATCGTTCCCCGGTTGAAAGGGCCCGTCCGAAACATCGGTACAGCGGTCCGGCTCGCCGGAATCAGGGGACTCCAATTCGTCCGGAGCATCGTAGCATGGGAACCGTTTATTGCCAGCAAGTTCCGCAGCCGCGCAATGGCGCGGACAATCAGAGAGCTCACGTCCTCCCAGCATTTCGACATTGTCCAGATTGAATACACTCAGATGGGGCAGTACGCACGCAACGTGCAGTCGGGTAAGACTGTTCTGCACCAGATCGACGTCCTCCTCCGAACGATTCAGAGGTACACTTCGGCCGTTCGGTCCCCCTTTGCCAGAGCATGGTATCGGCTTGAATGGTGCCGACTCGACAGATTCGAAAACCGCATGATTCATCTGCACAACGGAATAACCACCCTCACTCAACCGGACGCATTCCTACTTGAGTGGCAGACCCACAACCGCCAGGTGGAGGTACTCTCTCCCGGAGTTGATCTTCCTGCGCCCCCCGAAGTCCACACGCGGCGAGATTCGGACACACTCCTGTTTGTCGGAAACCTCTCACAGATCCCGAACGATGACGCCGCAATCTGGCTCTGCACGGATATATTTCCTCGTATTGTAGCCGGGCATCCCACTGCAACGCTCACGATCATCGGACGCCTTCCATCGCAGGACCTTCGTGCTGCCGCTACAGATTCCCGGATAAGGCTGCTCGATTTCGTCGAAGACTTGCATCCCTACCTTTTCCGGGCCGGGGTCTTTGTGGCTCCACTCCGTCTCGGTGGCGGGATCAAAATCAAGATTCTCGATGCGCTTGCACACCGATGCCCCATCGTCACAACTCCTGTCGGCAGAGAAGGGATCACCGGCCTGACCTCCGCCTCCGTTTGCGTATCACGGTCTGCAGAGGGTCTCGCTTCTCATTGTATTGCATTACTCAAAGATCCGGCCCGGGCTGCAGATCTTGGGCAGAAAGGCTTTGACGTTGTTCGGAGGAACTTCTCCTGGGGCATCGTGCTGGACAGGACGACACGGTATTACGCATCCCTGCGTGAGTCGGAATACGCCTGATACAAGAAGTGCAGAACCGGACGTCACAGCGGGCGGAGAGGGACTTGTGCGGCAACAAGCAGACGAAGCAGTATCACATCAATCCTGCTCCTGCCGCCCGAGCCGCGCAGCGATGTACTTCAACATCGCCACACGGTACTCGGCGAAGTCATCTGATGGCTGCCAATGGACGCTTTCCAGGTATCTCCGGATGAACTCGGGATGATGAAGCTCCCGCGGATTCCCTTCGAAGATGTTTGTCAGCAGTGTTCCGGTTGTTCCTCTCGGCGTGACTGACACGTCCGGATCCGTGTGCCCTTTCAGCGGACCCAGCCCAAGAACGTGTGCTACCAGAAGTGCAATGTCAGGGGTTTCTGCATACGGAATACTCTCACCTCTCTTGATGCCAGGTCCGTAGAAATTCATGTACGGTTTCCATGACGAGACACTGGAGGCAGGATGATTACTCTGCTGGGTCATCCCCATCCCATGGTCGCCAGATATGAAGACAAATGTGCTGTCCCACAGACCAGCTGCACGTATTGCATCGAAAACCTTGCCCAGAAGGTGGTCAACATGAAGCAGATATTGCTGATATGGTGAATCGGGCCTCGTCTTTTCTTCAGGACCCTTCCAGTGGTTCCTGATCCGCTGGATATGCAGGCGGATCAACCGGACACCATCGTCACGGAAGTGGTCAAGAGCATGCTGGACCGTGATCGAATCGGGGTCTTTGCTCGAGGCGTAGCAATAGTCAGCCGTGTTGAATTCTTTGTAGTTGTCCGCACCTCCGGAGAAGACAGACTTTATGCCGGCCCTTCTCGCCGCCAGGAAGATGTCATCCATCTGCCGCGATTCAAACACGTGGGTGCCTGTGTGCATCGCAACGTTTGGCGGAGAACTTGTCCCCCATGGAAGTGAGCCGTCAGGCAGTCGCAAATGCGGAGAGGGACTTGAACAGTAGGCTTCCTCCACCCAGACACCGTTGTCATGCAGACTTTTCAAATTGGCCGCGCCGTTGGACATGGCGACCGCTGCTGCATCCGACTGAAGTCCGTCGATGACGAACAGCACTGCGACCGGCGCTGAAGCCAGAGATCTGCCTGTGAAAGTCAGCGTGCAGAGTGCCGCGACGAAGAATATATCTCGTTTGTCCATGTTTGCCGCCAGTCTCATATGTTTCATAACCTCCGCGCGCAAGCAACAGCGATACATCTCTCTCGCGGGCGTCATCTCCAGAGTACGGTCCCCTGGTGGAGTACCTCTCGTCGCTTCCGGAGCATGGTCTTTATGTACTTCTGTCGCAGGGGCTTACCCAACAGAGATCCCTGCAAGAACTCCCCGCAGGTATCCAACGGACTCGGAGACGCCTGGGAGCGGATCCTTTTCGTCCTTCTCGAATTCAAAATGAAGCGCGCGGGCATATCCTATTTTCTTCAACGTCTGTATCAACCGGAGAATATCGATGACCCCGCGACCCATTTCCACCGTCGTGCCCTTTGCATCCGCCGAGGTGACATCTTTCACGTGAACATCGAACACGCGGTCTGCGAACCGTTCGATTTCTCCGGCCGGATCCAG
>JAGDMK010000067.1 GCA_017860635.1 Bacteroidota bacterium
GTACCGGTAACAGAACTTGAGCAGCTTCGCGATCGTCGGCCCGGTGCGGCCTTCCGCCGCCTCCATCACCGCCATCTTCACGTCGAACGGAAGATACTGGATGCCGTTAATGTACCGAGTGACCTTGCCCTCCGGTGAAATGATGATCAGCGCCGCTGCGTGGATGTAGTCATTCCCATCCCGTTTGAAATAGAACCCTGCCGCACCGGTGATCTGCCTGATCGTCACGCTGTCGGCGGTCAGGAAGCGCCAGCCGTCCGGATCGATCTTCCGTTTCATCGCATTCAGGTAACTCTCCTTCTTCTGAGCCGCGAGTTCGGGTTTTTCCCTGTGGTCGAAGCTAAGCGTCACAATCTGGTAGTCCCGGTTCGGTTCCAGGTCCAGCTTCTCGACCACGCGTGACAACTCGGTGAGGAGCGGACTGCAGATACTGGGGCACCGGAAGTAGACAAACGTCAGCACCGTTGGATGCTTCACCACGTCTTTCAGCGCAACGCGATATCCCCGCTCATCGTAGACTTCGAGCTGCATGGGAAGCGTGTCGCCGAGTTTTTCCACGATGCCGATTTCGGGGGCAGGCGGAGTCGTCTTCTGAATAGCCTCCGTCTGCGGCGATGCTGTAGGCTGTTGGGCCTGTCCGGCAGTCTGCGCGATCCCGGCGGCAACCGTCAGTAGCAAAGTTGCTGTCAGGACTGCGAATCCAGTTCTGAGAGTCTTCATAGCGTTTCTTTCATGATAAAGCCGTGCAGCGCTGCCCATTCTTCCCGGTTCAAGCCGCTCACCGTCGTGCGGAAACCCAGGTCCACCGGATCGGCGGTCACGAGCCGCACAAAATCCTGGAGCGCAGAGATCCGTGGTTGCGCCGAGCGCATGGCAGTTAGAACCCGCTCCGGGTTCGCAGAGACGCGTCTGAACAGCACCGCGGCCGGATCCGTCGACGCTTCAAAAGCAGCAGCCTGTTTCGATACATCCGCGATAGCGTGAGCGTTCTCCTGGATCAGATGCCGCGCGGCGTCCCGCACGGGTATCTGGGCTGCGACCATGCTCCCCGTTGCCAGCTGATACGTTGTCTCGAGTCCCGCGATTTCTTCCCTGCTGTCGGTCGGAGGCGCGGGATGAAACGTCCGGATGAGATGGATCAGCGCAAACCTGTCGGCCGGAGGAAGGTATGCATACGACGCCATGCCGTTGCGGACGATTCCTTCCTGCAGCGTCTTGTAGATTTCCGCAATCTTCGCCCCATTCGTCCACCCGCCCGGAGCGTGGAAGTTCCTGGGCTTCGGATTCATGACCAGTCCCGCCGCCCCGTCCCCCATCCCGTTTTCACCGTGACACGAAGCGCAGTTTGCACGATAGATTTCCCTCCCGCGTGCGATGACGGAGTCAGAGGGAATGGCTGCCACCCTGACATCCACAGGGGGGAGCACGGCAGGAGACTGAAACGGAATATCCCTTACAAAGGCAGAAGAATCTTTCAGTACGAGCGGCATGACCCGGTTCCGTCCCACCGGATTGAGCCTGTTCACGTAGAGGATGCCGATGACCACCAGCACCGCAAGGAAGTACAGATATGTCATTCCGAACAGTCTGCGGGGTTTCCGCAGGAGCTCCCTGAAATCCATTTCTGCCCTGTATTTTGACTCCGCCTGCATCCTGTTTCCTTTATCAGCTTAAAGATGGAAGTCCATTGCCCGTTGGAGCTTAGGATCTCCCACCGGAACGAGATTATAGCGCTTGGTCTTCCATGAAAGCAGCAGCACTGTCATCCCGACAGCCACCAGGGGGAAGCCCAGCTCCGTCCAGCTCAACGAAAGCGATTCACTGTGGGTCGGCATCACGAGCCAGAACAGATCTACGAAGTGAGCTGCCAGGAGCCAGACTGCCATTATCTTGAGCCGTCTGGTATCCATTTTCGCTTCCTGTGGCAGGAGCACGATGTACGGAACGGCAAACTTCATGACGATCAGGAGCACGGACACGATTTGCCATCCGTTCTCCCACCGCGCTATGAACCAATACGTCTCTTCAGGCAGATTAGCGTACCAGATGAGGAGGAACTGGGCGAACGCGATGTATGCCCAGAAGTTCACGAATCCGAACAGCAGTGCTCCCAGACTGTAGAAATGATCGCGGCGGAGACCCGGAAGGTACCCCCTCTCGTGAAAGAGCACTACAACCAGCGTAACGGCAGCCAGCGCGGCGATCACGGTTCCCGAAAAGTAGTACACGCCGTAGATCGTCGAAAACCAGTGCGGCTCCAGGCTCATCCCCCAGTCAATCGCGGTGAAGGTGATGGTGAACGCGAAGAGAGGGAAGAAGACTGCGGCGAGCCGCACGTTGCTGCGTGTCAGCGCCGCATCTTTCGTGATGTCCTGATGCGTCGAATGCCTCACAAACAGGGCTGCAAATGCGATCCAGATGCCGATGAACACGAGTGTCCGGGTGACAAAGAACGGGATGTTCAGATACGCCGCCTTCCCCTGAAGGACCGGGTCCTGTTGTACTGCCTCGGCATGGCTCCAGTGAAACAGATCATGGATATGCAAAAAGAGCGGGAGGACGAGGATGAGCAGGAACGGCGACAGTCCCGCAAAGAACTCCGTCACACGTCGCATCGGAACGCTCCACACTGCGCCGGTGATGTACTCGAGGGCAAGGAGAAACAGCGCGCCCACAGCCAGACTGACCATGAAGAGGTACAGGATCACCGCATCGAACGAGGCGCGCACCGGTTCGAAAACAAATGCTGCGATGACGAGCACGACTCCTGCGGCGAGCAGGATCAGCCCGATCCGGTCGGCTTCCGGGGGAAGGCTCTTGTTGACAGGGGGCAGTGAGTGTGTCTCTGTGCTCATCGCAGGTCCGACTCCTTTGCATGCTGGGCGCGCTGGAGCACCCGGATGTAGTGCACAATCGCCCACCTCTCGTCACGGCTCACCTGTGCCGCATACGAGGGCATCACATTCTGTCCCTCCGTGATCACGTGATAAATGCTGCCGTCGCTCCATTCCCGCACCTTGTCGGAATGCAGGGTGGGCGGGTTGGGAAACTGGCCGTTCAGCCTGCTGTCACCGCGCCCGAAATTGCCATGACACGGACTGCAGAACGTGAGGTACTTCTCGCGTCCGAGATCCAGAACCTTCTGCGTGACGGGCAGAGGATTCGCGAGGGATTTGCCGGCTTCCTCCGGCTTTCCCTTGAACGCATACGGAAGAAATCCGCGCGCCACCGTCCCCAGCACCGGCTGGCGCATGCCAATGCCGTCCCTGAAGAGAGTGCTTGCAGCCTGCGGCTTCAGCTTGTTCTGCACCATCATCCAGTCGAACGGCGGCAGGTACAGCAAAACGTTCAGGGCCAGGTACGCGAATCCTGCCACCGCGATTCCCACACCTGCCAGCACCCCGATGAACTTCAGGTCAAACACCTTCTGCCCGTGATCCCGGTCCGCCTCGTCAAAATACACTGCCCCCACTTCCTTCCCGCCCAGCGAAGCCAGCATCGCATGCACCTTCGCCTCATCGAAGAGCGGATCTGCGGCCTCGATGCTGATCCCGAAACCGTCGGACGAGACACGCTTCATGAACGGGGTGTCATGCAGCGGGTGGCTGTTGTTCGGGAACTTGAAGTAGATCACGATCATCGACACCACGGTCAGAACCGATGCGAGGAGAACTGTCAGCTCGAACGCCACAGGAACGAACGCCGGCCACGACCAGAACGGTTTCCCGCCGATCACCAGCGGATAGTCGACCAGGGTGATCCATGTCATCAAACCCACCGCGCTGATCGCTCCGAGCAGTCCGAATACCAGAGCAAAGTAACCCAGCGGGGATGTCTTCAACCGCATGGTCCGTTCTATGCCGTGCAGGGGGTACGGAGCGTGCACATCGTACCTCGTGTAACCCGCTTTCACCGTCTCCTCCGCCGCGTGCACCACCGCATCGGGCGTGTCAAACAGGGCAGTCAGACCGTACAGGTGTTTTTCCATGCTTCTCTGTCTTCTTATGCACTTGCCAATCAGTGGGGCCGATGCCGCTCCGGTTGCGCTCCGGGTATGACCGCCTTTATTTCTGCCAGCGAGATGACCGGCAGCACACGAACGAACAGCAGGATCAGCGTAAAGAAGAGTCCGAGACTCCCCACGAAGATGCCCACATCATAGATCGACGGCATGTAGTGCCCCCAGCTCGACGGGAGGAAATCCCGCGATAGCGAGGTCACCACGATGACAAACCGCTCAAACCACATCCCGACGTTCACAAAGATCGCGATCACGAACATCATCGGGATCGAGGTCCGCACTTTCTTGAACCAGAAGAGCTGCGGGAAGACGACGTTGCACGTCACCATCGTCCAGTATGCCCAGGCGTACGGCCCGAGCGCACGGTTCACGAAGACGAACGTCTCGAACTGGCTTCCGCTGTACCACGCCACAAAGAACTCCATTGCGTAAGCGTACCCCACCATTGACCCCGTGACAATCATCACCTTGTTCATCTTTTCCAGCGTCGAGAGCGTGATCAGGTGCTTCAGACGGAAGACCTGCCGGACGACGATCAGGGAGTTCTGCACCATGGCGAAACCTGAAAAGACCGCACCCGCGACAAAGTATGGCGGAAAGATCGTCGTGTGCCAGCCGGGGATAACCGAGACGGCGAAGTCGAAGCTCACGATGGTGTGGACGGAGAGCACAAGCGGCGTGGCGAATCCTGCGAGAATCAGATAGGCGCGCTCGAAGTGCGTCCAGTGCCTGCTGGAATGGCGCCATCCCAGACTGAAGATCGAATACACGAGCTTCTTGACCGGATGCGTCGTGCGGTCGCGCAGCGTGGCAAAGTCGGGCACCAGCCCCAGATACCAGAACACCGCGGAGACCGTGAAATATGTCGACACCGCGAAGACGTCCCAGAGCAGCGGCGACGTGAAGTTGACCCACAGTGCGTGCTGATTGGGATACGGCGTGAGATAGAGGGAGAGCCATGGGCGCCCCGTATGCAGCAGCGGAAAGATTCCCGCACACATGACCGCAAAGATCGTCATGGCTTCCGCAAACCGCGCGATGCCGTTTCTCCACCGCTGGCGCAGGAGGAAGAGGATTGCGGAGATCAACGTGCCTGCGTGACCGATGCCGACCCAGAACACGAAGTTGACGATGTCAAATCCCCACGAGACCGGCTGGTTCACGCCCCAAACACCGAGGCCCAACCAGAGCGTGACGGCCACGCACACAACGCCGATTCCCAGCATCGTCGAGGTAATGCCGAACGCAATCCACCAGGTCCTTGCGGGGGGACGGTCGAGCGGAGCACTGACGACGGCATCAATTTCCGACGCGGTCGGACGCCCGGCTACGACGGGTTCCTCGCGGGTGTAATCGACGACAGCTGTGCTCACGCGCGCTTCTCCGAATGAATGTTTCGCAACCGGGCAAGATACGTCACGTTAGGCTTCACATTCAGCTCACCTAACACATCATACCCCGCCGGGTGTTCCCGGTAGCGGCTGATGTCCGCCCCCGGATCGTGCATGTTCCCGAACACAATTGCCTGGGCCGGGCATGCCTGCTGGCATGCGGTCTCCACCTGCTTCCCGTCGAATGTAACACCCGCCTCAGTCGCATGCTGCCGCGCCTCCATGATCCGCTGCACGCAGAACGTGCATTTCTCCATCACGCCCCGCGAACGGACCGTGACCTCGGGGTTGTGCATCAGGGAAACCGGCTCCTGCTGGTAGTACCCGTCAGCGAGATGATCCCTGAAGTTAAAGAAATTGAACCGGCGCACTTTGTACGGACAGTTGTTTGAGCAGTATTTCGTCCCCACGCAGCGGTTGTAGATCATCTGATTCAGACCGTCCGGACTGTGGTTCGTGGCGACGACGGGACAGACGTTCTCGCACGGCGCATTATCGCAGTGCTGGCAGAGCATCGGCTGATGACTTGCCAGTGGTTCCTCCGGCGTCCCGCTGTAGTAACGGTCGATCCGGATCCACTGCATCTCCCGTCCCTTTGCCACCTGCTCCTTGCCTATCACCGGGAGATTATTTTCCACGTTGCATCCTGCGACGCAGGCATTGCAGCCTGTGCACTTGTTGAGGTCGATCGCCATGGCCCACTTGACGCCAACAAATTCCACGCGCGGACTAATGCTTTCGTGCTCCTTGCGTTCGATGCCGAGCGAGTGCGGGTCCTTCCGGTACTCCTCCAGGATGCCTTCCCGTATGATGTGCCGCTTCAGATGGAAGTCCTTGACGAATGTGTCGTCCAGCGCATGATGCTCCTGCGTGGACGCGAGCGCATACGAGCCCTCACTCTTGCTCACGCTCATCGCCCTGACCACACGCGGCCCGGTCAGGCATCCGGCCGGCAGCAGCGGGGTAACATCCACCCCGACGTTTGATCCCACGGGACCGGCATTCCATCGTCCATAACCGAGCGAGACGGCAATCAGCTGCTCCGCAGTCCCGGGCTGCACAAAGACCGGCAGCGTCACCTTCCCCGACTCTGTGCTGACTTCGATCAGGTCGTTCGATTCAACACCAAGCGCCCTTGCTGCGGCGGGCGAGATGGCCGCGTAGTTGTCCCAGACAACCTTTGAGATCGGATGCGGAAGTTCCTGCAACCAGCCGTTGTTCGCCCATCGTCCATCGCCCAGATACGGCGAAGCGAGCAGGACAACCGCATACCGGTCGGGATGTTCCTGGAGCCTCAGAGACGCAAGGGCATCTTTTCGGAACTGGAGCGGTGCCTGCGCAGATACCGGAGTAGTCACGACGCCGTCATGGAGTGCCATCTGCCAGAATGTGAGGAAGTCCGTCAACCGGCCCAGTGAGGGGAAGACCGCGCTCTCCCAATGGCGCTTGAGATATTCCTGATACAGTAACTCGCTGAACGGCGTCGAGGCGGACATCCAGCGCAGAAGGATTGCCTCCTGTTGCCGCGTGGCGTACAGCGGTGCGATCACCGGCTGCTGGAGTGAGATGACACCCGTTCTCACGGTGTGATCCCCCCACGACTCCAGCATCGTGTGGACCGGAAGCATATACGTGCACAGCTGTGCAGTCTCGTTCTCGACGTCCGTCATGGCGACGCTGAACCGGACCGACTTGAGTGCCTCGGCGTATCCCAGAACCTTCGGGAGGTGATAGACCGGATTTACATCCAGGTGGGCGACGAAACCGACCTTACCGGCCTTCATGTCAGCAATGGTTGAAGCAACATCGGCAGGTGGCGTGACAGTCACTGCGGTCGCAGGTTCGGCCGGGCCATACAAGGCAGTGTTGCCGAGGAGCTCGTTCAGGTAGTTCACGGCAACATGGACGTCCGTGTTAAGGGCTGATCCCGCGTACACGATCCCCTTCCCCCGGAGAGTCACCAGATCATCGACGAGGTGCTCGAGCGTCTTCAGCGGGAGGCCTCTCCGGTGTGCAATTGCTGCAAGGTCCGGTCCGGCCGGGAGAGATGCCGCGGCAAGTTTCAGTTTTGCGGCGACTGCACGGGTGAGGGCCAGCACAAATTCGAGCTGCGCTTCCGGATGGAGGCGGCACCTGTAGTCCGCATTCGTGCCCGTCAGCGACATGGTTCCTTCGACGCTGTACAGACGCACGAACGTATTGGATACCATGATATCGCGCGCCCCGGCAACGGCACGCGTCTGCTCAACGGTGAATCCCTCGTTCCCAAGGATATCTGCTTCGAGGGCGACGATCAGCCTGGCTTTTTCCCACGCAACCGGCCTCAGTGCCGCAGAACCATAGCACAGCTCCCAGGCGCTGCGGCGGGTCTCCTGATGGAACCGGTCGTAGACGATCACCTTCGTGCCCGGGAAAGCGGCCCGGAATTCCAGGATGAGTTTCTGCGCAGTCGGCGATGTGACCGGCGCGGTCATCAACACGATCTGCTTCCCGTCGCGGATGCATGCGGCAAGCTGCCGCGCTGCTTCCGAATCGATCCGGTCCCAGGAGACCTCTCCCGTACCGGATGCGGCTGCTCCAGTATGCGGAGCGCGAAGGCGTGCGGGATCGTAGAGATTCAGAATTGCCGCCTGACCGGTTGCGCATGACCTGCCGCGGTTCACCGGATGATCGGGATTCCCGTCGAGCTTGACCGGACGTCCTTCCCTGGTCTTTACCAGAATCCCGCAGGCCTGCGGACACGCAGTGCATGTGGAAGCGTAGAGATTCGCTTTCCCCGGCGTCACTTCTTCGGGCTTTTTGTTGTACGGGACGATCTCCCCTTTGTCCCTGTAGTTGGTGCATCCGGTTGCGGCAAATGCTGCGGACGCGGCCATCAGCGCAAGAAACTGCTTCCGGGAAAGCGGAGAGAGCGTTTCCGGATCGAAGGCGTCGGTCACACCGTCCATGAACTCCTGACTCTTCATCTCGGGCGTCGTCCCGGCATCCTGCTCTTCGTGAAGACTGCGCCACTGGTTCCGTTCATTCATGGGACTGCGGCCCTGGAGTTGTTCTGGGAACGGCATCAGGATGCGGATGAATCGTGACGCTCTTCTCCGGGTCCTTTGCCGGCGGGGCGCCCTGTGCCAGATGCCGGAAGAAGTGCCCGGAGGTCAATCCCGCGGCAACGGCGGACGCCGCGCGAAACACGAATGAACGGCGGCGCATGGTGTGTTCTGCCTTCTGCTGTGCTTTCAGATCCATTCCTGATGTCCTACCGGTGGCACGCGTTACAGTTTTCGGGACCCCGTTTGATCCCCGGGATCGCGGCCAGTCGTTCTGGCGCGGTGCGGTGACAGTCCAGACACGCCCCCATCGTGAATGAGGACACCTGCGCAACGACCTCCATGTTCTCGACGGCACCATGACAGTGGACGCAGTCGATCCCCTTGTTCACGTGGGCGCTGTGATTGAAATAGGCATAGTCCGGCACTCTGTGGACGCGTTTCCAGGGGACGGCCTTCCCCTCTTCATAGAACTTCGTCAGCTGGATAATTGCCGGACGATTCTTGCGCGCCACGGTGTGGCAGTTCATGCATGTCCCGACGGGTGGAATCGTCGCTTGCGGCGACGACGTAACCGAGGTGTGACAGTACTTGCAGTCGATCCGCATAGTGCCGGCGTGCAGCCTGTGCGAGAACAGAATTGGTTGCTCGGGGGCGTAGCCCACACCATCCCGTTCAGCGCGGGAGAGGTAGTAGGTGCCGACAAAAGATCCGATCGCCACGAACGCAACAAGAGGAATCCGGACCTTGAGCGTATAGTCAAGCAACGACTTCTTCATAAGCACTCATCGACAGGTGACGCGAGGAGGTGCCGGGCGCACTCCCGCGAAAGGCCGAACGGCCGGGGGAACAAACTCTTTGGGGGATCAACAGGATACAAGGAACACAAGATAAATTACTCTACAGGAACGTGCCGGCCTTAAGAATTCGCCAAATGTTACAAAACTTTGGACTTGAATGCAACGGCTTTTTTGACGATATTCGGCCACTATGACATGGATCGACTACACCCGGCTTCCCCCTTCCGCGGGGGGATACAGCGACTTGTTCTTCGATTTCCTCGAGAACTCCCCCGACACGCGCCCGTTCTACCGGCTCAATTTCCGGGAGAACAGTTCATTTGAACACATCATACGGGAGCAGCAGGAGCGCGTGCGCGACCGCTCCGTGCTCGCCACCGTCCTGCGCGAGCAGAACGAGAGGTACGGTGCTTCGGCGCGTTCATTCGACAACATTTCCTCGCTTGAGAACCCCACCACGCTGGCGGTCGTCACCGGGCAGCAGGTCGGCGTTTTTGGCGGACCCTTCTACACGGCACTCAAAACACTCACCACGATAAAGCTCACAGCCCGTCTGAAGGAAAAATATCCCCTCTTCTCGTTCGTCCCGGTCTTCTGGCTCGAAGGGGAAGACCACGATTTCGAGGAGATACATCACGCGGAAGTCATCGATGCCAGCGGAGCTCTTTCACGACTCGAGTACCTCCCCGGGGGTGTGCTCCCCGAGCGCAATCCGGGGCCAGTCGGCGAGATCCGGTTTGACGCGTCGATCGGAGCTACAATCACAGCCCTGCAAAACGCCTTGCAGCCGAGCGAGTACACCGCTCCGCTCATCCGCGATGTGCAAAGCTGTTATGCGGAGGGCACGACGTTCAACGAGGCCTTTGCCCGCTGGATCAACCGGCTCTTCCCGGATGATGGCATCGTGTTCCTTTCGGCGAACCATCCATCCCTGAAACGCTCGGCGAACCATCCATCCCTGAAACGCCTTCTCTCTCCGCTCTTCCTCAGGGAGATCGCCGAATACCCGGCTTCGTCGCAGATCGTGATAGGCCAGAGCGCCGAACTTGAGAAGACCTACCATGCGCAGGTCAAGCCAAAATCCGTCAATCTGTTTCTCTTCCACAAAGGCGGACGGTATCCCATCGAGCCGCGCGAGCATGATTTCAGTCTTCGCGGCACGCGCCACTTCCTGGATCCGGCTGCGCTCGCGGCCATCGCCGCGGAGACACCCGAGCTGCTCAGTCCGAATGTCATTCTCCGCCCTCTCGCACAGGACACGCTCCTCCCGACCGTGGCGTACGTTGCGGGCCCCTCTGAGATCGCGTATCACGCACAGCTCTCTCCTCTCTATGCACATTTTGGCATTCCGCAACCGCTCCTCTATCCCAGGGCAAGCGTCACTGTCGTCGAGGAGCGCGTGCAGAGGGTCCTGGAAAAGTACGGACTGCAGCTTGAAGAGCTGTTCGGAGATTCCTCGGCGCTGACGGCCCGCATCGTGGAGCAGATCTCGGAAGTGAAGGTGGATGATCTCTTCCAGCGGACCACAAAGGGCATCCACGCCCTGCTCAATGAGCTGCGTTTCGGACTGAAAGAGCTCGACCCGACGCTGCTTGGAGCGCTTGAAAATGCAACCTCAAAGATCGACATCAATCTGGGCGTGCTGAAGGAGAAGAGTCTTTCAGCGCAGAAGCGCCGGAATGAAACCGCAGTGCGGCAGATCGAGCGCGCTGTCGGCTCGGTGCTCCCCGGAGGAATCCTTCAGGAGCGGCAGGTCAATGTGGCGTACTTCCTGAACAAGTACGGCCCGGATTTCATGAAGTGGCTGGCCGGAGAAGTGGACATCACGGGGTTCAAGCACCAGGTGCTCTCACTCTAGTGCTGGAGTTGGTGAGCCGCCGCGGAGGCTACCCGCCGGGTCCGAAATCTCCGCCGCATGTCTAGGCGGAATTCCGGACAGATGTTCGTGTCCCAAGAGTTCTTCTGCTACCATGATGTCGCATCCTTGGGCAGACTTGTGAAACACCTCTCCTCAGCAAAATCTTCAAAAACAAGATAGTCTGACTCGGATCCTCCCCCCAAAAGGAGTGTTAGCTCCCCAGTATTCACCCTGCTCGAGTTTGCCTCGCCATTGGTCGCTCCTTCGCTCCCAAGAATACCGATAATTCGGTATGGCGGCTTGGTGCGGAAAAAGGTACATTCTGCGGTGTATGTCCCCTTCAAGATCTAAAATGCGGCTGGTCATCTTTCTTTCGGCACTTGCGGCAGCGTCGACAAGTTTCTGTGCCACGGGGCGTGAAATTAGATTCGAACGCCTCGGCATTGAACACGGGCTCTCCAACAACTGCGTATTCACCATCCATCAGGACATAAGAGGTTTCATGTGGTTCGGGACCGAAGATGGATTGAACAGATATGACGGCTATCAGTTCACCGTCTACCGCCACAATTCCCGGGATTCACAATCAATTTCCATAAACAATGTCCCTCAGCTCTTTGAGGACAGGTCCGGCACACTGTGGATTTGCGGCCCCAGCGGGAACGACCTGAACAGATTTGACAGAGCGGGGGAACGGTTCACGCCCTATCTTCCCAACATTTATGTCTCTTCAATATACGAAGACGCGCACGGCACACTCTGGTTTCCCACTTTTGGCAAGGGACTCTTCAGGTATGATAAGGCAACCGCCGCATTCGTGCGGTACAGTGTAGCCAACGACACGCTTGCCGCGATTTGCGGGAATCCTGTTGATGACGATCGCACGCTTTTTATCGGTACCTCCCATGGGGTATTTACATTCGATCAGCGAGAGGGCACTTCGGCTCACCTCGAGGGTGGCCCTTCAGGTGCGGTCACAGCAATCCTTGGCGATCGAGCGGGAAGAGTCTGGATCGGCACGCGAGAAGGGCTCTACTCATACAATTGCGCCACGAAAATATGCTCCCAGTATCCGTTCGGCAGACAAATCGCACAGAACCCAGGAGACAACGACGTTGAGCTTCTCTATGAAGATAGGGAAGGTGTTCTGTGGATCGGCATCGCAGGAGCCGGGATTGCCATGTTTGATCCACTGACAGGGAAATACCGCCACTTCCCAGATGTAGGGTATAAAGCTACCTGGACGGATGAACACCCGATTTGTGAAGACAGGGCGGGAATGCTTTGGGTGATCACGCGTGGCAGAGGTCTGCAGAAGTACGATCGCCGTACGGGATCATTCTCGACGTATCTCAACGATCCTCGCGATGAGCATAGTTTGAGCACAAATCTTGTCAATGCTGTATACGAGGACAGGTCCGGGACTCTCTGGATTGGCACATGGGGAGGAGGGCTGAGCAAGATCGATCCTGCGCAGAAAGCATTCCACCATTACACATTCAATCCTTCAGCTCAGAAGGGTCTCACAGACAATGTGGTGTCGGGATTTGCTGAGGACCACTCGGGCGTGCTTTGGATCACTACCACCGGTGGACTGACCAAGTTTGACAGGTCAACAGAGCTATTTACACATTATAGGAACGACCCAAAGGACCCGGGGAGTCTATCAACAAATTCGACTGAGGTCGTGCTTGAAGACAGAGAAGGATCACTCTGGGTAGGGACCAGCGGACACGGACTTGAGCGGCTCGATCCCTCGCGAAAACGGTTCACGCACTACATGCATGACCCGCAAAAGCCTGGTAGCCTGGGAAGCAACGATGTTCTCTCGCTGTGTGAAGATAAGACTGGCGGGCTGTGGATAGGATATGCTGGCAATGACGGGCTGCTAGACCGGCTTGATCTGCACTCAGGAACCGTTGCCCATTACAAGTCCAACCGTCTGGATTCGAGCTCGTTCTGGGGAGGAGTGGTCTGGGCCATATACGAAGACACTCAAGGCTATATCTGGATCTGTTCGGGTGTTGGAGGTCTGAACAAGTTCGACAGACAGACGGGCTCGTTTTCACATTATCATTACGATCCGAATAACCCGTCCAGTCTGAGGAACTACAGCGTCAGGTCCTTTCATGAGGACGGTAATGGGACTCTGTGGGTTGGGACAGTAGCCGGCCTGAACAAATTCGACCGTTCAAGAGGAACATTCGTCCGCTACTCTGTCCAGGATGGCCTTGAGAGTGATCATCTTGGTGCAATCCTCCATGATAACCATGGCTGCCTTTGGATGAGCACGAGTCGCGGCATCTCGAAGTTCGATCCACGCACGACCGTATTCAGGAACTACAATGAAGATGACGGCGTCTCCATCCATCCATTCATGACACAGACGGGCTGCCGGACCAGGAATGGAGAAATGTATTTTGGTGGGGTCAATGGCTTTGTTCGCTTTCATCCTGACAGCATTGCCGACAATCCATATGTGCCGCCGATTGTGATCACCAAGTTCCTCATCTCCGACACCCTTGCCACGCTCGACACGGTGATTACTGAAAAGAAACGGATTACACTTTCGCATGAAGAAGATTCCTTTGCGTTTGAATTTGCGTCGCTAAACTACACGAAACCGGCGAAGAATCAATACGCCTACCAGCTCGAAGGGTTTGATAAAGATTGGATCTACTGCGGCACACGACGGTATGCAAGTTATACCAACCTTGAGGGCGGGAGCTATGTCTTCAAGGTGAGGGGGACGAACAACGATGGAAAATGGAACGAAGCCGGAACGTCGATCTCCGTCAGAATACTGCCGCCGTACTGGCAGACGTGGTGGTTTCGTCTTCTGGTGGCGATTGTCGTCATCGCCTTGGTCGCACTTGCCTACAACTATCGGGTGGCACGACTGCTGGAGATGGAACGGCTGCGGGTGCGTATCTCGTCCGACCTGCACGATGAGATCGGAAGTAATCTGAGCGCGATTGCACTGCAGAGTGACATGTTGCGATCTGCTGTCAGCATGGGGGACAAAGGCAATGACCGGCTCATGGAGATCAGCAGGTCGGCGCGCCAGATGGCAAACGACCTGCGGGACATCGTTTGGACGATCAATCCGGGGCTCGATCGTTTGAACGACATGGTGGACCGGATGAGGATCATTGCGTCTACAATGCTGGGAGGGATATCGTATTCATTCCGGGGCCAAGCCGGGACTGCGACCGACAGGCTTGAGATGGAATTCAGGAGGAATATTCTCCTGATGTACAAAGAGGTTCTGCACAATATTCAAAAACATGCCCGCGCAACTGAGGTTCGCATACTGATCAATGAGGACCCGGAGTGTTTTACTTTCACGATTGAAGATAATGGTGTCGGGTTTGATACTGCCATCCCTAGCTCCGGCAACGGGCTAAACAACCTCAAGCGCCGCGCTTCCTCTATCGGGGCAACACTCGAGATTGTCTCTGCCCCCGAAGGGGGAACCCGGGTAAAGATTGCGGTGAGAATTCCGTGAACGTGAACACCTCAACGGACGACCAGTCAATTACTCTCTGGGTGGTTGAGGATAATGACGCGTACAGGGATACAATTGCCGCGCTGGTTGACAGCACCGAAGGTATGCACTGTACCCGCGCCTTTCCATCATGCGAAAAGGCCCTTAAGGCACTCGAGGATGATTTTGCCCCCGAAATCATTTTGATGGATATCGGGTTGCCGGGAATAAGCGGGATCGAAGGGCTCAGACGTATCAAGGCAATTTCGCCCTCAACCGGTTTGATCATGCTCACCGTCATTGACGATGAGAAGCAGATATTTGAAGCCATTTGTTCGGGCGCCTCGGGGTACCTGCTGAAAAGTGCGCCACCACACGAGATTATCGGAGCGGTGCGTCAAGTTCTCGGGGGCGGTGCGTCGATGGATCCGCGAATCGCCCGGAAGGTCCTCGACATGTTTTCCCGTATCTCCGTACCGATGGGAGAATACGGTTTAACGGGCCGCGAGAAAGAAATCCTCCGCCTCCTGGTGGACGGGTTCACAGCAAAAGGGATTGCCGAGAGGTTGTTCCTGAGTTTGCGCACCATCGATACGCATGTGAAGAATATTTATATGAAGCTACATGTGCATTCGCGTAGCGCAGCCGTCGCAAAAGCGTTCAGAGAACGATTGCTTTAGCCCCCTTCGCCAAGCACTTATCGCGCGGCGCTGATCCTTCCGTAGCTTGCCTTCCCTGCCGTCACTTCAAGAATACCGAATTCTCGGGATTGTTATACCCTCCTCGAGGGACTACATTGACACACACCAATGTCCAACAATTTCCCGGGAGGGAATATGAAACTCGCTCACATAGCAGTTGCTGTGCTGTTCATGGCTGGTTGCGTGATGAACGGCTGTACACAGGACCGACTCCCCACCGAGGCTGCCGTTCCCGATTCACCCTCACTCCCGACCGGCACGGGAATTCTCAGGGCGACTATTGACGGATCACCTTGGGCGGCCGTGGACCTCGATGGCGTGCCATCCGGAACATCAACATACAATGGAAACATCCTGCATATCAGTGGAGGCAGAGCCATCGTCGGAGACACTGCAGATGCAGAAACCATCGATCTCATCATCGACTGGGCCTACTTGAATACAGACATCTGTCCAGGTACGTACCAGCTCGGCACAATACCCGCACAGGAAGGAGAGGCTCAGCACTTCGATGGCCTGTCATGCGTCTGCCACACGAACAGCGGACATTCAGGAACAGTCACGATCACGGCGCTTGACGTGTCCAGAAAGATCGTTTCAGGGACGTTTGCATTCAACGGTGTTGGAGACAATGGGCAGACGCACACTTTCAGCGAGGGAATGTTCGACGTTACGTGGAAGTAGCAGGCAAACCTCTCGCTGCGGTGAGCAGAGCGAGGGCAACAGGACAAATGGACCATTGCCCTCATCACGGGTCTGAACCGTAACGGTGACCAAAGAGTAACTTGGCATTCCGTATACTTGCAGAAAAACGAAGGGGCGCACGGATTCGCAACTCCCTGCGCCCCTTGATACCGAACGGTCCAGCCCGAAAGACTAGTGCCTCCGCTCCCCCCCTCCACTCCTGCGGGGTCCACCGTCGTGCGGTCTCCGGTCGCCGTGCGGACGATCGCCTCCCTCACGCTGAGGTGCTCGCTCGTACGGCACGTCAGGTGCCAGTACCGCTTTCCGACTCAGCTTCCAGCGCCCCTGGTCGTCCTTGTCCACAATCTTCACGTCGAACACATCGCCCACCTTTACCACATCGGCCGGGTTTTCGACTCGCTTCACATCAAGCTGTGACACATGGACCAGCCCCTCCTTGCCGGGGAGGAATTCCACGAACACTCCGAAGTCCATGATCTTCTTCACGGTTGCAGAGTAGGTCTTCCCTACTTCAGGGACTTCCGTGATCTTGCTGATGGCACTGATGGCCTTGTCTGCGGCCTCCTTGGACGTCGCCGCAACCACGACCGATCCATCGTCCTCGATGTTGATCTCGGCGCCGCTGTCGGCCACGATCTTGCGGATATTTTTGCCTCCGGGCCCGATCACCGCACCAATCATATCCACGGGTATCATGAGCGTGGTCAGCCGTGGTGCGAACGGTGAGAGGTCCTCGCGGGGAGTCCCGATCGATTCGGCCATCTTCCCGAGAATGTGCAGTCTTCCTTCTTTAGCTTGGGCCAGCGCATCGCGCATGATATCCAGCGAGATGCCGCGGATCTTGATGTCCATCTGGCATGCGGTGATCCCGTCGGTCGTTCCGGCCACCTTGAAATCCATGTCGCCGAGGTGGTCCTCATTTCCGAGGATGTCGCTGAGGATCGCAACGCGGTCTTTTTCTTTCACGAGGCCCATCGCAATTCCGGCGACCGGCTTCCTGAGCGGCGCACCGCCGTCCAGCAGCGCAAGCGTCGCCGCACAGACCGTGGCCATGGAGGAGGAGCCGTTGGATTCGAGAACATCGGAGACCAGACGCACGGTGTACGGGAATACCTTCTCGTCCGGCATCATGATCTTGATCGCGCGCTCGGCCAGGTTTCCGTGCCCTATCTCGCGGCGACCGGTGGTCCCGAGGCGTCCGACCTCACCGACCGAAAACGGCGGGAAGTTGTAGTGCAGCATGAACCGCTTTGAGTATTCCGGGAGGAGTCCGTCGATGATCTGCTCATCGAGTTTCGTGCCGAGTGTTAGCGTGGTGAGACTCTGTGTTTCACCCCGCTGGAAGAGCGCTGATCCATGCGTGCGGGGAAGGAGTCCGACCTCAATGGTGATGGGACGGATTTCCCGCAGTCCCCGTCCGTCGAGCCGCTTGCCATGAGACAGGATCATCTCCCGCATGGCATTGTACTCCATATCATGGAGCATCTGCTTGATGGCGTCCTCGCTGTCGGGATACTGTTCCGCAAGTCCGGCCAGCACTTCGTTCTGCATCTCGGCGGTCTGGAGCGCACGCTCTTCTTTGAGCAGCGGCGTCGACGCGAGTGTGCGGATCCGGTCTCCCGCCAGCCTCTCCACCGCCGCTTTGAGTTCGGGATTCCCGCTCGTGGCGGGCGCCTGACGTTTCGGACGGCCGATCTCCTTCGCGAGGTCGTTCTGGAGCGCGCACATCTGACGGATGTAGCCGTGCGCGAACTCCAGCGCGCCCAGCATCTCCTGTTCTGAGATCTCCTTTGCTTCCCCTTCCACCATGACGATGGAATCGTCTGTCCCGGCCACCGTGATATCCATGTCGCTGGTCTGGAGCTGGGAGAAGGTAGGGTTGATGATCAGCTGGCCGTCGATACGTCCGACGCGGACTTCTCCGATTGGTCCTTCAAACGGGATGTCGGAGATCATCAGTGCGGCGGATGCTGCGACGGCGCCCAGCACATCCCCGTCGTGTTCCTGGTCGGATGAGTAGACGGTCACGATGACCTGTGTCTCACACTGGTACCAATCGGGAAACATGGGCCGGATGGGGCGGTCGATGATGCGGGCCGAGAGGATTTCCTTTTCGGACGGGCGTGCTTCGCGCTTGAAGAAGCCGCCGGGGATTTTGCCTGCGGAGGCCGCCTTCTCGCGGTACTCCACCTGCAGGGGGAAATAGTCCATTCCCGGCTTTGGCTCCTGGTTAGCCACCACGGTGGCAAGCACCATGGTGTCGCCGAAGCGGGCCATGACCGCCCCGTGCGCCTGCTTCGCGAAGCGTCCGGTTTCGAGGGAAAAGACTTTTCCTCCGATTTCGATTTCTTTTGTAACTTTCATGCGTTCTGCTCTTTCTGGTCTCTCTCGACCCTGGTGTCCTTACTTGCGTAACTGCAGTTCTTCGATGATCTTCCGGTACCGGTCGATGTTTTTCTCACGGAGATAGTCCAGCAGACGGCGGCGCTTGCCGACCATCTTCAACAGACCAACGCGTGAGTGATGGTCCTTCGAAAACTTCTCGAAGTGAGGCGTGAGGTCATTGATGCGGGCAGTGAGGAGCGCAATCTGAACCTCCGGAATACCTGTATCCGTTGCTCCCTTACCGTACTTCTTGACAATCTCGGCCTTCATTTCTTTTGTAACGGCCATGTGTTACTCCTTGGATTGTGTTGGAGAATATGACAATGACGAAATCAGGTGACGCGCATGGTCGCGGTCTCTTCCCAGTTGCTCCGTCAGCTCTGCAACCGACGCAAACTTGCGCTCGTCGCGCAGGCGCCGGAGGAATGAGACCTCGAGGCGTTCGCCGTAGATATCGCGTGAAAAATCAAACATGTGCACTTCACTCACGTGCGCCGTGCCGTCACTGACGGTCGGTCTGACGCCGATGTTCATGATGCCGTACCGCTGTATGCCGGCGCCTGCGACGCTCACCAGGTAAACCCCGTTTCCGGGGATCTGCTTGCGGGCCACCAGCGGATTGAGGTTCGCCGTGGGAAAACCGAGTGTCCGTCCCCTGCCGTCCCCCGTCACCACCGTGCCGGTCATGCTGTAGGGATACCCCAGCATCCGCTCCGCTCTCTCCACGTCTCCGGCCGCAAGGGAGCGGCGGATACGCGTGCTGCTGATCGGCTCCCCGTCCACTGTCATCGGATGCACGGCAAAAACCGAAAAGTCGAGATCCCTTCCCAGCGCCATCAGATCCTTCGTCCCCGCCTCACGGTCCCTGCCGAAGGTGTGATCATAGCCGACCACGACCTCGCTCACACCGACGCGGCCGTCGATGTACGCGGCATAGAAGTCGCGTGCGCTCATCCGGGAGAACTCGAAGGTGAACGGGATGACAAGCAGCAGATCCACATGAAGCCCGGAGAGCAGCGTAATGCGTTCGTCCAGCGTCGACAGGAGCTGCACGGCGCCCCGCGCGGATGCGACGACCTCCTTGGGATGCGGATCGAATGTCACGACCACGCTTCTCCCCTCACGCATCCGTGCACGGTTCACCACTTCGCGGATGATCTCCCGGTGTGCCAGGTGAACGCCGTCAAACGTCCCGACGGTCACCACCGAGTTCTTCTCACGCCGCAGCTGATCTAAAGAACGGACAACATTCATGCAAGTCGCAGGGCCTGGGCCCGTTCCACGAGTTGTTGTACACTCAGCGCATCTTCGATGCTGTACGGACCGATCCGCGTCCTGCGGAGTGCGGTCATCGTTGCGCCGCATCCGAGCTTCTCACCCATGTCGTGCACCAGCGTGCGGATGTACGTGCCTTTTGAACACACGACCGTGAAGACGACGTCAGGGAGTGCGATCCGGTCCGGACGAAGCGAGTAAATCTGCACCTCTCGCGGGGGGCGCTCCACTTCGATTCCCTTCCGTGCAAGAGTGTACAAACGCTGTCCCCCGATTTTCACGGCCGACCACATGGGCGGCACCTGGCGCGTGGGGCCCACACACCCCTCCATCATCGTGCGCACCTGTGCCACGGTCAGTGCCGACACATCCGCGCGTTCGCTGACATCCGTTTCCATGTCGTAGCTCGGCGTGCGGATGCCCAGCTTCATGCCGGCGACATATTCCTTCTCCAAACCCATGAACCGGTCGATCTCTTTCCGTTTCTGACCGGTGCAGAGAATCAGGAGACCCGTGGCCAGCGGATCCAGGGTGCCCGCATGCCCCATCTTCAGGCCGCCATACGCCCTGCGGAGTTTCGCCACCACATCGAAGGAGGTCCACCCGGCGGGCTTGTCCACCAACAGCACTTCCCCCGCTTCCGGAACCGCGTCAGGCCTCATCCCCGTCCTTCCTCTTGTCGTCCTTGTGGATCTCGTTGATCAATTCATTGATGCGCTGGACCCTGTCCAGCGTTGTATCCTGGTAGAACAGCAGCTCCGGGACAAGCCGGAGACGCAGCCTCGACCCGAGCAATCCGCGCAGATGCGAGCGTTCATGCTCGAGCATGGCCATCGTCTTCTTCTGCACCTCGGGGTTCCCCATGATGCTGAAGTAGATTTTCGCAATGCGCAGATCCCGCGTGATGCTGACATCCGTCACCGTGATGAACCCATACGACGGATCTCTGTAATCGCGCACCAGGATGGCGCCGAGTTCTTCCTTCAACAACGAGGCAACGCGTTCCGTACGGATCGACATCTCAAAGCTTTCGTTTACTTTCGACAATCTTGAAAGCCTCGATCGTGTCGCCGACTTTCACGTCATTGAAGTTCTCGAGTCCGATCCCGCACTCGAATCCGGATTCCACATCCCGCACATCTTCCTTGAACCGCTTCAGCGAGCTGATGGTTCCTTCGAATACCTGGATGCCGTCGCGGATCAGGCGGACCCTGTTGTTGCGGGAGATCTTGCCGTCCAGCACATAGCAGCCCGCGATCAACCCCACCTTTGGCACCTTGAACACGTCCCGCACATCCACGGTCGCCACGATCTCCTCCTTCTTCTCCGGAGAGAGCATCCCTTCCAGCGCCTTATGGATGTCGTCGATCGCGTCGTAGATGATGTTGTATGTGCGGATGTCCACTTTTTCTTTTTCGGCCAGCCGGCGCGCATTCAGGTTCGGGCGCACGCGGAAGCCGATGATGACCGCATTGGAAGCGGTCGCCAGGATGATATCCGACTCGGAGATTGTGCCCACGCCGCTGTGGATGACGTTCAGCTTCACTTCCTTGTGCTGAATCTTCATCAGCGAATCGGCGAGAGCCTCCACGGATCCGTCCACGTCGCCCTTCACGATCACGCCGAGCTCCTTCACCTGCCCGTCCTTGATCTGCCGGGAGATGTCGTCCAGCGTGGTCAGGTGGATCTGCCGGAAATCCTGCTCGCGTTTGAGCAGCTGGCGGCGGAGCGAGATCTCGCGGGCCACCCTGTCGGAGTCGACGACGATGAACGTGTCGCCGGCCTGCGGGAATCCGTCCAGGCCTGTCAGCTGGACCGGTGTAGAGGGCCCGGCCACTTCGGAACGGTTGCCGCGCTCGTCGAACATCGCGCGCACCTTGCCGCTGTAGATCCCGGCGATGAACGGATCGCCCACGTTGAGCGTCCCTTTCTGGATCAGCACCGTCGCCGTGATCCCCTTCCCCTTGTCGAGCTGCGCTTCCACGATCGTCCCGGCGGCGAGCCGGTCGGGGTTGGCTTTCAGGTCGAGCACGTCCGCTTCCAGCAGGATCTTCTCGAGGAGGAGATCCACGTTTTTCCCGGTGCGCGCCGAAAGCTCGACGCACTGGTACTTGCCGCCCCACTCCTCGACCAGCACGTTCTTCTCGGCAAGCTGCTGCCGGATCCTGTCAACGTTCGCGTCCGCCTTGTCGATCTTGTTGATGGCGATGATGATCGGCACTGCGGCCGCCTGGGCATGGCTGATCGCTTCCAGCGTCTGGGGCATCACGCTGTCGTCCGCCGCGACGACCAGAACCACGATATCCGTGATCTGGGCGCCGCGGGCGCGCATGGCGGTGAACGCCTCGTGGCCCGGCGTGTCGAGGAACGTGACTTTCTGTCCGCTCGCTGTGGTCACCTCGTAGGCGCCGATGTGCTGTGTGATGCCGCCCGCTTCGCCGGCTACGACGTTGGATCGCCGGATATAGTCCAGAAGCGAAGTCTTGCCATGGTCGACATGCCCCATGATCGTGACCACGGGTGCACGGCGTTTCAGCATTTCCTCTGTATCGACGGGCTCAGGGATTTCCCCTTCTTCCTCCACGCCGGATGCGAATGTCACCTGGAACCCGAACTCGTCCGCGACGAGCAGGATCGTGTCTTTGTCCAGGCGCTGGTTGATCGAGACCATGATCCCGAGCTCCATGCACTTCTTGATCACTTCCGACACGTTCACATGCATCAGGTTGGCGAGGTCGTTCACGGATACGAACTCGGTCACGCGGAGGATGCCCTGCTCGCGGAGTGCCTCTTCCTGCATGCGGGCTTCTTCCTCTTCCCGTTCCTTCCGCTTCCGTTTCTTGAATGCCGTCCGGCCGCTGACGGGGGTGTCGTCCATCGCGGCAAATGTCCTCCGGATCGCCTCCTGCACCTCGGTCTGGTTGACCTCCTTGTGGCGAAGCTTCTTCTTCTTTTTCTTCTTCCGGTCGGCTTCTTCCGTCTCAGGGGCTTTGGTCTCGACGATTTCGTCTTTGACCCGCTTCTTGACCTTCTTCTTCTTTTTGTGGTCTTCGGATTCGACAGGCGAGACAACCGCAGCTCCGCCGGGCGGCTGCGCGCCTTTTCCTGCCTTTCCGGCGGCCGGCTTCTTTGGGGCAAGATCCATCTTGCCTTTGATGGTCAGTCCGATCCTGCCGCGCCGATCCTTCTGGATATCCAGAGGCGAGCGCTGTTCCGGTGACTTCTTGCCCTTCTTGCCTGTAACAGCCTCCGCGGTTTCTCCCTCTGCCGCCGGAGCGCCCTCAGCCGGTTCTGCCGGCGGTGCTTCTCCCGCAGCCGCAGCCGCAGCGTGCGGCTCCCCGGGCGCTGCCTCTTCAGCAACGGCAGGTTCGCCGGCCACTTCCTCTGCAGCTTCCTCCACGGCCTCCCCTGCCGGTTGCCCTTCGGCAACTGCGCCGGCCGGCCCCTCATGAGCCTCTCCGGCAGCAGCGTGCTCTTCAGCCGCCGCCAGTTCCTCGACCTCAAGAACCTCCGCACCTTTGGCGCCTGCTTCGGCTCCCGCTTTCACCGGTTTGCCTGTGAGTTCGGCCTCTTCCTCCACCGCCTTGCGTTCGGCGCGCTTCTTCGTCTCGCGGATTTCATGGATCTTCCGCTGGTGCTTCTCCGCAACGTCCTTCTCCTTCTTGAAGTGGATGAGGATGTCGCGCATCATGTCATCGTCCACCGACGACATGTGCCCCTTTACCTCATGCCCCTTCTTGCGGAGAAACTCGATCAGTGTCTCGTGGGAGAGATTGAGTTCTGTCGCGACTTTGTAGACTTTCTTCTTCTTTTCTGCCGTTTCAGCCATGCGTTTCCTTTACGAGTTCTTCGGACCGTCACCCGGTGCAGGGCTTGTTTCCTGCGGTGGTTCGGTCGCTACCGTCGGAGGCTGGGTCGGTGCGGCACCCGCCTCTCCTGGCGGCAAATCATCCGGCGTCGCTGTGGCAATCGGTTTTCCCGGTTCCACCTGCTCTTCCTCGTCATCCACTTCCGCTTCTTCCAGATCCCGGCGGATCATGTCGCGGATTTCCTTTATCCGCGCCTCATCCAGTCCCTCGATCGCCAGCAGCGAATCCATCGTGGCGTTCAGGACATCCTTTGCGGTCTCGAGACCGGCCGTGATCAGCCGGATATTCTGCCCGTTGCGGCCGATGGCCAGGGAGACCTGGTCGGAAGCCACAAGCACGTTTGCGGTACGGGCTTCTTTCTGCACCTCGACGCTCTTCAGTTTGGCTGGTGCCAGCGAACGCGTGATAAACAGCTCCGGGACATCTGTGTAATTGATGACGTCAATATTCTCGTTGTTCAGTTCGCGCACGATCGTGTGAATCCGGACGCCCTTCATCCCGACGCAGGCTCCCACGGCGTCTATCCTGTCGTCATGGGATTCCACCGCCACCTTGGCCCGCTCTCCGGGCTCGCGCGCAATCCTCTTGATCTCGATGATCCCGTCGTAGATCTCCGGGATTTCCATTTCAAACAGCTTTGCGAGGAATTTCGGATCGGCCCGGGACACGATCACCGCAGGGTTCCCGTTGTTCTTCCGCACCTCTTTTACGGCGGCGCGGATGGTGTCGCCCTTCTTGTACCGCTCCTTGAAGATCTGCTCGCTCTTCGGGAGTATCAGCTCGTTCCGGTTGTGATTGATCAGGATCTCGTTCCGGCGGATCTGGTAGATCTCCCCGACGATGATGTCCCCGATCGTATTGCTGTATTCGTTGTACATCAGCTCGCGTTCGATTTCCTTGATCCGCTGGTTCAGGTTCTGCTTCGCGCTGACGACCAGCCGGCGGCCGAATGTGACCAGGGGAACCACCTCAACGTAGTCTTCGCCCACGTCCAGGTCCTCGCCCGAGAGTTCCTTTGCCGTCTCCCGGTCGATCTGTGTCGTGGGGTTTTCGACCACTTCGACGACCTCCCGCTCGAGGAAGATCTCGATGTCACCCTTGTCCATATTGACGACGACGTCGAATTTCGCTTCCTGTCCGTATTTCTTGCGCACCATCATGGAAAAGACATCCTCAACAATGCCGGCGAGGATATCCTTGTCGATCCCTTTCTCGCGGACCATCTGCGCAAACGATTCGACGATTTCCGAATTCATTACACCCTCCACAAATGGATACTTAAGCGCCCCGGCATGATCACCAGGGCAGCACGATTCTTGCTTCCCGTATGTCCGCAAAACGCACGCGGCTCTCTGCGCCGTCGGCGCTCTTCACGACCAGTATATCATCTTCTACAGCGGTCAGCGTGCCCGTCAGCACCCCTCCCTTGTCGGGCAGGGCAAGCGTGATGTGGAACGGCCTGCCGCAGTGTTTCGGAAACTGCCAGAGATACTTCAGCGGGCGGTCCAGGCCAGGGGATGATACCTCCAGCCGGTAGTCGGCTGAAATAAGGTCCTTCCCTTCCAGCGCCCCGCTGATCCTTCTGCTCACTTCCGCGCACAGATCCGTGGTCACCGCCCCGGGGGTGTCGATGAATACTTCAATCACCGGTTTCCTGTAGTGACCGCGGAAGATGACGTCCACAAGCTGTGCCTTGCTCTCCGCAACGGATTGTTCGATAAGCTGGCGGACGGGGTCCGGGAGACGCATGAAGGTCCTGACAGATTCCAAATGAAAATAGCCCATTACGGGCTATTTCTACAACCACAACTAAAAACCATATAAGGATAGGCTATTTGCGGACAAAAAGCAAGTAAAATGTTTGATGCTGGCCCAGGGTTCGCGCGGGGGCTTCTTATACGGCAACCCTCTTCTACAGAGGACTTCTTCTACGGCGGGCTTCTTCTACGCCGTGCTCCTTAACATCAGCTCAGCGGCTTTCACCACATCCTGTTTTGTGAGATTGAGGTTCGTCACGGCCCGCAATGTCCATTCTCCGGGCTGACTGACCCTGACACCTGCATTCTGGAACTGCCTGGCCCAATCGACCGAGTTCCTGCCCGATTTGGAGAAATCCATCATGATGATGTTTGTCTGCACCGTGTTCATGTCGATCGTAACGCCGGGGAGCTCGCTGACCATCAGGGCGAATGTCCGCGCGTTCTCATGGTCCTCCGCCAGCCTCTCCATATTGTGATCCAGCGCGTAGAGGCCTGCTGCGGCGAGTACGCCGGCCTGCCGCATGCCGCCTCCGAAGATCTTGCGGTAATGCCGGGCTTCTTCGACAAATTCCTTCTTTCCCGCAAGGATCGATCCGACGGGAGCACCGAGGCCCTTTGAGAGGCAGACAGACGCCGAATCGACGTGGGTGCAGTAATCCGCCGGCTTCGATCGGGTCGCAATGCACGCGTTCCAGAGCCGTGCTCCGTCCAGGTGGACCGCCAGGCCTGCCCGGTGGGCAAACGCCGCCACTTCCGCGAGATGGCTCACCGAGTATACCGTGCCCCCGGCCCTGTTGTGTGTGTTCTCCAGACAAACAAGCCGGGTCTTCGGCATATAATAGATCTTCGGCCTGATGGCCTTCCGTACGCCTTCCACATCCAGAATCCCATTCGTACCCTGCACAGGGAATACCTGCACCGAGGAGAGAAATGCTGCTCCCGCTGTTTCGTAAAAGAACACGTGTGCTCCCGCCTCCGCAATCACCTCGTCCCCTGCGTGCGTGTGTGTTTTGATGCAGACCTGGTTTCCCATGGTGCCGCTCGGGACGAAGAGCGCT
>JAGDMK010000234.1 GCA_017860635.1 Bacteroidota bacterium
AAATTCTGATCAAGCGCATAGGCTCCGGGGACAATGTCTTCCCGGTCGACCACGCCCGTCGGCTTCATCACGAAACGCCATGTGCTGCTGAACGGTCCCCACCCCTCTGCGGTCCCTCCGCGGACCCTCCACCAGTATGGCCTGTCGGGGAGGACGGAATGGACCATTTTTGCCGTGTCAGTCACTGTTGAGTCCACACTATGAAGCACAAACAGGGAATCAGCCGAAAGCTCCAGCCAGTACCGGGTTGCAGGGGGAGCGCTGTTCCATCTGCACAGCACGCTATCCGGCATCAGCGATGCATCCATGGCCGGTGAGACCAGCGTCACGGTGCCAGGCAACTGACCGATCGTGCGAAAACTCCGGGATGGTGAGAACTCCCCGGAAGCGCTCCCATTTGTGGCCTTCACGCGCCAGTAGTACCATGTCGCATTGATCAGCCCGACCACCTGCCGCGTGCTGTCAGTAATTGTCGAATCGTTCTTTATAAGAACGGAAAACGCAGCGTCTGTCGCAAGCTGGAAGTGATACCGGACTGCACCGGGAACATGGTTCCACCGGAAGGTCACCGTGACCGGCTGCCCGGTTGCCCCTGCACCTGGGAAGAGAAGCACAGGGTAGGAGAACACTGTCGTGAAAGAAGAAGCAATGGAGAATGGACCTTCCCCTCCCGCCTCACCGGCACTCACGCGCCAGTAGAACCGTGTGCTCTGCGCGAGACCTGAGAGTCCACGCGTGGTATCTGTAATGGACGCATCATCCAACACAATGCCACTGCTGAACGCCGGATCCGTAGCAACCTGCACATGATAGTATGTTGCCGCAGGCATCTTCGACCAGACCAGCGTAATAGACGAAGGCTGATTTGCAGCGTTATCCGGAGGGCTGATGAGCACGGGAGAAGGGACTGCTGTGGTGAACGTCTGTGCTGCGGCAAACGAGCCATCCCCCCCGGCATCCCGCCCTGCCACGCGCCAGTAGTAGAGTGTCGCACCCTGCAGGCCTGAAACAGTGCGCTGCGTATCCACCAGAGCGGCATCATTGACAACCAGACCCGATGCAAAACCTGCCTCTGTACTCACTTGCACATGATAGCCTGTTGCACCGTTCACTGAGGTCCAGCGCAGTTGCACCGGTTGCTGGCGGCCCGTCGCGCCGTTTGCGGGGACAAGCAGCACCGGCACAGCCAGCGAGGTTGTGAATGATCTGGCGGCTGAAAACGCGCTGATTCCTGAGGTGTTGCGAGCGCTCACGCGCCAGTAGTATGTTGTTTTTCCTGCAAGGGAGGAAGCGGACCGCGTTGTGTCAGTCACCGTCGAGTCGTCCAGTATGATCCCGCTGGCAAACAAGCTCGATGTGGCAACCTGGACCCGGTATCCCGTCGCACGGGTAGCCGTTCTCCATCGCAAGAGCGCAGGGATAGAGACATTCGTTGCAGCATCGACGGGCGACACGAGCACCGGCACGTCCGGGCCTGGTTGTTCCGGGCTTCCCAATGTCACGGTTAAGGCCCTGTATGCCGAATTGATGGAGTCTCTGCAAAGCGTGTACGATGTGTCGTTCAGCAAGCCGAATGTGAAATGTTGCCCCACAGCTGTTAGCTGGGCTTCAAGCGGGTCGTTGCTCCGGCCGAACCCAAACACGGTCATGCTGTCACTGTAATTGAAGTATGAATCTTTCACGGTATCGGGCTCATGATGTGCCATGAACAACGAACGCTGGAGTCCGGGATCGCTGAAATACAGCCATTCATCTCCGGCGATATCCTGTTCCCATTGTTCATACAGATGAGTCTTTGCCCCGTTTGAACGGTACATGAAATCCACATTCCCGTCCAGCGACCCACCCGGAACTCCCTCGTACAGTATCCAGTACCCGTGATCTGTCTTAACCATCGTCATGGTCGCATAGCGCGGGTAAAACTCCCACCGTGCTTCCCACTTCCCATCGGACGTCGCGGTCTTGACTGTCACCTTGAGCGGCCCCTTTGAGAGGACCGAACTCACGGCATTGGATGCCCCGGGATGAAAGTAGGATTCCGGGAATATGGCATTTGGGATCCCCCGATAGGTTCCCCCAGGACCGTCAACAAAATTCCAGTCGATCCAGTCGTTGTAGTCCTTATCGATCATGCTCGAGAACGCGCCAGCCTCGGTCTGGTAGTATAGTGACACTCCAGGCCCATCAATCCGGTACGCGGCCTGCCCCATGTCCCAATCGCTTTCCTGAATGGCCACCCACTGAGGAACCGAAGGAGCCGAGAACGACCCACCGGTCAGATCGAAATAGACGTCATAGTACCTCGAGGCAGACGCTCCTGTCGTGCCGTTCATGAAGATGACCATTGTGCCGGACGCCTTGGTTGTCGCATTGAAATCCGTATCCCGGTCGAACTGGAACGACACCGCGGTGTCGATGATGTTGCCCGCGGCGTTCGTTTCGATGACTCGCAACGAATTGGCATCCAGCGTACCGCTCTTCCCCAGCGCTGTCAGCAATTGGGTGAAGTTGACCGGAGATTCTGCCATCTTGTTGTATCGGGCGTACCCTGCAGCACCGGCCGTAATCCCGACCCGGTAGTGCCACGCGCTGTTCCACCAGGGCCCGCCGGCGACTGCAGCCGAAGCGGCGACCAGAAGCAGTACGAACAATACAATCGTGTTCCTCAAGCAAGAGGCAGACCTTTGTGATTTCACACGCGTGCTGATGCGCATACAGAGTGCCTTTCCGGCTCCATTGTTGGTCAATAGCAACATAACAATCCGCACCGACTTACTTCACAAGCAACATCTTGCGGAAGAGCGAACTCCCTCCTGCGGTCAGACGATACAGATACATCCCGCTCGTCAGAGCTCCTGCATCAAACCTGACGCTGTGATATCCTGCAGTCCGGATGTCATCGACCACGGTAGCCACCTGCTGCCCGAGCAGGTTGTACACCTCAATGCGCACGTGGCTTTCTTTCGGAACTCCGAACGTTATCTCCGTGGCCGGATTGAACGGATTCGGGTAGTTCTGGCGCAACGTGATTTCGCCCGGAATCTCGTTCTCTTCTCCCACCGAGGTGACGATCTTCGTGATCTGACGCTCAGGTGAGAACGGTCCCCACTGAGTCGGGGTCCCGCCACGCACGCGCCAGAAGTACGTCGTATTGTCGACCATCGGCCTGAAGAACCGCGTTGTATCGGTCAACGTGGAATCGACCAAGCTGAAACCCTTGAACTCCGGGTCCAGAGAGAGCTCGAACCAGTACCTCGAAGCCGGCGGTGTCGGTTTGGTCCAGACAAACCGCATGCTGTCCTGACGCACGACCACGAGATTCTCCGGGCTGACGAGCGTCACCATGCCGGGAATTGGCATGTACGTGGTGAAATCCCAGGTCGCGGAGAATGGTCCGGGTCCGCCCGCATTGCGCCCTGCCACCCTCCAGAAGTATCGCGTACTCGGGGAAAGGCCGGCGATAAAGCGTGTCGTATCGCTGATCGTCGTGTCGTTCTTCACGATGCCGGACGCAAACGTGGAATCGGTTGCCAGCTGCAGCGTGTAGAATGTTGCACCCGTGAGCGGACGCCACGTGAAGAGGATTCCTGTTGTCGGCTGCTCGATGGAAGCCGGCGGAGGCAGGAGAAGACTCGGGCCCGTCGGCACGCTCATCACCGTGCGGAAATGCCACACCGTGGAGAAGGCGCTTGGACCGCTGGCATTTTTCGACCGGACCCGCCAGTGGTAGCGCTGATTGTACACGAGTCCGTTCACCGCACGGATGGTGTCGGTCAGCGTCGAATCATTCACGAGCATCCCCGATCCGAACGTGGAGTCCGTCCCCATCTGCACATGATACTGCGATGCTGCTGTCGCCGACCTCCACCGGATTGTCAGCCCGAGCGGCTGATCCACTGCGTTGTTGGCGGGCAGCAGCTGAACAGGCACGCCGGCCGGCACAATGGAGGTTGTAAAGGTCCATGCTGATGAGTAATCTCCCCAGATTCCACCGGTCTGTGCGGCAACACGCCAGTAGTACGGAGTGCTGTACAGCAGGCCGCTTACTGTTTTGGTGGTTTCCGCCAGAGTGGATTCATGGACGATGTTCCCCGCCGTGAATCCCGCATTGAGCGAAACCTGCAGCCGGTACGACGTGGCGCCGGCAAGTGACCGCCAGAGGAACGGAACCGTGGTGGCGACGCTTGTCGCGTTGTTGGCCGGAGATGCCAGCGTCGGAGAACTCAGCGCCGTATTGAATGCCCAGTAAGCGGAATAACCCCCTGATCCGGCCGCGTTCTTCCCGCGCACCCGCCAGAAATAGCGGGTCAGGTTTGACAGCGGACCCACCTGCACGCTCGTGTCGGTCACGCCGGTGAGGTTCACAGCGGTTGACCCGAACAGCGAATCTGTGGAGACTTGCACATCATAGGAAGTTGCCGCTGCAGCACCGCGCCAACGGAGGGTCAGTGTCGGCAGCTGACCTGTTGCATTGTTCGAAGGTGAAGAAAGGATTGTCACGGCAGGGACCGGAGAGGCATAGCTGCCCGTGTATTCCACTTGCAGCGCCGGACCCGGCCAGATAATCTCCATGCCGTGGTGGGCAACGGTCTGAGAGTAGAACGAGAACTCGTTGCTGCCTGTCCGGAGTTGGCCGGTCGGCACAGATCGGAGATCATAGGAAAAATAGTGGTTGCCGCCGTATTCGCCCGGATCATCCCAGGAATTGAGCCGGCGGTAGTGCGTTTCGCCCGGCTCACGCACACTGTCCAGTCCGTTCCAGGTACGATTGTGATAGACTGCGTCCGTGGCATCCGAGAGTGCCGGAGCGGTTGGGATATTCATGTGAATGCGCACGACATCCAGATCACCCCGGGCCCATGCCCGCTCGCCCGTATCAAGAGGTTTGTAGATCCGGACGGATTTACCCGTCCTTGCAAGACTGAGGTTCGTCACTTCGGGACTCACATACCACACGCCATCGGTGTTCCGGATTCTCGCCAGCAGCTTCATGCTCCCAGCCGCCTGATCGGGGACCCACTTCGTGTCCCACACCACACTGAACGGAGAACTCGTTGCGGTGCCGACGTGGTTACGAATGCCCATTTCGGTGTCGGTGCCCACGAGATGGTAATCGTGATGATATTCCACATACTTGCCGTCACCATCGGTGTCGTACCCGTCATAGTACGCAAGCACGTCCACCCTGTCCACAGAGCCGCTCGTGCTGACAGCGATCGTCGGGCTTTCGTTCATGGTCCCGCCCTGCGCGGGCGATGTAATCTGCCCTGTTGCGTGGGCCTTGCCGGAGCCGTAATACACACGGATCATCATGCCATACCAGCCGTGCTG
>JAGDMK010000235.1 GCA_017860635.1 Bacteroidota bacterium
ATCCTCAGGGCGAGCGCCAGGCGGAACGTCCGCATCATGTTCCCCATGGTGTCAAGCATCGAAGAGGTCCACCGGGCCCGTGCCTACGTGCGGCAGGTCAAGGAAGAACTGCGTGCCAAAGGGATCCGTTTCGACGCCCGTATCAAAGTTGGCGTCATGATCGAAGTCCCCGCCGCAGCCATGATGGCGGAACAGATTGCCGCTGTGTCGGATTTTCTGAGCATCGGGACCAATGACCTCGTGCAGTACTTGATGGCCGTGGACCGCGGCAACGGATCCGTCGCATCGCTCTACCAGCCCTTTCATCCCGCCGTCATCCGCACACTGCACCATGTCATCGAGGCCGCGCATAAGAAACACTCCTGGGTCGGGGTCTGCGGCGAAATGGGCGGCGATCCGCTGGCAACGGTGCTGCTCGTCGGACTCGGCGTGGATGAACTCAGCGTCATCCCCCCCATCCTTCCGGAGATCAAGAAGATCATCCGATCCATCAAATTCAAAGACGCCCAGCGGGTGGCCAACAAGGTCCTCACCATGACACACGAAAAGGACATTCGCGACTATCTCTCTTCCATCATCAAAAACAAAGTACCTGAGATTCCGATGGACGAGTGACCGGGATGCGCCAGAGGCACGGAAGGCAATGGAACCACAAGTCTACCACCACACAAGAGCATGACACCCATGGATGCTGAAACGGTTGCCCGCATCGACAAATCAAACATGTTCGCCCTGCTTCGCGGATTTCCCGCTCAGGTGGCGGAAGCAATGGAGATCGGACAGAAGGCGAAGGTGCGGATGCGAACTGCCGGCCTCCGACAGATCGTGGTGTGCGGACTGGGAGGATCGGCGATCGGAGGCGACCTGCTGCGCAGCTACTGCGCCGACGAACTCAGGATCCCGTTCTTGGTCAACCGGAACTACACCCTGCCACGATTCGTCGGTCCGGACACGCTCGTCATCATCTCCAGTTACTCCGGCAACACGGAAGAGACCAACGCCGCCCACCGCGAAGCGATCAAACGCAAGGCACGGATCCTCTGTATCTCTTCCAACGGCATGACGGCGTCACTCGCCAGAAAAGCGCGATCCCCGCTGATCACCGTGCCGGGCGGACTTCCTCCCCGGGCGGCGCTGGGATATTCGTTCTTTCCCCTCCTGCTGGCCCTGACAAAACTGGGGCTTATCAAGAACAAGCAGAAGGAATTGAAGGAAACACGCGCACTGCTGGAAGCCAGGGCCGATGTGTACAGCTCCCCCGACCCGGCCTCAAATCCCGCACTCGCTCTCGCCATGGAGCTCCAGCACAGGATCGTGATCTGCTATTCATCGACAGAACGCTTTGACACGGTGAACACACGGTGGCGCGGACAGATTGCGGAAAACGGCAAGTCCCTCGCCTTCGGCCACGTTCTACCCGAGATGAACCATAACGAGCTTGTGGGATGGAAAGTCCTGACCGAACCCATGAGTCAAATGCACGTCCTCTTCCTGCGCGACCACGCCGATCATCCCCGTGTCCAGATCCGCATGGGTCTGACGCGGGACATCATCGGACACTATACCGACCACGTGACGGAAGTCTGGAGCGAGGGGAAAGGACTGTTGGCGAGGATGTTCTCGCTGATTTATCTGGGCGACTGGGTAAGCTACTACCTGGCCATCCTCCACGGCGAAGATCCGACGCCGGTGGCGGTCATCAATCACCTGAAGACAGAGCTGGGGAAGGTACAGTGAAAAAGCAGCACATCATCGCGCTCGGCGTTGCCGTCCTGACGCTTGCAGCCATTCTGGCTGTCACGGTGTTCCGGAACGGGACCGCCTGGTAAGTACAGAGGATCCACCTGAAGACGTACAGCCGGACGTGCTGTCAACTCACGTCCGGCTGTTTCATTGCAGTCCCGCATTGCCGCTCTGCCAGCCGCCGGGGGCGCAGAGGGAGCACACGCCCGCCAGGATCATCCGGAGGGTCGCGGGAGATGCGGCGCGAGTCCGCACCCGGCCTCTTTACCCTGATCAACGCTGGATGCGCGCAGATCCCCCCTTCGCAAATGCGCGCACCTGCTCAACGGTTGCCATTGTCGTGTCTCCCGGGAATGTCGTCAGGAGTGCACCGTGGGCCCATCCGAGCTTCACCGCCTCTTCGGGGGGTTCTCCGGTGAGGAGTCCGTAGATGAACCCGCTGGCAAATCCGTCTCCGCCTCCCACGCGGTCGAGCACAGTAAGCTCTGCAGTCGGCGCTGTGTAGCTCTTGCCTTCAAGCCATGCAACGGCGCTCCAGCTATGGTGGTTGGTGGAGTGCACTTCGCGCAGCGTTGTGGCCACGCCTTTGACGTGCGGGTGTTTCTTCCGCACATTGTCCATCATGGCAAAAAACGCGCTCGGATCCAGTTTGGATTTTGCCTCGACCTCGGGGCCGGGTATGCCGAGCCCTTTCTGGAGGTCTTCCTCGTTGCCGATCAGGACCTCCACATTCTCGACGATCCGTCCGATCACCTCAACGGCCTTTTGCTGTCCGCCCCAGATATTCCAGAGCTTCTCGCGGAAATTCAGGTCGAAGCTGGTCACGGCGCCGGCTTTGCGGGCCGCCTTCATTCCTTCTATTATAAGCTCACCTGTCGTTTCGGAGAGCGATGCGAAGATCCCGCCGCTGTGGAACCATTTCACGCCGCCGGCAAAGATGGCGTCCCAGTCAAAGTCGCCCGGTTTTAGCAGCGCACCGGCTTCATTGCAGCGGTTATAGAAGACCACGGGTGCACGCACGCCCTGGCCGCGATCGCTGTAGACCGTCGCCATATTCGGGCCGTTAACACCGTTGTGCTTGAACCGTTTATAGAACGGACGGACGCCCATTGCACGGACCCGTTCAGCGATCAGATCCCCGATCGGGTAGTCCACCATCGCCGTCGCTATCCCGGTGTTCATACGGAAGCAATCGGCCAGATTCGCGGCAACATTGAACTCCCCGCCGCTCACATGAATCTGGCACTGGGTCGCCTTGCGGAAGGGGATGATCCCCGGATCCAGACGGTGCACCAGGGCACCAAGCGAGACGAGGTCCAGCGCTGCATCCTTGCGAATCGTCAATCCTGTACTCATGAGGTCCTCCGTAGTCATGCATGACTGCCGCACTATAAGTGAATAATATCGCTTCCGGTCGTTCCATTGTCAACAGTTCTTTTCGCATCCCGGGGCACGCTTCCATGCTGCGGTCAGGGGGAGTACAGTAGGGCTGCCCGGCATGCGCGGTTGCAACTTCCCCGGAAACTTTCTACAATGCAGAGAACCAAAGGGGTTCCTGGAATTCGTCGGGCCGGCCATGAAGCTGAGTACCCTCAGAACTCTCCTCCTGTTTTCGCTTGTCGCCATCACCACGGTGGGGCACGCCCAATTTTTCTACTTCGGCCGCAACAAGGTGCAATATACCGATTTCGAGTGGCACGTCCTGAAGACGGAACACTTCGACATCTACTACTATGCCGAGATGAAAGACCTTGCGGAGCGCGGCGCATACTTCGCTGAGGAAGCGTACCGCGGACTTGAGGTGCGGTTCAATCACTCGCTCAATACCCGCGTTCCCCTGATCCTCTACAGCTCCCACCTGCACTTCCAGCAGACGAACACGATTGGCGGGTTCATTCCCGAAGGCGTCGGCGGGTTCTTTGAATTTCTCAAGGGCCGCGTGGTGATCCCTTCCGATGGCTCCACCTCCCAGTTCCGCCACGTCATCCGCCACGAACTGGTCCACGTGTTCATGCACAGCAAGATCAGCCGCGTGCTGAGTGACCATCGCAAGACACAGGACCGGTACCCGCCGCTCTGGTTCGTAGAGGGCCTCGCGGAATTCTGGTCAACCGAGTGGGACTCCCAGGCTGAGATGGTGATGCGCGATGCCGTCCTGAGTGATATCATCGTCGGCCTCGAAGATATGAACCGGATCTATGGCTCATTCCTGATGTACAAGGCCGGCCAGCACATCCTCACCCACATCGCCCGGCAGTACGGCGACGAGAAGATCCTCCTCCTCCTGGAGAACTTCTGGAAAGAGCCGTCCTTCAACGACGTGCTGAAGATGACCATCGGCAAATCCTTCAAGGAGTTCGACGAAGAATGGCTGTACGCCCTGAAGAAGCAGTATTATCCCCTGCTCGCGTCCACTGACCAGCCGAGCCAGGTCGGGCGCAAGATCGTGACGCAGGGTTTCAGCGCCAAGCCCGTGGTATTCGAGCATGGCAGCACACGGGATGTGTACTTCATCGGGAACCGGACCGGCTACACCGGCATCTACAGGAAGAATCTGGATGAGAAGAATCCCGAAGCCGACGCGGAAAACGTGGTGGAAGGCGAACAGACAGACGCTTTCGAGGCGTTCCATCCGTTCCGCAGCCGCATTGATATCTCTGCCGGAGGCACGCTTGCGTTCGTCACCAAGAGCGGTGAACATGATGCGCTCCACCTCTACGACGTCACCACAGACAAACTGATCACCACATACCAGTTCCGCCAGCTGGTCAGCATCGGTTCCACCTCCTGGGCCCCCGATGGCAAGCGGCTCACCTTTTCCGCTATCGACAAATCAGGCCAGAACGATCTGTACGCTCTCGACACCCAAACCCGGGCGCTGCAGCGACTGACCAACGATTACTACGACGACCGCGACCCGGCATGGTCTCCGGATGGCAAGCTGATTGCGTTCAGCTCGGACCGTACGCCGTTTGGTCAGTCGGGGAAGTACAACCTCTTTCTCTACGATCTCGGCAGCGGTGACATCAAGTACCTCACCTATGGTCCCCAGGACGATGCATCGCCTGCATGGTCACGCGACGGCTCCATGCTTGCCTTCACATCTGACGTCGGCGGGACGGATAACATCTGGGTCACCGATCCGCAGAAGGTCTACGCCGGGGGCACGCGCACCATGACCCGCATCACCTCCCTGGTGACATCGGCATTCGATCCTGCATGGACATCGTCCGGGGAGCTGGTCTTCACATCGTTTGAGAAGTTCAGTTTCCGGCTGCAGTCGCTGGAAGCGGTCCGGGCCATCTATGACACTTCGACCACGGTTCGCATCATGGATCTCTACGCCAGGGAGCGACCGTGGGAGGCGAAATCGGTGAGCGGGCAATCAGAACTTGAGCGGTTCAAGTACCGGGGGGATTACAGCCTCGACATCGCACAGAGCGCGATTTCCACGGATCCCGTGTTTGGCACGTCGGGGGGTGCGTTCCTGGCCCTGAGCGACCTCCTGGGAAACGACCAGTACTACTTCCTCCTCTATAATACTGCGCAGTCGCAGGACGAACTCCTGTCCAGTTTCTCCTGTCCAGCTTCAACATCGCAATTTCCCGGATATCACTCAGCCAGCGCACCAGCTATGCGTACGGCATCTATCGCTTCACGGGAAGGCGGTATGACCTCACCTCGAAGGACGAGTTCTACTACGAGCGCGTGTTCGGAGGGTATTTTGCCCTGAGCTAT
>JAGDMK010000236.1 GCA_017860635.1 Bacteroidota bacterium
ATCTTCCCGCCGGCAGGCACTGGAGTGCGCCGCGGTTCTCGCCCGATGGACAATCCATATTCCTCACCACGTCCGGCTACAGCGGCATATGGCAGTTCCGGCCGGGGACCCGCTCGCTGCAACAGATCACTGCTGAACCGGGTGCAGGGTACGGATACAGCCTCTCGAGTGACGGCATGCGCATCGCCTACCGGAAGACGTCGTTCGGTACGAGCGTTTTCGACCGGACACAGGAGATCATCGAGGTGGATCTCCGGACCCTTAATGCTATTCCGGTTGCCCGCGGGCGAAACCTTTCCCTTCCTGTCTACCAGCCCAATGGCGTTGTCTATCAGGAAATGGCGGCGAACGATCTTGCTGCGGCGAGCGGATCATCGCGATCACGCCCAGTGGTCCTGGGCATCGACAGAACCAAGATCGTCCTGCTTGTTAACGGCACCAAACAGCTCTTCGATCCATATGGCGACGGCAGTTACATCTGGCCAAGGATATCACCCGACGGAACCAGAATGGTGGCGTACGAAATGAAGCGCGGCACGTTTGTCTGCACGATGGGTGGCAAGGTGACAGCGGAATTGGGGAAGCTGGATGGTGCGGTGTGGACGCGAAGCGGCGAGTGGATTGTGTACATGGAAGACCGCGACGATGGGCACGCGATCACGGCCTCGGACCTCTACTGTGTGACGCCCGATGGGGTGAAGACCATACGGCTGACGTCGACGCCCGCGATCGAGCTCACACCGGACTGTTCACCCACCGACAACCTGATCGTCTGCAGTACGCTCAACGGAGAGATTCATCTGATGCGGTATGAGGAGGTCGAGCGATGAGGGGACAGTGCATGAGAGAGTCTGCTTGTAAATCATCTGTTGAGTTGGTGAACAGGACTGCGGCGGAAACACGATACACACCTTCATCACACTCGTTATCGGCGATACGCTGCAGATCTGAGAGAGGAGGATCCCGGTTCGGACCTCCCCCCGTATGGCTTGCTGCCGTGCAATCCGGCCGACTCATGATGTTCTGTGGGCTGCTGGCAATCGGGATAATGCTTCCCGTTAAGTCCGGTGCCCAGCCGGCTGATCTCTCCGGATTGAAATTCTGCATCGACCCCGGTCACGGCGGACACAATGCAGCAAACGACCGGCATCTTATCCCAGACGTGGGGACCGATTTCTGGGAATCGGAGAGCAACTTTCAGAAAGCAAAGCGGCTGGACACGCTCCTGACGGAACGCGGGGCGTGGGTGATCCTCACCCGGTACACCAATGACTACCCGGCCGACAATGAGCCGTCACTGACGGCGCGGTGGGAGCTGGCAAACGCCAACAATGTGAACTGGTTCCATTCCATCCACAGCAATGCAACGGGCTCGGCGAGCAACACGACCGTCAACTTTACGCTCATGCTGGTGAAGGAAGACATCACGACACGCCAGGCCGCCTGGCCCGAGGCGGTCACGATGTCCAATATCATGGGCCCGAACTTCCAGGCAAAATTGCGGAACCAGCCCCGGTCGACCTGGACATATCTTGACTACACATTCTATGGCGGACCAAACGGAGGATATAATCTCGGCGTCCTGAGGGGAACCGCCATGCCGGCGGAGCTGTCCGAAGGGTCGTTCCATGACTACTTCCCTGAAACCCGGCGTCTGATGAACCACCTCTACTGCAAGATGGAGGCCTATGCGCTGCGCAACTCCTTCATGCAGTACTACGGTGTCCCTGCCGATACGCTGGGTATCATTGCCGGCATACAGACAGACATCGCCACAGGCAGGCTGCTGAACCTGAGCCGCGTGCGGCTGATGCCCGGGGACCGTTTGGTGACCGGCGATGTCTACAACAACGGGTTCTACATGTTCGACAAGGTCCTCCCCGGGTCGTACATGCTCCGGTTCGAGACGCCCGGGTTTACCGCCGACTCGGTTGAGGTGACTGTGGAAACTGGCGCGACTGTGTTCGTGGACAAGAATCTCATCTCGTTCGGCGCCCCGACAATCCTTGCCACAAGTCCGGTGCACAACGACACCGCATACTCCGCAGCCAACAACATCGACATCGCGTTTTCGAAACCGATGGACACGGCATCCGTCCGTGCTGCGTTCTCCATCACGCCGCCGGTGAGCGGCAAGCTCGTATGGAACGCCACCAACAGCCGAGTGACCTTTGACCCCGATGGGATTTTCGGTTTCTATGTGAACTATGTGGTGACCATTGACACCAGCGCCCATTCGACGTTTGGTGAGACCCTTGATGGGAACGGGGACGGTGTTTCGGGTGATCCCATGATCCTCGCATTCAAGACGAAATATATTGATGTCTTCCCGCCGGTCGCAAGCTTCTTCACTCCCGGTTCAGGGGCACGACTGACAGCGCCGTGTTCGATTCTGAACATAACATTCGATGAGCTGATCAAACCGGCCACAGTCGTCACCACCAACTTCGTCGTGCAACGGCTCGGAAGCACGGTACAGGTGCGCACGGTTGAGTACGCGGAAGAAAACGGGCAGGGAGGTGTGACGATGACGTTGCCGAACGGCGTCCTTCCGGGATATGCTTACCGCGCAGGCTTCAAAGGCGTTTCGGATCTCCTTGGCAATTCGCTTCCGACAAGCGGCTTTCAGACCTGGGACTTCTCCGTCAGTTCGGGTTCGTATGTCACGACAGTCGTTGATTCCCTGAGCGAACAGGCGCCGGGATTCCGCCAGCCTTCACTGCCCGCAGAAATGACGGGTGCGGAGAGTGTGGCGGTCTCCGGATCGGCGGTGAAGAAGCTGAGCCTCGATGCGACAAATGCCGGCTCTGCGGCTGTGCACGTTGAATGGGACACGACCGCTACTCAATGGCTGGTCCGGATCCCCACGGATACCTCGCGGCCTTCCGGGCAGACGACATTCCGGAAAGAAGGGACACTTCTCCGTGCGTACGTCTATGGCGATGCCAGCCGTGCGCACATACGCCTCGTCGTCGCCGACAGCGCCGATACTGTTCCCCCCGGTTCTGCGGCACATCGGGAGGCCACTCGCTGGATTCCTTTGGAATGGGTTGGCTGGCGGGCGATCACGTGGGACCTCGAGGCCGATACCCTCGGCAGCGGCACCGGGAACGGGAGTCTCGAAGGCCAGCTCCGTTTCGATGGAATCGAGCTCGCCTATGTCAAGAGCACGAGCAAACCGGCCACCACGGTCTATGTCGATCATCTGGAACGCATCGACAGAACTGTGACCGCAGTGAAGTCCGAGGATCCCGGAATTCCGGCACATTTCACGCTCCATCAGAATTCCCCGAATCCATTCAACCCGTCAACGCACCTCGCATATGATCTCGGGTCAGATGGGTTCGTCTCCCTTGTGATCTATGATCTGCTCGGACGGCAGGTGGGTCAGCTTGTCGATGAGCATCAGGGAGCCGGCCGTCATTCGATTGAGTGGGATCCCTCCCGGAGCAGCTCCGTGTCGAGCGGCGTCTATGTGGCGCGTCTCTCTGTGACCGGTGAGAATGGAAGCTTGCTGTTCGGTGGTTCTATCAAACTCCTTTTTCTGAAGTAATGTCGGGAGCCGGTATGATCCGCTCTCTTGCCTTGGCTGTGTGTGCTGCCGCATGTGTGATCTCCGCGGGCGCGGTGCGTGGACAGGACCGCGGGCTCCTGCTCGTTGTTGTTCCGGAAGAGGATACGACGCTCACATCGTCGGCTGCCTACCGCCTCTCCGGCAGCACACGTCCGGGGGGTGCCGTCGCACTTGACGGAGTGCCGCTGCACATCTACTCCTCGGGAGCATTCGCCGGTCTCCTGCCTCTGCAGGTGGGAGAGAACCGGTTCACGCTCGTCGCCCGGGGTCAGAATGGAGAGACGCAGGAAAAACAACTTCTGATCACGCGCAAACCTCCTCTGCAATGGCTCAAGGCCGGTGATATGCTCAATGTCCAGTGCAAAGGTACGCCTGGATGCCGGGCGACCTTTCTGGACGGGCAGCCGATGGTGGAGGTCCCTGACAGTGCCACCAATGGAGTGCGCGGGATATACCGGGGGTCATGTCGTGTGACGGATCAGGATCAGTGGGACAGCACCGCCATCACGTTTCGTCTGGTGGATTCTGCCGGACACGAGGTCACTGCGGAGGCGGCCGGACGCCTCACGGTTCTTTCCGCCCGGACTCCGCTTGTCGGGATTACAAAAGGCGAGCGTCCGTTCCTGAACTACGGGCTCGGTGATGACCGCCTCGGCGGTGCGAAGATGTCAATCCTCGTCCCGGGAATCCGTCTGGCCATCAGTGGAAAGGCCGGCCGGCTCCTCCGGGTCGCTCTCGCAGAAGGCCAGGAGGCGTGGATCCCCGAATACTTTGTGAGCTTCGAACCTTCCGGCACTCCGCCTCCTTTTACGCTTGCTGGATCCTGGAACGTATACGGGGACAACCGCTCCGATTATGTTGCCATATCGCTCCGTGACAGGATCCCCTATGTGACGTTTACAGAAACAGATCCTTCGCGGATCTGCGTGGATCTGTTTGGAGCAGTGTCCAACTCCAATTGGATCACCCAGCATCTGACCACGAATGAAATCCGGAATGTCTCCTATCAGCAGGTAGGGAAGAATGTTGTGCGGGTCACCATCGAACTCCGGCACAGACAGATCTGGGGGTACAGCGTAACATATCGTGGCCAGACGCTTGTGATCGGGATCCGCAGACAACCAGAATCGCTCGACCTGGAGCATCTGACGTTTGTCCTGGATGCCGGACACGGAGGCGAACAGGAGGGTGCTGTCGGCGCCACCGGCACTCCGGAGAAGGACGTGAATCTCACGACAGTTTTCCATCTCAAGCGCCTGCTGGAGGAAGAAGGGGCGAGGGTGATCCTCACGCGCTCGACGGATTCTGCAATTGCAATGAATGACCGTGTGGGAAAAGCGATCAGCAGCAATGCGGATATGCTGATCAGTGTGCATGCGAACGCGATCGGATATACGTCGAACCCGGAGAATGTCAGAGGGACCAGCACCTACTACAGGCATCTCTGTTTCAGGCCGCTGTCCCAGGCCATCTATGACCAGCTTCTGAAAACTGGGTTGTCTCCGTTCGGCAATGTGGGCGGTTTCAATTTCCTGCTCAACTCCCCGACCGAGCTTCCCAATGTGCTTGTGGAGACGGCGTTCATGTCCCATCCTCTGGACGAGATTCGATTGCTGGACGATGACTTCCGGAAGGAACTCGCAGAAAGGATCGTGGAGGGAGTGAAGGCGTTTCTGGAGGAGGCGGAGGAGTGAGTTGCTGTCTGGCCGCCGGGATGACTACAAGCGGAATCCAGGTGCGCGACAAATGCCAATTGAGGCTGAAAGGCCGTAAGGCACCGGGAAGGCGGAGGTTGACATGGCGGTGACCGTCAGAGGTTGGACCGAAGGGGACCTGGAGACAATACGGCGGATCACCTGGACTACCTGGCTGGAGGCCTACGGCTCGTTCATTCCGGAGCGGGACCTGAAATCGTACTTCGACTCGGTGTACACAGTCGAAGACCTGACAAAATTGCTGCGATCTCCGCATTTTCGCGGGCTGCTGGCTGAAGTTGACGGGTCGCCCGCAGGGTATGCGAAAGTCCGGTATGCGCCCGACGAGAAACGATGTTATGTCTCGTCGCTGTATGTCCTTCCGGAATATCAGGGGAAAGGGGCCGGGAGGGTGCTGATGAGCGAATCCGAGCGCCACGCCCTCGCCCTCGGTGTGAGTGAGATCTGGCTCGGCGTGATGGTGCAAAATACGCCGGCCCTGGAATGGTACCAACGGAACGGTTTTGTCTTTGTAGAGGAACAACCTTTCACGATGGGCGCCACTACCGTCATGCATCGCATCGGGTATCGCCCGATTCACCATTGAACTGACGACACAAAGGACTCCTATGCCGTTAGCCAAGCCAACAAGCCGCAATCCGTGGGCGTGGGTCACGACATTATACTTCGCCGAGGGGATCCCCTATGTTGTGGTCATGACGGTCTCCGTGATCATGTACAAGCGTTTGGGGATCTCGAATACTGACATTGCGCTCTATACAAGCTGGCTGTACCTGCCCTGGGTCATCAAACCGCTCTGGAGTCCGGTGGTTGAGCTCTTCCGCACCAAACGGTTCTGGATCGTGGCGATGCAGCTCATCATCGGCGCCGCGCTGGCGGCGGTCGCGTTCACGATTCCCATACCGGCGTTTTTCCAGTACACCCTCGCGATCTTCTGGCTGATGGCATTTAGCTCCGCGACGCATGACATTGCGGCCGACGGCTTCTACATGCTCGGCCTGCCGGAGCACCAGCAGGCGGCATTTGTGGGTGTGCGGAGTACGTTCTACAGATTCTCCATGATCACCGGACAGGGACTCCTGGTTGTCGTCGCGGGGCAACTGGAAACTCGCTTCCGTGACAGTGCCGTGGAGGCAGGACAGCTGGAAGCCCATCTGCAGGGAAGCATCCAGATGGCGTGGGCCATCACGTTCGGCATCCTCGCAGCGCTCTTCCTCCTCTTCTTCATCTATCACAAATTCATCCTGCCGTATCCCGTTTCCGATGCCCCTGCAGTGCGGGAACCGGGACGCAGTCCGATGGCTGAGGCCCTCCGCATTTTTGCGCTCTTCTTCAAGAAGAAGTACATCGTTCCCACCATCGCATTCCTCCTGCTGTACCGGTTTGCCGAGGCGCAGCTTGTGAAGCTGGTCTCGCCGTTCCTCCTCGATTCACGTGAGGTGGGAGGACTCGGGTTGACCACAAGCGAGGTCGGGATTGTGTACGGCACGGTGGGAATCATCGCGTTGACCCTCGGTGGCCTCCTGGGAGGGTTCGTGGTGTCGCGCCACGGATTGAAGACCTGGCTCTGGCCCATGGTGTTCATCATCCACACGCCGGACCTTGCATTCGTGTATCTTTCACAGACCATGCCGGAGAATTTCTTCATCATCAATTGCGCGGTCGCCCTGGAACAATTCGGGTACGGCTTCGGCTTCACCGCGTACATGATGTACATGATCCTCGTCTCGGCCGGCGAACACAAGACCGCGCACTATGCGATCTGTACCGGCTTCATGGCCCTCGGCATGATGATCCCTGGCATGTTCAGCGGCGCGGTACAGGAATGGCTGGGATACCAGGGATTCTTCCTCTGGGTCATTCTTTCCACGATCCCCGGCTTCCTCGTGGCAGCGCTTGTGAAAATTCCGGCAGGATTCGGTAAGAAAGCGCAGGCATAACAGCGCAGCGGCTCGGCCGCCCAGCAGCTGAACAAGCCAGCGGTTCAGCATTTCAGCCGCAAATGAGATGTATTCCATATTCTACACAACCTCATAGACGAATCGTATGAACCCCATTACGGCGTTTCTGCCCTACACGGGCGCTGCGTACACCCGGGAAACCATCGACCAGCTGCGGGCATCGGGATACGTCGAACGGATCGTTCTCCTGGCGACCGCACAAGACGTTCCTGCCATCGAAGGATGCACGGTCGTGCCCGTCGGGACGCTGCACGGAAGCGCGACAATGGCGCTTCTTGGAAAGCAGCTCAAGACTCCATATGCGCTTCTCCTCCTCCACGACACGCTGATAGCGTTCGGCCAGTTTGGCATCGAGAGATTTCTCGGCGTGGCAGGGCAAACAGGTGCGGGCATTGTGTTCTCGGACTACTACGATATGAAAGAGGGAAAGCGCACCCCGCATCCGGTCATTGAATACCAGTTTGGCAGTCTGCGCGACGACTTCAATTTCGGGTCGCTGGTGCTGCTTGACGGGCAGATGGTGAAGAAAGCGCTGAGGAACCTCGGGAAGCAGAAGTCCTCTTTTGCTGGATGGTATGCTCTCCGTCTGGCACTCTCACGCCTCGGGCCGGTGGTCCGTGTCGGGGAATACCTCTACAGCAAAGTCGAGGGCGATGTCCGAAAATCAGGCGAGAAACTCTTTGACTATGTCGATCCGAAAAACCGCCAGGTGCAGGTGGAGATGGAACAGGCAGCCACAGCCCATCTGAAAGCGATTGGCGCCTATCTTCCGCCGAAGTTCAGCAAAGCGGACCATGCGACGGGCTCTTTTCCGGTGGAAGCGTCGGTGATTATTCCGGTGCGGAACCGGGTCAGAACCGTTGGCGATGCAGTGGAATCAGTGCTGAAGCAGAAGACGGACTTCGCGTTCAATGTGATTGTGGTCGACAACCACTCTACCGACGGCACCACGGATCTGTTGCGTTCGCTGGCGCAGCGCGACAAGCGTGTACTCCACCTCATTCCTGACCGCGACGACCTCGGTATCGGCGGCTGCTGGAACATGGGTGTCCATGACGCCGCGTGCGGCCGGTTCGCGGTGCAACTGGATAGTGACGATCTCTATAAAGACGAGACCACGCTTCAAAAGGTCGTAGATGCGTTCCGTGCGGAAGGATGTGCGATGGTTATCGGGACCTACCAGATGACAAACTTCCAGCTCGAGCCGATCCCTCCGGGAATCATCGACCACAAAGAATGGACTCCAAAGAACGGCCGCAACAACGCACTGCGCATCAATGGACTGGGCGCGCCTCGCGCGTTCGCCACATCCGTCATCCGGAAGATCAAGATCCCCAACGTCAGCTACGGCGAGGACTACGCTCTGGGCCTGGCGATTTCCCGCGAGTATCAGATCGGCCGCATCTATGAACCGATCTACCTCTGCCGGCGCTGGGAGGGGAATTCGGATGCCGACCTTGACATCACGAAGCTGAATGGGTTCAACTTCTACAAAGACAAGATCCGGACTATGGAAGTAATGGCGCGGATCAGAAGGAATGCGACAAAGAAGAAATCGCGCTCCGTCAGGAAGGAAACTGTTCGCACAAAGGCGGCGAAGCGAAGCGGGAGGAAGAAGTAATGGCGGACCAGGCCGCTCTGGAACGCGTCAGCATCGATCCGCAACAGCTCAGGTCCTATCTAGGGCACGCCGCAGATGCAAAGGGAGGCCGGGCTCAACCTCCGGCCTGGTCGGACCTAGCCGGTGCACTCCTCCGTCATCAAAAAGAGACATGGGAGATGTTGCGGACGGGGTATGCCAGCCTGAATTCGCTGCAGACCAGGCAATTCTGGTTTGATGGATATGAAGTCCGGATTCAGTTCAATCCCGGCCGGATGACCTCCTCCGCCGCAAAAGTCGATGACC
>JAGDMK010000237.1 GCA_017860635.1 Bacteroidota bacterium
CTCTGGCGGTTGCCATTGACCGCCTCTGCGTCGATGCTTCTGAGCGCTGCCGGCTCGGGCAAAAGGGAAGGGAACGCGCGCTGCGCTGCTTTGATGTGCCGGTGGTTGCAGGAATTCTGGGACGTGAAATGATGTCGTCCATCGCCGCGAACCATAGGGAAGGATTGCCGGCATGAGTTTCAAGCTGATGCTGGCCGGAATGCGCGTTGCCGCGGCTGCCCTGCGCAGAAAGCAGATCCCGGCCGACGATGTCTCGTCGGTCGCGCTCATCGAGCTGAGCGGGCTCGGAGACGCCATCGCGATGCTCCCCGCGCTCCAGGGATTCCGGGCCCTCTTCCCATCAGCGCAGCTTCATTTGATAGTGGAGAGCAGCGTTGCCGACCTCTTCGTAGCTCTCGACCTCCCGGTCACCGTGCACGGAGTTGCCCGTGCGCGAAGCGCTGCCGGCGTAGCGTCCGCCATTTCGCTCGTCAGGGATCTGAATCCCTCCGTCGCATGCAGCTTAAGTCCACCCCGAAGGAACGCCCTGGTTGCACTCCTGAGCGGAGCCCCCGGGATTGCGGGATATCTTCGATACACAGATTCTCTGACCCCGTTTCTGCTCTCGACACCGGTGGAGGCGATTGGCATGCAGGATTCAGGCGGGATGAGATATGAACGACACCATATCTCGGAACGCGCGCTTCTGGTCTGTCGGGCACTCGGGTTCCGCAGTACCTTCGCACCGAAGGGGATCAAGATAGCCGCCGCAATGGCTGACCGCATACGCTTCGATCTGACGGTCGCCGGCGTCATCACGCCCAGAGAATATGTCGTCATTCACCCTTGTGCGGGATGGAGTTACAGACAATGGCCTCAGCAGTCGTTTGCCTCGTTGGCGCGGCGGTTTCTGGACACGAAGGGAACAACGGTAGTCTTCCTTTGGGACGGGAAGAACGAGGGAGAACTTCCCGAGTTGCGGCAGCAGTTCATAGGTGAACCGCGAGTGATGTTCGCTCCTTCGCTGGATCTCCCGGGGTGCGCGGTGCTGATCTCAGGATCCTCTCTTTTTGTGGGAAACGATTCGGGTCCGCTTCATCTGGCAGCGGCTCTTGGAGTGCCCGTCGTGGGGCTTTTCGGCCCATCGGACCCCGCTCTGACGGCCCCCCATACGCTGGTTCCATCTTCATTGATCTACAAGAAAGTGGACTGTTCTCCGTGTGATCAACGCAGGTGCGTCAGGCCAGGCGATCCATGCATGAATCTGATCACCGTTGACGATGCCTTTGCGGCCGCACTCTCAGTGCAGAGGGGGGCGATCAATGCCTGAGAGCGTCATGATCCTGGATGTGAGGGTCGATGCGGTGGACAAGGCGCATTTGCTCGAGGAGATCGCGAAGCGGATCGAAGCAGGCAGCCGCGAGTATCTCGCAAATGTAAATATCAATGCCATCAACATTGCTCAGCAGGATGACAGCTTCAGGAGGATCTTGAACAACTCTCCGGTCGTCTATTGTGATGGCGAAGGTGTCCGCCTGGGTGCGCGTCTCTTGGGGGTTACGCTGCCTCCCAGAATCGTCCTGACCTACTGGATCTGGGAGCTCTGCGCCTTCGCGGCAGACAAGGGGTATTCCATCTTCCTGCTCGGCGGTTCACGGGGTGCGGCCGAGGAGGCCGGCGCAACGATGAAGCGGAAATTCCCGTCCATCAAGATTGTTGGAACGCACCATGGCTACTTCGACAAGGTTGGAGAAGAAAGTGACCGCGTCGTCGATATGATCGCTGCCGCGAGGCCGAATATCCTCTTCGTCTGCTTCGGCATGCCGCTGCAAGAGCACTGGTCCTGCCGGAACCTGCAACGGCTCGCCGCGAATGTGGTGCTGTTTGGCGGCTCCACCATAGAATATGCTTCAGGAAGGAAAAAGCTCGCGCCGGCATGGATGTCAAGGCATGGCATGGAATGGTTCTATCGTCTCCTGCAGGAACCACGTCGCCTCTGGCGCCGCTATCTTATCGGCAACCCGTTGTTTCTCCTGAAGGTGGTGATGCAACTCTTACGCGATGGACGCCAACGATGAAGGGACACCCTTCCATACATCTGATGCTCCTCCTGGTCCTGGCGTCGACCGTCTCTCTTTCCGAGGTCGGATCCCGCCCCAGACAGGCTGTCTTCACTCTTCTTGCCCGGACACCGGAGCATTGGACAGTCGAATACACTCCCGGAGAGATTTCACGGATCCCGGTGACACTCTCCGGCAAAACGTATCAATCCTTCGGTGCGGAGGCAATCTCCGGCATGAGTGCCGTCGGCGCTCCCCAGATTCCCGTCGAAGTCCTGACCATCGGAGTTCCGTGGGGAAGCAGGGTCGCAGCGAAGCTCGTGGATCCGGTCTACGAAGATCAAGCAGACGTGCTTGTTGCCCCATGCCCTGCGTACACTATCGATGACGAATTGCAGACGACGGCATCCTTCGCGCCGGATAAGGTTGCATACGGAGAGAATCGGTTCATGCCGGCGGAGCCGGTGGTGGTCGATCGCCCGGTCACATTACGTCAACAGCGCATTTCTACAATCAAGATCGCGCCCTACCTGTACAACCCTTCAACCCGCCTGCTCCGGCGCCTGCTCAAAGGAAGGCTGGAAATCGCTCTTGTGCCTGACGGCACGGGAGGCAATGAGCCTGCTTCCTCCGTGGCGCATGAGGGGGCCGACCCCTGGTTCGAGGATGTATACAAAAGCCTGCTCTGGAACTACGAGGAAGCAAAGGGGTGGCGCGGGGTAACAACGGCACGGGCACAGTCGGATCCCACGCGTGACTGGTTCATTCCCGGAGAGAAGTACTACCGTGTTCCGGTGGCGGCCGATGGGTGGTATCGACTCACACTGCAGGATCTCTCGGCCGTCGGCGTCCTGCCCGGCGATCTTTCAACGCTGCAGATGTTCCATCGCGGCACGGAGATTCCTCTCAGGCTGCGTGGTGATTCGAGCCTGGAATTCTACGGTCGGCGCAACTACGGGGATTCGACGTATCACGATTTCTATTCAGATACCAGCGCGTACTGGCTGACCGTCGGAAACCGTGAAGGGCTCAGGTTTGTCTCGTCTGAACCAGCCCCACCGTTCAATCCGACGCCAATACATTCCTCGATGGCCATCGTTCACCAGGAAGAGAACACGGACTACTACGAAGGCACGGGTGAGTCCGAGATCACGCGGAACGGCGGTACTCCTGGGGAAGGGTGGGTCTGGGAGTATTATTATCCGGGAACCTCCCTTTCGCACACGTTCATGCTTGACAGCATCGATGCCAGCCAGGGTGCGGCTGTGCTGCGCGTCCGCCTGTATGGCACGACGTTGCATTCTGTGACGCCGGACCATCGGGCACAGGTCTGGGTCAATGATTCGCTTGCAGGTGAGATTGGCTTTGATGGGAGAGCCGGGGTAGTCTTTGCCGGTGCGATTCCGACCTCCTGGCTCACGACAGGTGCAAACCGCGTGCGCATTGTTTCACTTCCGACAGCCAACAGCATCAATCAGTTTTACCTCGACTGGTTCGAAGTGGACTACCCAAGGATGCTACGGGCAGTCGATGGCCGGCTCACGTTTACATTGGACCCCGGGAGTATCCGGGTGTCAGTCTCCGGGTTGCCCGGACCGGACATTACAGTGGCCGACATTTCGACGGGTCGCCTTGTTGGAGGTGTCGCGGTGAGCGGGGATTCCCTCTCGGGATTCACAGCCACGTTCGATGACACAGCTTCCACTTCCAGAACCTATGTCGTTGTTGCGCGGGGTTCGGAGATGCCTGCACAGATCAGGCCCGGGAAGAGCTTCACGGACTTGCGGACCAGCAGCGCCGGCGCCGACTACATCATCGTGACACACGGAGATTTTCTCGCGGCCGCTGAGCGCCTTGCTGCCGAACGGCGTTCTTTCAATGGTGTTCGCGTCGCAGTCGCCGACGTGCAGGACCTTTACGATCAGTTCAACTACGGAATTCCCGGTGCAGTCCCAATCAAGGCGTATCTGACGAACGCGAATACGATGTGGCCCTCGCCCGCTCCGGCATTTCTTCTCCTCCTGGGTGACGCGAGTTGGGATCCCCACCGCTATATGAAGAATTCCTCCCGGGTCAATTTTGTGCCCGCGTACGGAGTGCCCGCCGGCGACAATTGGTACGGGTGCTTTGACCCGCTGGAACCCTCCATGTCGTCCTTGTTCATTGGCCGGGTCTGTGTTCAGAACCCTGCCCAGGCCGCGGCCATTGTGGACAAGATCATTGGATTCGACCGGACTGCACCGGGGGATTGGAACAAGAAGTTTATGTTCATCACGGGGGGGAACACGGCGTATGAACAGGGGGATTTCAATTCAACTACGGAAGACCAGATAAAATCCTATGTCGCTCCGGCCCCGATCGGGGGCACAGCATTGCGGGTGTATAAATCTTCGCCGTCCGTGATCGACGGGGAACACACGGAAGAGATGCGATCCTATGTAAAGCAAGGAGTGGCCTTCATCAATTTCCTGGGCCATTCCGGGGGGCGGATGTGGGGAGTGGATATCGGGAGTCCCTATGACATGGAGAACGTGACCGGCCAACTTCCGTTCGTCTCATCGGTCAGCTGTAACGTCGGGGCCTTTGCGGAGCCTTCGAACGACGTGCTTTCCGAAGAGTTCGTGCTCGCCGATAACCGTGCCGCCATAGGGGCCTGGAGCTCGTCGTCGCTCGGATATGCCTACACCGGCAGCCTGATGGTCACGTATTTTCTGGACGGCCTCAGCAAGGATATGTTGCGCGAAATCGGAAAACTCACCTCCCTGGCTAGATACCGCCTGGGCATGGCCTTTGGCACCAGCCCCATCGCGGAGACGATGCTGAACTGCACGCCGTTGCAAGGGGATCCACTCTCCCGTTTCCCGATTCCCTTGAAGCCGGATCTGGGAATCACCGCCGGGGACATCGCTGTGCATTCAGAGGCCGGATCGAGCCAGGATCCGCCGCCGGGTCTCCGCATTCGGCTGCATAACTACGGCATTGTCACGCCGGATAGCGTCCAGATTTCTGTCGCTGATATCTATGGAGGAAAGCAGGAGGAGAAACGCCTGCGCGTGGGTCCACAATATCATATGGACTCGCTCTCCGTGCCGTGGACGACGTCGGCGGAGCCGGGAAAACACTCCGTCATCGTCACTCTCGATCCGGACGGGGCTATCGATGAGGTCTCCAGGTTGAACAACGTCGCATCGATCGACAATTACGTTTACGCGAAAACTCTGGTGGCGACAAAACCGGCAGACAATGC
>JAGDMK010000068.1 GCA_017860635.1 Bacteroidota bacterium
GGTGCTCGATGACGCCCTGCGGTATATACCCGGGGTCAACATGACGGGCTTTCAGGTAAATATCCGCGGTTCCAGCGGGTACAACCGCGGGGCCGGGAGTAGGGTTCTGATGCTCCTGGATGGCATCCCGTTTATTACGGGGGACACCGGTGAGCTGAATTTCGAAACAATCCCGATCGGTCAGGTGGACCGCATCGAGGTGGTCAAGGGGGCAAGCTCAGCCCTCTATGGCTCAAATGCGCTTGGCGGGGTCATCAACATCATCACGAAAGAGATCCCGGAAAAGGCCAGCACCCATGTCCGCCTTTTCGGAGGAATGTACAACCAACCCTCTCACGAGGAGTGGAAATGGAGTTCGAAGTCCCGCTTTGTCCAGGGGCAATCCGTCAGCCATGCCTACAAGGTGGGGGACCTGGGTGTCGCGTTGTTTGCGTCGCGCCAACTTGACGATGGCTACCGGCAAAATGACTACCGCCGCCGATACAACTTCTACCTCAAGTTGAGAGAGGATTTTCCGCAGCAGAGCTCGCTCGCGTTGACGTTCGGGTTGTTGTACCAGTACGGCGGTCAGTTCCTGTACTGGCGCAATTTGGACGCCGCCCTGCTTCCTCCGGTGGAACAGAAGGATGACAACATCAAGTCCATACGGTTCTTCACGACCGGTCAATACAGTACGGTCCTCAGCGAGAATGTTCAGTTGACCACACGGGCCATGTGGTTCCACAACGACTGGGGTTTTGAAACCCGGAGCGGCATCGGGCGCGCGGAATCGATTGCGGATGACTTCAGATTCGAGACTGCGGCCACGATGCTCCCCCATGTCGATCATACCGTGACCACGGGCGTGGATCTGAACCTCGACATTATCGGAGGCGACGTCATTACACAGCGGGTCATCGGCGGATTTGCGCTGTTCGGGCAGGACGAGATCCGGCTGGCGGATCCCCTGACCTTGATTCTGGGTGTGCGGTACGATTTTTCGTCAGTGGGTATTACGGCACCGGGCGGACAGATCAACCCCAAGGTGGGGCTGGCCTACACACCGGTGGAAGGCACGACCCTGCGGACTTCTGTTGCGCGGGGTTTCCGTGTTCCCGCAGTTGCCGAGGCATTTCTCATGGCAGGATTCAGCAACGTCATTGCCCGTCCCAACGCGGACCTGAGGCCCGAACGGAACTGGTCGGCGGAAATCGGACTCGCCCAGCGCCTGGGAGATATCGGGACATTTGACATAGCCGCCTTCCGGTCGGACTTCGATGATCTCATTGAAGTGGACGTGGTGGACACGGCGTCAAACTCTCTCCTGTTCCAGTGGCGCAATGTTGCGAAGGCGCGGATCCAGGGGTTTGAAACCTCGGTCAAACTGGGATTCTTCGATGGCGGACTCCAGTACAACTTTGGCTACACCTACGTGTGGCCTCAGGATCTGACGCGCAACGACATTCTCAGATACCGCCCCCGTCACCTCTTCTATACCACGCTGTCCGGCCGGGTCGGTCCTGTGTTTGGCTCCACTGATTTCCGGTACATCAGCCGGGTCGATCGTGTGGACGATGTGCTGAGCAAGACGGGTGTTGTGCTGGACGGTGAGGAGCGAACAGAGATCCTTGTCACGGATTTCCGCCTGGGTGCGGATTTCACGCTGGGCTCAGTCCCGCTCACCCTGACCGCCAGTGTCAACAATGCGTTCCAGTACAACTATGTGGAATTGATCGGGAACATGATGCCGCCACGCACGTATATGCTGGCGCTGGATATACGAATGTAACAACGTCGCTGCCGTTGGACACGAGAACGGCGGAGCCCCTTGGAACGCGCTGCATTGGGGGAATGTCCGAACGGAACGAGCCGGAAGAGCGTTAGATACTGGGGAGAGCTGTCTGAATGTGGAGAGGGGGAAGAGTGTCTGATTAGAATGAACCGGGAGCGTGTCTGATCAAGGTGAACCAGGAGCGATCGTGATCAGGATGAACCGAGAACGAGGCTGATCAGGATGAACCGAGAACGAGGCTGATCAGGATGAACCGAGAACGAACCTGATCGGGATGAATCGAGAACAAGTCTGATCGGGATGAACCATGAAACGTGCAGGGATATGATGATCCAGGTAGAATTCCTGAATGGGATTTTGTGAACAATGAAGGAGAAGGTATGAAAAGGACTGTGTATGGATTTATCTGTGCTGCGATGCTCGGGGCGGGTGTGACCACTGCCTTGAGCCAGGGTACGACGATTGATGCCACTGATGTTGGCGACTTTTTCAGGGCTGGCAGGACCATCACGTACAACATCGACACACTGACGTCGACGGCAAACATCGGCGCGCCCGGCGCAAGCTCGTGGAACTTCACCGGTCTTGCCACGCACACCAGGATGGTGTTGAAGAGTGTAGCTCCTGCGGGCACGCCGTATTTCGCAAGCAACTTTCCGGCGGCGACACATGCGCTGAGTGACACCGCATTCACGTACTCATTCTGGTTTGCGGATCTTTCCAGCACGGTGACACTGAGAGGGGCGGGATACAACTACATGACCCTGGGGACGGATCTGCTGGACTACGGGTTCAAGGGTTCCGGCAATGCGTTCATACAGGGCAACCCCTTCCCGGCCGAGGGGCAGTGGGTGAAGTCGCCCGCGGCTATCTACTATGGCCTCCCGATGCAAATGGGCAAGACGTGGACGACATCATACAACGAAGTGCTCTCAGGAACAGCGACCATTCTGGGAATGCCATTCAAAGTAGGACCGGACACCACGGCCCACACAGTGACTTACACGGTCGATGCGTACGGCCTCCTGACGGTGCCGGGATCTCCTGCGTCCGATGCGCTGAGGGTCCGGAAGGAAGACCGGTATTCGACCAAGGCGGCGCAGAATCAGCTGCGGGTTGGCTACATGTTCCTTGCCAAGAACGGTGCGGCTGTGCAGCTCACCGCTACGGACCCGATGGCAGCGGACAACGGGACCATTGGCGCTACCAGCTTTCAGTGGAACGGCCCGACTCCATTGGATGTCCGTACCATAAGTACTACACCGGGGGCATTCCAGCTGGGCCAGAACTACCCGAACCCGTTCAATCCTACGACCACCATCCGGTTCACATTGCCCGACCGTCAGCAAGTTACACTCGCCGTGTACAACCTGCTGGGTGAACGGGTGGCGACGCTGGTGAACGGTATGGTCGATGCGGGTGAGAGCAGCGTGCAGTTTAACGGCGCGGGACTGGCGAGCGGTGTGTATCTCTACAAGCTTCAGGCAGGCAAGTCCGTACAGACACTGAGGATGATGCTTGTGAAGTAAGCGCCCCGCGAGTTGGAGTGGGCGGTATCATAGTCTGTCAGGAAACGAAAAGGGGCTGTCTCATGGGTCATGAGGCAGCCCCTGACTTTTTTCAGCGGCGGCGCAATTGGGAGAGCTCCTTGCGTCACAGCCTTCGTTGGGCGGCATTCCAATCTTCCTGACCAGCAGAAAAGAGGATCCCGCTCGGACCAGTGCTATTTCTGAATCTCCAGCAGTTCTACCTCGAACACCAGCGTGGCGTTCGGCGGGATGACGCCGCCCGCACCCTGCTCGCCGTAGGCCAGGTTTGAGGGAATAAACAGCTCCCACTTGGACCCTTCCTTCATCAGCTGCAGAGCTTCGGTCCACCCGCTGATCACACCGGTCACAGGGAACACCGCAGGCTCACCGCGCTTGTACGAACTGTCGAACTCGGTCCCGTCCAGCAGCCTTCCGCGATAGTGCGTCTTAACGGTCGACGCCGCCGTGGGGGTCTTGCCTTTGCCTTCCGTGATCACGCGGTACTGGAGTCCGCTCGGGAGGGTCTTGACACCCGGAGCATGGGCGTTGGTTGCGAGGAACGTATCCCCCGCTTCCTTGTTCTTGACAGCCTGGGCATGCGCCCGCTCCATGGCCACGGAATCCATCTGCTTCTTGAACGCAATCATGGTCTCGTGAACCTGCATGTCGGTCATCAGCCGTTCAGCGCTGTCACGCCTGGCATCCATCACGCCGCGAAGGAACGCATCAGGCATGATCGTGATAGAATCGCGCACCAGGTTATTGCCGACTGTCAAGCCGATACTGTAGCTTACTTTGTCCTGCTGTGTTTCGAGCTTCACGTTCTTTTCTCCTGATGAAGAGCATCCGGTAAGACCGACCACCAGCAGGGTGGCCAAAAGGTAGTGCATAGGACATCCTTTCACGTAATGAAAACGGCCTGTCGGCCTGACGGGACTCTTATGCCCGCCATCGTTCAAAATCGACAGGCCCATAATTCTTCAATATAGAGAAAATCGGGGTCAGAACCAATCCCCCGGTCGTCGTAACAGGGGTGGGAATCGGTGAAACAAACGGTTGCACCGACATTCTGCTGTTGTGCATGGTGAGGCGATTCTCTATATTGCTACACCTCCTCTGGCAGTTCATCATTACAGCAGAAGAACTTCCGATGCGTCATCCCGGCTTCCTCCTGTGCGGTGTAGCCCTTGCCTCCAGTCTTGCCAGCTCCGGCGGCCAATCTGCCGTGACCGGGGATATGCAGTCAGAGGCATCAATCAACCGGTCCGTGGATTCAATCCTTGCCCGCCTGACCCTTGAACAGAAAGTCGGTCAACTCGCTCAATACAGCGGCGGCTGGACCGATTCCATGACGGGTCCGGGGCAGCGGCGCCCTGATCTCATTGACCGGATTCGCGCAGGAACTGTCGGATCGATCTTCAATGCCACAGGGGCCCAGCTTATCCGCCAGCTTCAGGAAATCGCCGTTACGCAATCCCCAACGAAGATTCCGCTCCTCATCGGTCTGGATGTTATCCACGGCTTTCGCACGACATTTCCTGTTCCGCTTGCAGAAGCGAGCAGCTGGGATCCGGACGCAGTGTATCGTTCGGCCCGTGTGGCAGCCACCGAAGCGGCTGCAAGTGGGATTCACTGGACATTCGCACCGATGGTCGACATTGCCCGGGATCCCCGCTGGGGGCGCATTGTGGAGGGGTCCGGGGAAGATCCCTACCTTGGAGCAGCCATGGCCTCCGCACGTGTGCGAGGATTCCAGACGGCCGACCTCGCCTCGCCGTTCACCATCATGGCCTGCCCGAAGCACTTCGCCGCGTACGGTGGAGCCGAAGGGGGACGTGACTACAATACGGTCGACATTACAGAGCGGACATTACGCGAAGTGTATCTCCCCCCGTTCAAAGCTGCCGTTGACGCAGGTGCGGGCACCACTATGTGCTCATTCAATGAAATCGGCGGGATCCCGAGCACGGCGAACCGGCAGCTGCTGACGGACATTCTCCGGACCGAGTGGGGCTTCAGGGGATTCGTTGTGAGCGACTGGGGCTCCATCGGAGAGCTGCAACAGCATGGCATTGCCGGGACACTTGCTGACGCCGCCCGGCTGAGCATCACTGCCGGTACGGATATGGACATGGAATCGGATGCCTACTGGAGACATCTCGCTGATCTCGTGAAGGCGGGCACGGTCCCGGAATCTGTGATCGATGAAGCGGTGCGCCGCGTTCTGCGCGTCAAGTACAGACTCGGTCTCTTTGACAACCCGTACCGCTGGACAGATGCTGATATCGAGAAGGCGATGCTCCTTCATCCCGATCATCTCGCCATCGCGCGCGATATGGCGAGAAAGTCCATCGTTCTCCTGAAGAACGAAAACCAACTCCTTCCGCTCAGAAAAGATCTTCCTCTGCTCGCTGTTATCGGTCCGCTGGCTGCAGACAACGACAGCCCGCTTGGGCCATGGGCAGCGCACGGACGCGCAGACGAAGTCGTGACACTTCTGGATGGGATCACAGAGGCCGTTGCCCGGACGACGCGGGTGGGATATGCACGTGGCTGCAGCATCGACACGTCGGGGACAGAAGGCTTCGCAGCCGCTCTTGGACTTGCGCGGCGGGCTGATGCAGTCATCCTGGCGCTTGGCGAAGGCCGGGATATGAGCGGCGAGGCTTCCTGCCGTTCTTCACTGGATCTCCCCGGCTCGCAGCAGGCGCTGCTGGAAGCCGTCGTGCAGACAGGCAAACCTGTCGTGCTTGTGCTCATGAATGGGCGGCCCCTCAGCATTGCCTGGGCCGCCGGGCATGTGCCGGCAATCGTCGAGGGATGGTATCTGGGCACGCAGACGGGAAACGCACTCGCGGATGTCATCTTCGGCGATTACAACCCTTCGGGCAGACTCCCCGTCAGCGTTCCCCGTACCGTCGGACAGGTCCCCGTCTACTACAATCACAAGAACACGGGGCGGCCCGGGGATACTGCAAACAATTATACATCAAAGTATCTGGATCTGCCGCTGACGCCTCTGTATCCTTTTGGGTTCGGACTCAGCTACACCACATTTGCGTACGATGACCTCCGTCTCAGTGCGGCAACAATCTCAACGACCGACTCAGTTCATGTCACCGTGCGCGTGCGCAATGCAGGGAAACGGGCAGGTGAGGAAGTGGTGCAGCTGTATATCCGCGACGACGTGGCGAGCGTCACGCGGCCGGTGATGGAACTGAAGGGCTTCAGGAAGATTCCACTGACACCGGGACAATCACGTGAGGTGGATTTCGTGATTACGCCGGATCATCTTGCGTTCTATGACCAGACAATGCAATACCGTGTAGAACCCGGGACGTTCACGATCATGGTCGGTCCGCATTCCGCGCAGGTGCAGTCGCGGATCCTGACCGTACGATAACCCGGGCCCGCACCGGCAATCCCATTACACGCAGAAAGGACACCACATGGCTTCAATAGGTCTCAGCGTATTAGACTGGCTCATCATCGCCATCTACTTTGCGTTTATCCTGGGGTTGGGGTACTACCTCAAGAAGTTCACAAAGAACCAGGAAGATTTCTTCATGGCGGGGAGGAAGAACAGCATGTGGGTGGCAGGGCTGGCCTTCCTCTCGGCAAACCTGGGCGCGCTCGAGCTGCTCGGGATGACGGGCAACACGTTCAAGTACGGAATGTACGTCGCTCATTTCTATTGGGTTGGCGCCATCCCCGCTATGCTGTTCCTCGGCGTCTACATGATGCCCTTCTACTACAGCAGCCGCATTCATTCCGTACCCGGCTATCTGAAACTGCGCTTCGATGAAAAGACCCGGGTCCTGAACGCGATCGCATTTGCGGTGATGACCGTGCTGGTGTCCGGCATCAACCTTTATGCAATGGCTCTCGTGCTGCATACGTTCCTCGGATGGAGCTGGGATGTCAGCATGTGGATCTCGGCGGCAACGGTGGCTGCGTACGTCACGATGAGCGGACTCCTATCCGCCATTTTCACCGAGATTGTCCAGTTCTTTCTGATCTGGTTCGGTCTCTTTCTGGTGTCGATTCTCGGTGTTGTCGAGATCGGCGGCATTGACGAAGTGTTCGCACGCGTCCCGGCCGCGTACAACACGCTCTGGTCCACATCGGGGGATCCGGCACAGAACGGGATGATGGTCACCTGGGGCGGGATCATCCTCGGACTGGGTTTCGTGCTGTCGTTCGGCTACTGGACCACGGACTTTCTGGTTGTCCAGCGTGCATTCTCTGCGAAAGATCTGCGGTCGGCGCGCATGACGCCGATCATCGCATCATTCTTCAAGATGGCTGTTCCGTTTATCGTGATTGTGGCCGGACTCGTTGCGTACATCCTTGCCAATGATTCGACCACCGGCTTCGCGCTGCTTCAGGACGGCGGGCAGGTGAATTACGATTCCGCCCTTCCTCTCCTCATTGCGCGCTACTATCCGGAAGGGCTGATCGGGTTGGGGATTACGGCATTGCTTGCGGGCTTCATGGCCGGTCAGGCCGGCAACGTGAGCGCCTTCAACACCGTGTGGACCTATGATATTTACAGAGCGCTCATCAAGAAAGATGCGAGTGACGAGCACCTCCTCTGGATGGGACGTGTCACGACAATTGTCGGTATCATTATCAGCGTCGGGACGGCATACTGGGCAAAGAGTTTTCCGAGCATCATGGACTACATGCAGGCCATCTTCTCCTGGGTGAACGCGCCGCTCTTTGCAACGATGCTGCTCGGGATGTTCGTCGTGTGGATCACTCCGGCGGGGGCGTTCTGGGGTCTGCTTGCAGGCATGGGATCTTCGTTCCTGATGTTCCTGGCAGTGAAATTCCAGTGGATTAGCGGGAGCATCATCACGATGTCCGACAACTCCAGCGATATGGCTGTCAACTTCTGGCGGGCATGGTGGGCGTGGCTGATCTGCTTCGTTCTGACGATCGTCATCAGCCTGTTTACGAAGAAGAAGCCCCGCGAGGAACTGGTTGGACTGGTGAAGGGATTGACGGCGGAAGTACACGATACGGGGATTCCGTTCCTGCGCCGCCCGGCATTCTACGCCCTTCTCTCTCTCATTGTCCTCATCATCCTGAACATCATCTACTGGTAGGAGATCCCATCCATGAAATCCATATGGTTTTTTGTCGGCATCCTTCTGCTGGTACTTGGTGTCCTCATACTCGGAGCGGGGATCGTCGGTATGATGTCGGGTGAACTGCCACCGACAGTCCTTGCAAATCTCCATCCCCGGGTCTGGTGGGGTGGCATCATGACGATTGCGGGTATCCTGTTCCTCGTCTTCAACAGGAAGCCCAGGGCCTGAGCTGCAATCGTTACCCCGTTCACTGCAGGGGGATCGAACGACAAGACACCGCGGGCTTGCCGTCACCGATTCCCCTGTTTGTGTACCAGTGCCGATCATGTACCGTGAGTACAGTTCCAATCTGACGCCCGGAGGATGGCATGTTCACCTGTTCAAGGCCGTTCCGGAATAGCCGGAAGGCGCCATCGTGGTCGAGGCCAGGGACCGCTTCGGCCGCATATTTGCGGCGCGCGGCTGGGAGATTTAGCGGAATATGGGGGAAATCGGGTGTAACTGAATGAGCGTGCATACGTACACTCTACTGCACACTTGATATAATCCGGAGACATCCATGAAACCAGAAAGCCACATTCAAACCGTCGGAATCCTGCATTTGGTGCACAGCGGGCTGCTTATTGTCATCGGGATGTTTCTCTTCCTCCTTCTCGGGGGGATTGGCGCACTGAGTGGAGATGAGGATGCTTTGCTTGTGCTGGGCATCATCGGGACGGTGGCCATCAGCATCATGTTCGTTGTGGCCATCCCGGGCATTGTCGGCGGAATCGCTCTTCTGCGCCATGCCCGGTGGTCTCGCATTTTTATGATTGTCCTGAGCGCCCTGAAACTCATTGATATACCGTTCGGAACAGCGCTCGGCATCTACTCAATTTATGCTCTCCTGCGTCCTGACGTGATCGCAGTCCTGGATCCGCCGGTACAAACCGCGGTCGTGGCAACGACATAGCGGAGCGGAGACGCTCACTCTTCCGGCCGGAGTCTGTGCTGCTCCGGCCAACTGCCTGAGCACATCGGCAAAGGCGTGCCGTGGAAAGTCTGGCATGGGGGTGCTGACCGCGGTACTGCTGACCGCGATACCCCTCCCTCGTTGCAACTCAGCTCCAATCTCAATACATTCCTGCATGCATTTCCTCCGGTGCATCCTCGCCTCCATCTTCGGAATCACAATTCTGTTTCTGGCTCTGAAGAGTCCTGTCGGAATGTAGACTTTTCCGTATGCCGCGGGGGACGGATGCACAGGAATCCGGAGTGTCAGGTTGGAAGTGGCACACTACCTACCGGGAGTACCATGTATGATCCCACGTGATGCGGTTATTGGCATTGACTACGGGACAGATTCAGTTCGGACGCTCATTATCGACGCTGCGGACGGAACGGAAGTCTCAACGGCCGTGGAGTATTATCCCCGATGGGGTAAGGGCTTGTATTGTGATCCGGCGTCAAACCGGTTCCGTCAGCATCCTCTCGACTACCTCGAGGGCCTGGAGCACACCGTTCGTGCCGCTGTTGCTGCTGCGCCGGCCGGCGTTGCCGAGCGCATCCGCGGTATTTCCGTTGACACAACGGGGTCCACACCCGTTGCAGTTGACAGTGCGGGAACTCCTCTCGCATTGATTCCAGGCTTCGAAGAAGAGCCGGATGCTATGTTTGTTCTGTGGAAAGATCATACGGCCGTTGACGAGGCCGGAGAGATCAACCGTGTAGCAAAGAGCTGGGGAGGCACTGACTACACGAAGTATGAAGGAGGAGTCTATTCCTCGGAGTGGTTCTGGGCAAAGCTCCTGCACATCCTGCGCACGAATCCGCGTGTACGCCAGGCCGCGTTCTCGTGGGTTGAGCATTGCGACTGGATACCCGGCGTCCTGACGGGTAACACGAACCCGCACTCGCTCAAGCGGAGCCGCTGCGCCGCCGGCCACAAGGCCATGTGGCACGAAAACTTCAGTGGTCTTCCCTCGGAGGAGTTCCTCATCACGCTGGACCCGATGCTGGCCGGATTGCGGGCCCGCCTGTACACAGAGACGCACACGAGCGACGTTGTGGCCGGAACCCTGACACGGGAATGGGCAGCACGGCTGGGATTGCCGCCGGAAGTGCGTGTGGGAGTCGGCGCCTTCGATGCGCATATGGGTGCTATCGGCGGAGAGATCCGGCCGTACGTGCTGACCAAAATCATGGGGACTTCGACATGTGACATGATCGTCGTTCCGAATGAGGAGATGGGTCAGAAGCTCATCAGAGGGATTTGCGGCCAGGTCGATGGCTCCATCATACCGGGAATGCTCGGCATGGAAGCCGGACAATCGGCCTTCGGCGATGTGTATGCCTGGTTCAAGGACGTCCTGCTCTGGCCGGTCCGGGAGATCATCGGTTCCTCGACGCTCCTTGAACCTCAGCTCAGGGCGAGAATCGTCGATGAAGCGGAGGAACGGATCATCAACGCACTCTCGGCGGCCGCTGCGGAGCTCCCGCTGGAAGAATCGGGAGTGCTCGCGGTGGACTGGCTGAACGGGCGCCGGACACCGGATGCAAACCAGCTTCTGAAGGGGGCCATCACCGGGCTGAACCTCGGGAGCGATGCCCCCAAGATCTTCCGGGCACTCGTGGAGGCAACAGCATTCGGCGCGCGGATGATCGTGGACCGGTTCCGGGAGGAAGGGGTGCGCATTGACGGCGTCATTGCCCTGGGAGGCGTGGCAAAGAAATCTTCCTTCATCATGCAGACCGTGGCCGATGTAATGGGAATGACGATCGCAGTGCCGAGGTCGGAGCAGACCTGTGCACTGGGTGCTGCGATGTGTGCTGCCGCAGCCGCTGGTCTCTATTCGACAATCGATGAGGCAAAGAAGGCGATGGGCAGCGGGTTTGAGCGGGAGTATGCACCCGATGCCGCCCGTCACCAACAGTATGATGGCCTGTATGCGCGCTACAAGCGCCTGGGCGCATTCATTGAATCCGAAATGACGACTGGAGGGGCACACACATGAGTCTCTACGCCGAGCTCAAACACCGTGCATGGGCGTCGAACCTGGATCTCCCGAGATTCGGTCTCGTGACAAAAACTTTCGGCAACGCGAGTGCGTTCGATGCCGGGCGCCGCGTCTTTGCGATCAAACCCAGCGGCGTGCCCTTCGATGCGTTGCAGCCGGAGGACATGGTGGTGGTGGACCTTCAGGGCAGAGTCGTCGAGGGCCGGCTCAAGCCGTCATCAGACACGCGGACGCATGCTGTGCTGTATGCGGCATGGCCCGACATCGGCGGGGTTGTACACACCCACTCCCTCTATGCCGTCGCATGGTCGCAGGCGCTGCGATCGATTCCGGTGCTCGGCACAACCCATGCCGACTATGTGGCCGAGGACATTCCGTGCACGCCGCCGATGGACGAAAGCAAGATTGGGGGGAACTACGAAGAAGAAACCGGCCGGCAGATTCTGAGAGCGTTCGAGGAGCGTTCGCATGAGAATGTGCCGATGGTGCTCGTGGCATCTCACGGTCCATTCACCTGGGGTACATCGGCGGACCAGGCCGTGGAACACAGTATCGCACTGGAACAGATCGCCCGGATGGCCTACCTGACGCTCCAGATCAACCCCGGAACTCCCCAGCTGAGCGATGCGCTTCTGCACAAGCACTTCGAACGCAAACACGGCTCCACGGCCACCTATGGCCAGGACGAGGCCGATGAAAGGACCAAACAATCATGAAAAACCTTCCGGCCATTACCATGGGCCTGGTCGCTGTCAGCCGGGATTGCTTCCCGATCGACCTCTCACGGAGGAGACGAAAGGAAGTTGCTGCAGAGTGCGTGAAGCAGGGGATCGACGTCGTGGAAATCGACACGATCATCGAACATGAAAACGACGTTGTGCGTGTCCTGCAGGAAATCCGGGACAGGAACATCAACGCACTGGCACTGTACCTCGGGAACTTCGGTCCGGAAGGACCCACCACCCTCCTCGCGCAGCGGTTCGGCGGGCCGGTCATGCTCGCGGCAGCTGCGGAGGATTCAGGGAAGGACCTTTTCGGCGGAAGGGGGGATGCGTACTGCGGACTCCTGAGCGCTTCGTACAATGCCGGGCTCCGGCGACTCAAGATCCATCTTCCTCAGTATCCGGTCGGGACGCCGTCAGAGGTGGCCGGCATGATCCGCGAGTTCTTCCCGGTGGCGCGGGTGTGGGTCGGATTGCGCAATCTCAAGGTGTTCTCCTTCGGGCCACGGCCGTTTGATTTCCTGACGTGTCATGCGCCCATCCAGCCGCTGTTTGACCTCGGCGTCGAGGTCGTGGAGAACAGCGAACTCGACATGTACGACCTCTTCCTTTCTGCGAAAGGGGATCCCCGGATCAAAGCGATCGCTGCGGACATGGCCAGGGAGCTGGGAAAAGGAAATACGTATCCGGATCTGATGGAACCGCTGGCGCAGTTCGAGCTGTCTCTGCTGGATTTCATGGAGAAGAATCTGGGTGCATCCCGCTATGCCGTGTTTGCGAACAAATGCTGGCCGGCATTCGAGAAGTATTTCGGATTTACTCCCTGTTTCATCAACGGCCGTCTTGCGGCGCATGGTATCCCGATCTCCTGCGAATCCGACATCTACGGTGCCTTGAGTGAGTACTGTGTTTCCTGTGCGACCATGCTGCCGCCGGCAATCCTCGATGTCAACAATACCGTTCCGTACGATATGATAGAAGAAGCGAAAGGGCAGCTGCGCGACTATGCCCCCCACGATCTCTGGATGGGATTTCACTGCGGCAACACCTCTTCGTCCTGCATGGCAGCATCAGTGATGAAGTATCAGGTCATCATGCACCGGCTCATGGAGCCGGGGAAGGAGCCGCACATCACGCGGGGAACGCTCGAGGGCCGCATCAAGCCCGGCGCCGTGACAATCTTCAGGCTCCAGTCGACATCCGATGCTCATCTGCGTGCGTATGTGGCGGAGGGAGAGATCCTGGACATTGATCCGAAGTCCTTCGGATCGATCGGGGTCTTTGCCATCAGGGAAATGGGGCGGTTCTACCGGCACGTGCTTCTGGAGAAGAGGTTCCCTCACCACACGGCTGTGGGTTTTACCCATGCGGGCGGCGTCGATGATATCGGGGTCAATCTCCCCAGGGGGACATTCTATCCGACGGAGCATCCTTTTGCGTAGCGTCGCGGCGCGGATCTCCGTCTGATCCTATCAGGCCCGCATGTAGTCCACAGACTGCATGCCGTTCCCGAGCTGAATTTCAGCCCCTTTTTCCGTATACTTGTGGGCCATCAAAGTTTCTCCCTGAGTCACTAAGCCAGATTGCAGGTTTCTGTGTCTAATACAAGACCCGGCAAGTGCCGGATCTGACCACTGTGGTATGACCTTTTCGCGGGGTGTATAGTATGAAGCGCTGGATGTGGATTTCCCTGGTTGTCCTCGTCGGGTTTGTTGCCGCATATCTCCTGTTCTTCCGGTCAGCAAAAGATACGTATGAGTTTCGTTTCGACAAAGTCTCGCGGGGCGATATCACAATGAATGTGACGGCCACGGGGACCATCAACGCCGTCATCAGCGTTGCGGTAGGTACACAGGTCTCCGGCATCATCGCGAAGCTCTATGCGGACTTCAATTCGATCGTGAAAGAAGGGCAGGTAATCGCCCAGATCGATCCGACCTTTCTCCAGCAATCGGTTAAAGACGCCTCTGCGAGCTTCGAGCGAGCCCAGGCGCAGTTCAATGATGCGAAACGCGTGTATGAACGGACGAAGGCCCTGTTCGAAAAGAATCTCGAGTCCCAGGTCAACTATGATGCCGCGCTGACAGCGTTTGAATCCAACAAGGCCGCGCTCAAACAGGCACAGGCAACTGTGGAGAGGGCCAGGATCAATCTCGCCTATGCCACCATCTACGCCCCGATCAACGGGGTGGTGATTGACCGTCAGGTGAACGTCGGCCAGACCGTTGCCGCCAGCTTCTCATCGCCCACGTTGTACACGATTGCCAACGACCTGCACAAGATGCAGGTGCTGGCCACTATAGATGAGTCCGATATCGGACAGATCAGCGTCGGGCAGGAAGCAACGTTCACCGTTGACGCGTATCCGGACGATACGTTTTCCGGGACAGTCTCACAGATCCGTCTGGCGCCGGTGACGATTCAAAACGTCGTCAACTACACCGTTGTGGTTGATGTCGACAACAAGCAGCTCAAGCTCATGCCGGGCATGACTGCGAGCGTCAAGATCCTGGTCGGCAGTGCACAGAACGTCCTGCGCGTTCCCAATATGGCTCTTCGCTTCCAACCTCCTTCCGACCTTATCGACAGCACGGCGATCAAAGAAATGCGTCAGGCGGGGATGGGGACGGGAATGGGTATGGGAATGGGGAGGGAAGGACGGCAGAGGGGTGAAGGGATGACGCGGCCGGAGAGAAGTGGCGGAGGGCCGGGTCCGCAGGGAAACCCGGAAGCATGGCGGGCCAGAATGAGTGCAATCCGTGATTCGATCCGTACGGCCCACGGCGGGGAGATGGCCGAGGATGAGTTGAGGGCCGCAGTGCGAAAGGTGATGGACAAGATGCGCGAGGATTCGAAGCCGCCGGTTGTGACCGTCGTGAAACCGAGCACCCGTGCCGGCGCAAATACACGCTTCGGAGTCCAGATCACCTTTCCGGAGTATCAGAAAAGCGATGCCTCGGGTGTGGGGGAACGCCAGCGCGGCCGGGTCTGGATTCGCAACGCAAAGGGTCAGCTGCAGCCTGTCTTCATTGTAACGGGCCTTTCGGATGGACGGTACACCGAGATCATCACCGAGGAACTCAAAGACGGTGATCAGGTCGTGCTTGGGGCTTCCTCGAATGCAAGCTCGCAATCAACTCAGTCAACCAGCCCGTTGACCGGGTCGCAGCAGCGGCCCCCGATGGGTGGCGGTGGACCGAGATGAGCGCTCTCGCGGACAGAGGCGAACCTCAACGGAACGGCCCGCTCATCCAAATCTCCCATCTGGTGAAAAACTACCAGCTTGGGGAAGTGGAAGTCCATGCATTGCGCGGTATCTCGCTTGATGTGCAGCACGGAGAATTCGTGGCGATTATGGGTGCTTCCGGATCGGGGAAGTCCACCTTTATGAACATTCTTGGATGCCTCGATATTCCGACGAAGGGGACCTATATTCTCGAAGACATTGACGTCAGCAAACTCACCCGGGATGAACTCGCGCATATCCGGAACAGCAAGATCGGCTTCGTGTTCCAGGGCTTCAACCTCCTCTCCCGTACGTCGGCCCTGGAGAATGTCGAACTCCCGCTTCTGTACTGTGCCATGACCAATACCGAGCGGTACAACCGTGCTGTTTCTGCTCTGGACAAGGTCGGACTGGCAGACCGGGTCCATCACTTTCCGAACCAGCTTTCCGGAGGACAACAGCAGCGCGTGGCAATCGCCCGCGCACTGGTCAACAATCCCAGCATCGTGCTGGCTGACGAACCCACCGGCAATCTGGACAGCCGGACCAGCGTTGAGGTGATGGGGATATTCCAGGAACTGAACCGGCAGGGGATCACGATCATCATCGTGACGCATGAGCCGGATATTGCACAGTTCACGCGGCGTCACATCGTCTTCCGGGATGGCAAGGTGCGTTCGGACAAGCTGAACCCTGTGCCGCGGGTGGCGTCGGAGGTGCTCAAGGAGATGCCGGTGATTGACGAGGAGGCCGAAGAATGAAGACTCTGAATATCCTCCGGTCGGCGTTCCGAGCGCTGCGCCGGAACAAGATGCGCTCGTTCCTGACCATGCTGGGCATCATTATCGGTGTAGCGGCAGTGATCGCCATGCTGGCAATCGGGCAGGGAGCCGAGTACTCGGTCAAGCAGCAGATCGCATCGCTGGGGACAAACGTCCTGATTGTGTTCCCGGGATCCCAGCAACAGGGAGGCATTCGTGTTGGAGCGGGGTCAATGACGACGCTGACCGAAGCTGATGCTGCAGCCATCGAAAAAGAATGTCCCGCAGTGGCGTACGTCTCTCCCGGGGCTCGGTCCGGTGGACAGGCTGTCGCAGGAAACCTCAACTGGGGCACAAGCATCGAGGGAACGGGAGCGAACTACCTTGAGATCCGGAAATGGACCATTGAGTACGGGGAGTTCTATTCGGAGCAGGACGTCAAGGGTGCTGCGAAGGTATGCGTGCTAGGACAGACTGTGGCGGACAATCTGTTTCCGGAGAGTTCTCCCGTCGGTCAGACGATACGGCTCAGAAACATGCCGGCAAAAGTGATCGGCGTGCTCTCCAAGAAGGGGCAGAATGCGATGGGTCAGGATCAGGACGATATCATCCTCGCACCCTACACCACCGTCCTGCGGCGCCTCTCGCACTTCCCGTATCTGCGGCAGATCACCGTGTCCGCGACGAGCCCGACGTCCATCGCGGAGGCCGAACGCCAGATCAGAGAATTGCTCCGGATGCGCCACAAGATCGAGTCCTATGAGCAGGATGATTTCACGATACGCAATCAGTCGGATCTGGCCGAGACAGCCACAGCGACGACGGAAATCCTCACGATACTGCTTGCCAGCATCGCCGGCGTGTCCCTGCTGGTGGGCGGCATCGGCATCATGAATATCATGCTCGTCTCGGTCACCGAGCGGACTCGTGAAATCGGGATCCGCATGTCGGTAGGTGCACGGGGACGCGATATTCTCTCGCAGTTCCTGATTGAAGCGCTCGTCCTGAGTCTTCTGGGAGGCATTCTCGGGATTGCCCTTGGAGTGGGAGGATCTCTGGCGATCGCGAAACTTGCAAAATGGCCGACGATCGTGACAGCGTTCTCGATCATCCTGTCGTTTGGCTTCTCGATAGCTATCGGCCTCTTCTTCGGATTCTACCCTGCGCGCAAAGCGGCCCTTCTGAATCCCATCGACGCACTGCGGTACGAATGACGCAGATCGGGGGTGGAGCAGTGCTCCTCCCCCGGTTCGCCTCAGTCTTTACTTCCTCACCCGGGCGGCAATCCGGACCTCGATCAGATCTGTTTGCGAATGACACTCCCGCACGGTATCTTGTAAAGACACTAGCAGCGTTGTGTGTTTGGCGTCGTACAATGCGCATCTTTCCCATCCACAATCCATCTTGAGGGAGACTGAATATGCATCATTTCCTGCCGGGTCTTCTGGCGCTTCTGTTCCTTGTCCCTGCTTCCGGGATCGACGACTATCTGGCCGTCATGAAGACCACAAAGACGGCTGTTCAGGACTACATTGAGAGCAGTATCATGTATGGTTCGTTCTCGTTTCCCTCTGCGTGCCGTGCGATTCCGAAGGAAAAACGCGCTGCTGTTGTCCGGGCCGTAGGGGATTTTGCGCGGACGTTCGTCAAGACAGACGCCTTCAAGAAGAAGTATGCCGAGTTGCGCGAACAGCGGCTGCCATCGAAGCCCGAACTCACTCCGCTCTCGGCTGATACGAGGAAGCGACAGATTGCCGATCTCAAAGCGAGTATCGCGGAACAGGAGAAGGCGCAGGCCAGCGCTCCGGCGGATCAGAAAGGCATCTATAAAGATATCCTCACATCCCTTCGCTCAATGGTCAAGCAGCTGGAGACTCAGGACACGAGTCAGGATGCGCAGATGGATGAGTTCATCAAGCAAAGCAACGCCACGGCGATGCAGCAGTATAATGAGAAGGTTGCAGCGTATGAAAAGGAGTATCCTGCCGGAGATCCGAAGCCGCTCGTCAAGAAACGCCTCCAGGAGTTTCTGAAGGCCAGTGCTTCCGTGGATTTCGACGCCAGGCTGGTGAAGAAGGACAAGCAGTGGATATTCCAGAATCCGGCCTATGAGAACAAGGACCGGAACTGGAAGCTGGCATACAGAGCAGGGAAGGAAGCCACAGAAGCAGCCCGGGCGTTTGCTGCGGAGTGGTTGAAGGAATTCTGAGCCGAACAGGTGCGCGATCCAATGGCCGACGTTCGACTCCGTTGATCGTGTCATGAGGACTTGCGGAAGGGACATCGCATGCTAAGAATCGGCACCAAACTCGGCCTGGGGATCGGTGCCCTGCTGGCTCTGTGCGTCATCATCGGGCTCGTGTCCTACACGCAGACAGCCACCGTGCAGCAGAAGCTGGAAGAGGTTACGCAGGTGCGCGAACCTGCCAACTCCGCCGTGTATGCGCTGGAGAACCGGCTGGTTGAGATCGCGTTTGCGGCCTTCGGCTATTCCGCCACGGATGAAGAGGGAATACGCCTGACAGGATCGGGCGCTTCGCTCGATGCAGGTGAGGGACGATCGATTGACAGCAGCGCGGGGCTTCCGGATACAGCGTCGGCCGGAAGCGCACCTGTCCGCGATGGGCTGGTGGGACTGGAAGGTGCCGCCCGGGAACACGTGCTCCTGAGGACGACCCAGGGACGCACACTGGATACCCTGAACCGCCAGCTGGAGGCGCTCGACCGGCTGCTGATCGACCGGATTCAAAACTCCGTCCGGGTGGATGATCCGATCGCGTATCGCCGGTTGCAGGTGGTCCTCGGGATGCAGGTCCAGATCAATGCGATCACCAAGCACCTTGGCTCGTTTCTGCTAACGGGTGACGAACAGCACGTCGCATCGATCCACAAGGCCGACACGCAATTTCGGGAGTTCATCAGTGCATATCAGGTTCTCCTGCTGCGTTCCGAAGAAAAGACATGGGCGTCTGAACTGAAGACCCGCTCTGACCAGGCGCTACGGTTGACAGGGACGATGCTGTCGCTGGAATACGAGCGCCGGAAGCAACGTGCCGCGTTCCTGGATCAATACCGCGCATTGCGGCTTGTGTTGAACGAAGGAATACAGACGCAGACCGAACGGAGTCTGGCGAGAGCCAAGGCCGATCTGCTCGAGGCCGGCCGCGGCGCCAACACCGCCATCCTTGTTGCCCTGTTACTCAGCATGATCGTTGGAGTCGGAGTGGGGTACGTGACGACACGGAACATCACCCGGCCTCTCGACCAGCTGACGAGCGTGATGCGGGCGATTTCAGGCGGGAATACCTCGCAACGGGTGGCCATACGCACGCACGACGAATTCCGGCTTGTGGGAGACACGTTCAATCAGATGGCCGATCAGATTGAAGAGGGTGAACGCCTGCGGACCGAGAGCCTGCGCTTCTTCGCCATTGCCACGCAACGGGCACAGGAAGAGGAGCGCGCGCGCATTGCCCGCGAACTCCATGATGATCTCTGTCAGCGCCTGACCGGCACCAAGTACCGTGTAGAAGTGCTCCATGATCAGGTGCTCTCCACGCACCGCCGGATGGCGAAAGACCTGGATGATGTCATGCAGGAGCTCGACAGGTCGATCACCGAGGTCCGCAGAATGTCGTTCAATCTGCGTCCGAGCGTGCTGGATGACTTTGGACTGGTGCCGGCGCTCCGTCTTCTCTGCAGCGAATTTCAGAAGGCCCACGGCACTACCACGTCTCTGGAAGTCGCCGAGGACATCGGCGATGGCGTCGGGACAGATACGGAAATCGCACTCTACCGCATCGCCCAGGAAGCCCTGACAAATGTCGCCAAACATGCAGGGGCCATGCACGTCTCGGTGAGGCTGACATGCGAGGGTGCGTTCCTCCATCTCCATGTCGAGGATGACGGCAAAGGATTTGTATACGAAGAAGCGGTCAGCAAACGGGGGGCCGGACACGGCCTCGGGCTCATCAGCATGCGGGAACGCGCTGAACTGCTCGGCGGGACCTGTGCTGTGACGAGCACAGGCGGGAAAGGGACTATCGTGGCGATTACTATTCCACGGAGTGGAGACTACACGAATGCGAAAGACCAGAATTCTCATCGCGGATGATCATGACGTTGTGCGCAGCGGTCTGAAAGCGCTCTTGCGCACGTCCCCCGAATTCGCCATTGTGGGCGAGGCGGCGGACGGAGAGGAGGCGGTGCGCCGTGCAGGCGACCTGCTGCCGGATATCGTCATGATGGACATCTCCATGCCGCGGCTGGATGGCATCGGTGCGACGCGCCTCATCAAACAGCACCATCCCTCGATCCGGATCATCATCCTCACGGTCTACGAAGAAGAGGAATATGTGTATCAGATCCTTCATGCCGGGGCCAGCGGATATGTTCTAAAAAACGCAGGGAAACGGGAGATCTTCGATGCGATCAAAGCGGTACGAAACGGCGAGCGGTTCTTCAGTCCCGGCGTGTCCCGCCTGATTATTGACGGATTCCTTAAACGGGCTGAGGAACAAGACCGCAATGAAAAGAAGGCCAGCCCGGAGTCCACGGGTTTGACCAAGCGTGAAACGGAAGTGCTCAAGTACATCGCAATGGGCTGCACAAACCGCCAGATTGCGGAAACACTGTTTCTTAGCTTCCGGACTGTCAACACCCATCGCGCTAACCTCATGCAGAAGCTGGATATTCACGATACGGCCGGACTGGTGCGTCATGCTCTCAGCCTCGGTCTCCTGCCGGATGCTTCTCCGAAGAAGTAACCCCACCCCGGACCTGACCCTCGGGTAAACGCTGTAGATCCAAATCTACATGCTTTGTCCGATTGCCATCCGGATCCCATCTGTGTATCGTGTTACAGTACACAGAATGCTCACCCCGCACGCTCAGTGCGATTGTTTGACGGAAAGAGGAGGCTCCCATGAAGAAACTTGCATTGATCGTTGCACTTTCTGGTATCCTGGTTCTCGGATGCGCAGATCGTGAAAAAGAAGCGGCACTGCAGAAGCAGCTCAGCCAGGCCGAAGCAGACCGCCAGTCATACCAGACACTCCTGAACGAACGCGACAAGTACGTTGAGGGAGTGATGAAAGAAATCAATCAGATTTATGCCGATCTCGAAGCCACGCGGGCAAAGGAAGGCAAGCTGAAGGCACAGCCGGCGGGTGTCGAAGGGAAGACCACGGCAACCGATCTGGACACGCGCAAGCAGCTGCTGGCGAACATCGCTTCCCTCGGAGACGCCCTGAAGGAAAACCGGAAACGGATCGCGGATCTGCGCGCCCGGCTGAAATCCTCCCAGGGAGAAATCGCCAGTCTGACGAAGATGGTGGAAAACCTCCAGTCCACACTCCTGGAACGGGAACAGTCAATCGCCCGCCTTCAGGCACAAGTCGTGGGTCTGGAAGAGACCGTCCAAACGAAGACTCTGCAGCTGGCTGAAAAAGAGCAGCTGATTGATGAGCAGGGCCGTAAACTAAATGCTGCCTACTTCATAGCAGCCCCCCGAGAGGAACTTGAGGAGAAGGGAATCATCACTGAAGAGGGTGGGTTCCTCTGGGGGCTTCTTGGATCGACAACAGTCGTGGCAGGCACCTGGGA
>JAGDMK010000238.1 GCA_017860635.1 Bacteroidota bacterium
CGGAGGAAATCCTGACGGCAACCCCCGTCTGCGTCTCGCCATACAGACCGCCAAGACGAACAACATGCCCGCCGACAACATCAAGCGGGCTGTCCAGAAGGGCACCGGCGAACTCCCCGGCGTTGCCTACGAGGAAATTACGTACGAAGGCTATGGACCTGCCGGTGCAGCGATTCTCGTCGATGTCGTCACCGACAACGCAAACCGCACCGTGTCGGAAATCCGGCACATCTTCTCGCGCAACAACGGCAACCTTGGTCAATCGGGAAGTGTGGCATGGATGTTTCATAAGAAGGGACACATTGTCATCCCGACCGCAGGCCAGAAAAAACCGATGTCCGAAGACGACATCCTGGGTATTATTCTTGACGCGGGAGCAGACGACTTGCAGACAGACGCGGGCACGTTCGCGGTCACGACCGCTCCGCAAGCCTTCGAAGCCGTCAAGAAGGCTCTCGAGGAGAACAACATCCTGCTTGAATCTGCTTCCCTCCAGATGATTCCCCAGAACACGGTCAAGGTGACCGGCAAGGATGCGGAGAACCTGATGAAGCTCATGGACGCCCTCGAGGAACATGATGACGTCCAGAATGTCTCTTCCAACTTCGACATCGACGACAAGGAACTTGCCTCTCTCAGCAATTAGCAGACGGCCTGCGTCAATCGTCCTGGGTATTGACCCCGGCACATTGGTGACCGGGTACGGGATCATTGCACAGAGCGGTTCGGTACGGCGGCACCTCGCGTCAGGAACGATTCCGAATCGTGCCGGCTCACCTATCGCGGAACGGCTGAGGACCATCTACGACGGACTCATCGATATTATCGCGACATACCGCCCGACCGAAGTGGCCATCGAAACTGCGTTCTACGGCAAGAATGCACGCTCTGCGCTCACACTCGGGCAGGCCAGGGGCGTGAGCATACTGGCGGCAATCCATCACCGGCTCCCCCTTTCTGAATATGCTCCGCGCGAAGTCAAGAAGGCAGTCGTCGGCAACGGGAACGCGTCCAAACAGCAGGTGCAATTCATGGTGAAAGCGCTGCTTCATCTGCCTGGCAAGACCATGGCGCACGACACGTCCGACGCCCTCGCAGTGGCACTCTGTCACATCGAACGCACTCCCCACGGGACCGCGCGTCCCCGAAGCTGGAAGTCGTATGTTGAAGCCCATCCGGAGCGCGTCCGCCAATGATCGCCTCTCTGCGCGGCACGCTCATCTCCAAAACTCCCACTGAGATCGTCCTGGATGTCGCCGGTGTCGGGTACGGGTTGAGTATTCCCCTTTCGACGTTCGAAAAACTGGGGAATGTCGGCACGGAGGTTTCCCTGTACACGTATCTTCATGTTCGTGAGGATGCGATGCTTCTGTACGGATTTTTCACCGACGATGAGCGGTCGCTGTTCAGGCTGTTGCTCTCCGTCACCGGAATCGGGCCAAGGATGGCCCAGGGTATCCTCTCGGGGATACCGGCTTCTGATCTCCGCACGTACATTGTGGCGGGGAATACAGGAGCTCTGACCACCATCCCGGGCATCGGCCGGAAGCTTGCAGAGCGCCTCGTCGTAGAACTCCGCGAAAAAGTCTCTAAGACTGGCCCACACGGCGATGGTGCACCCCTCGCCTCGGATCCGCAAGGGATCGTGCGCAACGAGGCCCTGCTTGCTCTGACATCCCTCGGGTACAACCGGGCCACAGCTGAGCGGGCGATACGGCTGGCGGTCCAGGAATTGGGCGAAAAGGCCGGAATTCTGGAACTCCTTGTCAAAAGTGCTCTTCGGCATGCAGGATCGTGAATCGGGGAGGAAGCAGATCCTCCAGGCCCACTGTTTGATATTCTGACTTGATTCCCTTACCTTCTTGTACTCATCAGAAACAGGCATCCCCCTCAGCACAGGTCTCCGTGAAACGGAAGTCAGACAACACTGATCCTGAACGCATGGACGCGGATCGCGAGCTCGACCAGGCTCTGCGACCCCTGAGTTTCGACGATTTTCACGGTCAGCAGAAAATCGTCGAAAACCTGCGTGTCTTCATTGCGGCTGCGCGCCAACGCAATGAACCTCTGGATCATGTCCTGTTGACCGGACCTCCGGGGCTGGGGAAGACGACGCTTGCGCACGTCATCGCTAATGAAATGGGGAGCGGAATCAAGAGCACTTCGGGGCCTGTGCTGGACAAACCTGGTGATCTGGCAGGACTCCTGACGAATCTCGGCGAGGGTGAAGTCCTTTTTATCGACGAAATTCATCGTTTGAACCCTGTCGTGGAAGAATATCTCTACGCTGCGATGGAGGATTTCCGGCTCGACATCATGATCGATGCCGGTCCGAATGCACGCAGCGTGCAACTGACGCTTCCGCGCTTTACACTGATCGGTGCCACTACGCGTGCAGGGCTTCTCACCGCACCCTTGCGAGCACGGTTCGGTGTGAGCAATCGATTGGATTACTACGGCAGCGAGACGCTGTTCACTATTATACAGCGTTCGGCCCGGTTGCTACAGGTGACCATAGATCGCGACGGTGCCGGGGAAATCGCTCGCCGTTCACGCGGAACACCCCGCATTGCCAATCGCCTGCTGCGGCGTTGCAGGGATTTTGCACAGGCAGATCCTGCGCTGGCCGCACACGATGGCGTCATCTCCCGCGCGGTTGCAGATCATGCGCTCCGCGCCCTGGAGGTCGACCAGCTCGGCCTTGACGAGATGGACAAACGGATCCTCCTGTGCATCATGGAGAAATACGACGGCGGACCGGTCGGCATCAATACACTCGCCGTTGCCGTCGGAGAAGAACCCGGCACAATCGAAGAAGTGTATGAGCCGTACCTCATCCAGGAGGGTTTTGTGAAACGCACTCCACGTGGCCGGGAGGTCACTGGAATCGCGTACCGGCACTTCGGCCAGACACCGCGCCGACAGACACAGGCAACGCTGTTCTCCTGACGGATCTCCATGGACAACGACCTTCAATCAGTTCAGGAAATCCGGGACCTGCTGACCACGGCGCATCAGGCCCAGCAGGAGTACCGATCCTACTCGCAGAGTCAGGTGGATCAAATTTGCAGAGCCATGGCCGAGGCAGGCGCATCACAGGCGGCGCGGCTGGGCCGGCTTGCGTGCGAGGAGACTGGTTACGGCAAGCCCGAAGACAAGGAGCTGAAAAACCTCTTTGCGACACAGCGCGTCTGGGAGTCCATCGCACAACTCAAGACGGTGGGTGTCATCCACGAAGACCGGGAACGCCAGGTCCTGAGCATTGCGGAACCGATGGGCATCGTTGCTGCGCTTATCCCATCGACGAATCCGACGTCGACGGTGATGTTCAAAGCATTGATTTCCGTCAAAGCACGGAACGGCATCGTTGCAAGTCCGCACCCCAAAGCAGCACGATGCACGCGGGAAGCGATGCACGTGGTTCGGGACGCGGCCGAGCGTGCGGGGGCACCTCGGGGACTGATGGCGTGTCTCTCTCTCCCGACCGCTGAGGGGACCCAGGAGTTAATGCGTCACAGGCTGACATCTGTCATCCTCGCAACAGGAAGCCACGCAATGGTCCGCGCCGCGTACAGCGCCGGCAAACCGGCATATGGCGTGGGATCGGGAAATGTTCCATCGTTCATTGAACGCACAGCAGACGTGCCCAAGGCAGTCGCGGATATCATTTCCGGAAAGCAGTTCGACTACGGGACGCTCTGTTCCACGGAATCGGCGCTGGTATGCGATGCGCCGGTGAAACAGCAGGTTGTTCAGGCATGCCTCGGACTCGGCGCATATTTTGTGACGGGAGAGGAGCGTGAGAAGCTTTCCCGGCTCCTGTTCGATGAACGGGGCATGCTGAATCCGGCAATGGTCGGGAAATCACCGCTGTTCATTGCCCGGTCGGCCGGCATCCAGGCACCCGAGCAGGTCTCTGTTCTCATCGCAGAGCTGGAAGGCGTGGGAGCCCGGTATCCCCTTTCGCGGGAGAAGCTCTCGCCGGTGCTCTCATTCTATACGGCTGATGGGTGGCGGGAAGCCTGCCACCGGTGCATCGAGCTTCTGGAATTCGGCGGGGTCGGGCACACGCTGGTGATTCACTCCAACGACCGCGACATCATCATGAAGTTCGCGATGGAGAAGCCGGCGTTCCGGATTCTTGTGAACACACAATCGGCCCTGGGAGCCGTGGGATATACAAATGGGCTTGACCCGTCGTTGACTCTTGGGGCAGGCACCTGGGGCGGTTCCATCGTTTCAGACAATGTGACAGCCAGGCATCTTCTCAACATCAAGCGCCTCGCTTTTGAAACACGGCCTCTGCATCATGCCCGAACGCCCTCGTCGTCCGGCAAGAGCTGGATGGACAAGGTCGACCAGCAGATCAGTACTCCGGCCGTGGAGCAGCCGCGTGCCGTACAGGCATTTGGCACCAGCCTCTCGGCTGACGAGGTTGATCAGATCGCGGGCAGATTCATGCGCGAGCTGCGGTAGCACCGGGGGGGGATCCGGTCCACCTGCACTCAGCGTTCGTCCCATCGTGCAAGGAGCAGGCGAGCATCCTGTGACCGGACATGCGCTGCCGGTCGACGGTTCATCGTTGTCAGAGCATAATGGTTTCACTATTCTTGCGTTAACGTTCAACCACTCACAATCACAGGAGTCCATCACATGAAACCTCGTACCACATTGACGTTGTTGGTCGTGCTGGGGATCGTGTTCTCGCTGACGGCATTCGGTCAGCTGCGCGATCAGGGCCTCAGCATGGGAGTCGGCGCAGGCGCAGCACTCGGGATCACTGATGCCGTTACTGCTAACGACGCGCAGTTTTTCGCGCGCGGGTTTTTCCGCCATCCCATTGTCAAAGCTCTGCAGGGAGAACTCGGATTCGGCGTCGGACGTATCGGGAGCAGCGACTACAAGACCCAGATTATCCCAATCGAATACCGGCTGGTCGTCAGTCCCTTTAAAGCGGAGAAAGTGAACCCCTTTCTGTACGCCGGTGGCGCGGCACTGCATTACACGGTAGAGTCGAAGCCTGAGAATCCCACGTCAACGAAACTCAAAGCGTGGACCGCAGGGATCCCCGCCGGGATCGGCGTGCAGGCTCTGATTACAGACGGCATTCTGTTTGAAATCAGCGGCGGCTACACCTATGTGTTCAGCCAGCACCTCAACGGCATCATCGAGACGAAGAAGGACGCCTATGCGACTGCGGTTGCCGGCCTGACGCTCGTTTCGGAAAGCCCCAATGCGGAT
>JAGDMK010000069.1 GCA_017860635.1 Bacteroidota bacterium
AGCAGCAGATAACGACGGCAAGGCGTACGTACGAAGCGGTAATACCTCCAGCGGTGCGATCATCGATTCCATCGACCTGAGTGATCTGAGTTTCAACGGTGTTCTCCTCGGAACCGGCCGGGTGAACGTGGAGGGAAAGCTGGATGGGAGATTGAGCGTCGCCTCACAGACCAACGTGTGGATCCAGAACGATATCCGGTACGAACGGGATCCGCAGGCCGGATTGAGCAACGACCTTCTCGGTCTGATCGCGGAAAAGAATGTGATCATCGCGGACAATGCTGCCAACAACAGCAATTGCGAGATTCATGCGAGCGTCTTCTGCAGGGATGGATCATTTTACGCTGAGAACTACAATACTCGAGCCGTGAGCGGAGAGCTCAGGGTCCTTGGCTCAGTTGTCCAGAACGAGCGTGGAGCGGTGGGAACGTTCTCGGGGAGCACGCTGAAATCCGGCTTCTCAAAACGCTATCGATATGACGACCGCCTCTCGAATGAGTCGGTCCGCCCGCCGTGCTACCCGGGATTCACTCGGCAGCAGCGCCGTAACACAGCAAAGGCACCTTGGGAAGAGGGTTCAAGGCGGGAGGTACGCGCAGGGGAGGGTAGCCCTGCCCGTTTCGATGAATCTGGATCCTGTAGGGGCACAGGAGCAATCGAGTTGACCACTTTCACTTTCTTACCGAATTAGAAGTTGTAAACCTGCCACATTCTCGTCATGCCGGTTGACTTATAGTTGACTACTTTATAAATTGTAGATATGTATAAGTAGTCTACCAAATCAGCATTCCCATGAATACACGAGAGGCAATTCTCAAAGAGGTCACTTCCCGCGGAGAGGTCCGTTCACGTGCCATCGCCCGAACAACCGGCGTGTCACGAGCATTCGTTCACCGGATCCTTCAACAACTTGAACGTGAAGGAAAACTGCGCCTCGTGGGCAAGGCCAATCAGGCCCGCCACGTTCTGGCCGACCCGGAAAGCATCGAAAGGGCCCTTGCGTCGGTGGTGACATTCCACGCAATCCTTCACAATCGCAACCTCGAGGAAGGCAGAGTCTTTGCACGGATCAAGGCAGAAACAGGTATCCTCCGCAATGTGCCTGCGAACATCTTCCGCATTGTTGAATACGGGTTCACTGAAATGCTCAACAATGCTATCGAACACTCACAATCCCCCGCGATCGACGTGCGCATGGCCCGGTCCGAATCGGCCATCACTTTTTCCGTGATCGACCGCGGCATAGGTATTCTCCGCAACATCATGCAAACACGGAACCTCACGGACGAGCACGAAGCCATCCAGGATCTCCTCAAAGGGAAGCTCACCACGATGCCCGCCCGGCACAGCGGCGAGGGAGTGTTTTTCACCTCCAGGGTGGCTGATGGATTGGTTATCAGAAGCTCCGATAAGAAAATACTCTTCGACAACTCACTTCCCGATGTCTTCCTCCGAACGGTGCGACCGCGGAGAGGAACGCAGGTCGATTTCTGGATTGCATTGGAATCGAGGAGGGAAATCGCAGAAGTCTTCAGACAGTTCACCGGAGAAGACATGGTTTTCGACAAGACGCGTGTCGGGGTCGCCATGTTCAAGGCGGGCTCAGACTACGTCTCCCGCTCGCAGGCACGCCGGCTTCTTGCCGGACTTGAAGAGTTCTCCGAGATCGAGCTGGACTTCGCACGCGTAGAGAACGTCGGGCAGGCCTTTGCAGACGAGGTATTCCGCGTCTGGAGGACATCTCATCCGGAGAAAGTCCTACGGGTTACGAACGCCTCTCAGGATGTCCAGTTTATGATCTCACGGGCCCTGGCACAGTCGGCACAGAACACACACGAGCAGAGAGGATAACCTTGCTCACTCAACTGACCCGGTTCACCACCGTGTCGCCGGAGAGCGGACTTACAGCGCTGCAAAACAACTGTATCTGTCACCGGTTGGATACTTTTTGCCTCCGCGAAAGCTCCGCCAGTCGTTTCCTTGCATCCACGTATTCCGGCTGATCCCTGTCCGCGTCCTTCCAGATCGACAAGAACCTTGTGTACTCGCTGACGGCGCTACCAGTCGCCCCCGTCTGCTCGTAGAGTTTTGCCAGCCGGTAATGGTAGAGCGGATTGATCAGACGGCGGTCTCTTGTGGCCGGGTCGATGGTAAGCAATTTCTTGTATTCCGCAATGGCGCTGTCGGGCAACCCTTTCATGACGAACGCACGAGGCACAATGTCCCTGAGGTACGGAACACTATACATAGGCATTTGATAACCGGTGGTCATCGCAGGACTGGGAACCTGTGTGGTTCGCACGATACGGATGGCGCTGTCCGGAAGATGCTCTGCCAGGAGCAACTCCCCTTCGACCATCCCCTTGAACAGCAGGAGCGTTCCACCCCATATAGCTCTGGCTGAATCCACGTTTTGCATGGCCTTCGTCAGTCGTGCCCGGGCCGAATCGATGTGATTCGACATGGTTTCGAGATAACAGAAAAGGATATCCTGAAGAAACCTGTTTCCGGCAGGTGTTGCGGGGGAGTTCCGGTTGTACAGATCGGTGAACGCCAGCAGCTCACGGCGAGCGTCATCCATTGCGCCGCACCGGATCGCGTTAAAGAACTTCATGAATAAGACCGGCGTCATGTGCTGCAGCAAAATTGTCCGCCGGACGATGTCCTCCATAAGCGTGACGCGTCGTTCGGCTTCCCGGAATCGTCCGAGATACCTGGCATACATTGCTCCCCAGGCATGTCCCGCGGCCTTCACAAACGGAGTCGGGGCGATCGAAACAAGCGTGTCCATGCAAGCGATGGCTCGCCCGTATTCTTCCTTCAGCGCAAAAACATATGCGAGCCCATTGTAGGTACTATAAAAATCGGGCTTGACTCTCAACGCTTCCTGGTAGAGGGCAATGGATTGGTCCAGCTTCCCCATTCTCAGGTATACTTCGCCCATCGAATCGAAGGGGTTGGCATCCCCGGGAGAGACGGTGGCGTATTGACGGAACGCCTCAATAGCCTTTTCGTATTGCTCCTGATCTGAAAAGACATATGCCAGTGTGTTTATTGCCGGTCCGAATGAGGGATCAAGCTGGAGGGCCACTTCGAATTCCCCCTGGCTCTCCTTGAACATCTTCCGAATCCGATAGACTTCGCCGAGATCGTAGTGAAACCGTTTTTCTTTGGGATATTTCAACGCAAGTTCCTGGAGGATGGCCAATCGTTTTCCAGGATTGGCTTCAATCGTTCCTGCGTACCGCGCCTCTATGTAGAGGCGTTCTTTTTCGGGGGCCCTGAACGAGAGTTCCTTTGCCTTCTCGTCCGCCTTTCTTCGCGCTTTGAAGTCAAACATGGCGCCAGTTGCTTTGGCAAGATACAGATGTGCCATCGCAAACATGGTATCCAGTGCAATCGCCTTCTCCAGAAACTCCCTGGACTGTTTGTAGTAGAGCTTCTCGTAGTCATCTCTGCCGCGGAGGAAGTAGTTGTAGGCCTCCATGGACGACGTGGTGACATCCGCGATTTGTGCCGGTAGAGTTTCGACCTTCTGCCGTGAAAGCCCCACGCCACGCGCAATCTCCTTGCTCAGGTCGTCAATCTGATCATCCAAGATGCTCTGTACCCCCTCTCCACGTGTGCTGGCGCTCTTGAGCAGCTCTTTTGTTTCGACATCCAGCACTTTGGCGTCCGTGACAAACGTCTCACCCGCCTTCACAAAACTCCCCACGACAATCGCCCGCACCCCCTCGCGCTGACACAGCTCAAAGCCAAGCTCCTTGTCAATGATTGCCACGTCGCGTTTGCCCATCTGGTTCAACAGATCACGCATGCGCTCCCAGGTCATAACACGGAGATACCGGGATTGCTCGAGACTCGTGATCAGAAGGTTCGGGATCGCTTCCCCGAGATAATCATATGTCCTGTCACCTGTCTGATTCACAAACGAGACCACCGCAATCGGACTTGGTTCGGCATCCAGGGTGGCATCAAACAAGAATGGCTTCAGGACGAAGAATGCCGCGACAAGTCCAACAGCCCCCGCAAGAACGATTGATTTCCAACGACGGCGTATCCCGCTCCCCGCGGTGGCCACAGAGGCATCCAGCGGGGGCGCAACCCTCTGTGCCACAGGAATCCCCGCCTGGAACGCGCCGGCAGTGCCGCTGGATGCGGCTGGGGCAGCCCTCTGCGATGTCACGCCCGCGCTGTGTGAGGAAGCAACAGTGCCATGGCCCTCGAAAGGAGCTTCACGAGAACCCGCCGCAAGCTCACGCTGCTTCGCGATGCGCCGGAGATCGACGAGCAATTCGTCAATGTGCTGGTACCGCTCGGCCGGATCTTTCGCCATCGCCTTGTCCACGACCCGCTCCAGCTCCATCGGAACCCCTGTCCGCACACCCGTAAGGGGTTCGGGCTGCGTGTTCAGGATCGAGTAGACGACGGCATTCTCATATTCCCCCTTGAAAGGCAGAGCTCCGGTCAGCATCTCGTACAGCATGACACCGAGTGACCAGATGTCAGTGCGATGATCCACGGTTTCGCCCCGCGTTTGCTCGGGGGACATATATCCGACTGTTCCGAGCGTCGCGCCTGTCTTTGTCAGCCGGGTCATGCTGCTCAGCTTCGCCAGGCCAAAATCCACGATCTTTGCCACGCCATCAGTCGTGATCATGACATTTGCGGGCTTGATGTCCCGGTGGACCATCATGTGCTCGTGGGCTTTCTGCAGACCCTGAGCAACCTGCATGGCGATGTCGAGCGCTTCATCGATCTTCAGCGGCCCCTGCTCAATCTTCTTCTTGAGCGTGGTCCCGTCATAGAAGTCCATCACGATGAAGAGCTGGCCGTCGGCCGACTCGTCGATGTCATGAACAACACAGATATTGTTGTGCTGGAGTGCCGAGGCGGCTTTGGCTTCGTGAATGAACCGCGCCTTTGCTTCGGGGTCGCGTGTGAGATCGGGAGGGAGGAACTTGAGGGCAACGGGGCGATCGAGCCTGGTGTCTTCGGCCTTGTAGACGACGCCCATCCCTCCGCCTCCAAGGCGTGAGAGAATCGTATAGTGGGAAACCGTTGTGCCAACCATGAAGGTCTCCGGGAGGAACAGAGAATCAGTCGGCCAGGAATCTCAGGTTTGTGGACCGTCTTCGGGGCCGACCCCTTCGCTGTCGAAAATGCCGGCTGCTATTGAACGTACGCGAAACGAATGCTGCTGCGCCCAAGGTAGAAGGGCTGGCCTGGCGAAAAGATAAAGGATCAGAAAGCGAGAATCAACAAATCCTATTTCAACAACAAAGACCTTCTCGTCTGCACGAAATTGCCAGCTTGCATCCGATAGAAGTATATCCCGCTCGCCATGCCGCGCGCTGCCCACGTCACCGCATAGCTCCCGGGTGCCTGCTTCTCTTCGACAAGCACCGCCACTTCACGACCCAGAAGATCGTACACGGCGAGCCGTACGTCCCTCGCCACCGGCAACCCGGACACGCCCGTCTGGTCGTACACCGGGCCTTCAGGAATGGTGTACCTGATCACCGTGGCAGCATTAAAGGGGTTCGGGTAATTCTGTTCAAGCTGGAACGCAGACGAGACAACGTCCGGAGGGACAGAGACGATCCCACCCGGTGAGGCAACGAACTCGTACACGTCCCTGCTGGTGAACGGTTTCAAGACCTTGAACAGGAAAAAGTCGCCGGGAGATGGAAGTATCGGCTGTGCAGGCGTGGAAAAATACAATTCCCACGTCAGGAAGGGATTCCCCAGGCTGTCTCTTTCGATGAAGATGAGATCATCATACTGCCCGATCCTCCGGTCACCATCCAGATCAGTAAAGAACACTTCGATCTTGCGGGACTCCGTCACATTCCAGACCGTGAAGTTCATCGGGACTGCCGGCCAGCCGAAGAGAGAACTCGATGTGTCGACGGCATGATCGTACACCTCTATGGAGTAGTCGGCAGCGTACGGCACTCCGGTGATGAGCCCGGTACCCGGATCAAAACTCGGGAGCGTCACAGCAGGCAGAAGGTTGCTCACACCCCTCAGCCACCGCGTTGAGTCAGCCGACAACCGCGGAGGGTCGATGTCGTCAAGAACAAGTCGCAGCCCGTCAAAGGAGGATCCTTCCTGGAGAGCCCTGCCAACCGGCGCACCGGTAAGCACCGTTGTTCCGGTTGTGCGATCGGTGACGGAGTATGTCTTTGATGCCGGCACGCTGTCGTGAAAGACAATCCGGTATCTGTGGCCTGTCATCTTCAGAGAATCCACGACATGTACGCTGATGGTGCCGTCGGCAGCCCCGGCAACGTGCTCTACCAGGCTGGCATGGAGCGCTGCTCTCGGGTTAGAGACGGCAAAGGGCGGCGAAACCACCACACCAGAATCACGAGTGTCACCTGCCCGGATCCTGAGACGGTATGTCGGCGAATTGGGATATGCAGCCGTGTTCCAGAGATACGCTCCTGTACCGGCCGGGTTGGCAAGGTGATTCCAGGCAAGACCGTTGTCAATACTCGCATCGATGGAAATCGCCAGGGAATCCCCGTCCGCATCCTCAGCCCACCATACTATCGGCTGGGTGCCCGAGAGTATCTGCAGGGAATCAGGTGAGAGGATCTCCACCTCCGGCTGAGCATTCCCGGGATTGTTAATCGTGAACCTGCCCGCCATCTGCACAAACCCGTACACCGTATCCCCTAACACACGGACCCTCAGCATGTACCTCGTGCCATCCTGCACCGGAGCCGTATTCCAGGAAAATACCGTGTCGGGATTTGACGATGAGTACAACTGGTTCCAGGTGACTCCCCTGTCACGGCTGTAGTCCACCGTGGTCTGCACAGATGACACATGGGGATACATCGACCACTGCACGGGAACGGTGCCGGAGAGCATCATGCCAGGAATGGGCGATGTGATACGAACCGCCAGAGAGTCCGCTCCTTCAAGGAAATGCCTCCAGTGCAACGGCAGCGATTGCTCCATATGCAAATCGGCATAGTACCAGTTATGGGCTGCGCCCTGGGCAAGGTTGAGGGAGTCGAAGCCGTTCCGTATGCCATGGGAATTCAGGATGGAAAGAAACTGCAGGTTGGAGGCATAGTTGCCGGCGACGGTGGAATGAATCAGAAACTTCATGGGACGGAGCAAATTCCAGTACGCCTCTGTGGCAGTACTGAAGAACGTGTTCAGGTCAACGACCCAGAACGATCCATCGTAGGCTCCGGCCGTGTAGAAGAGTTCGGGACTTCGCCGCAGGAGTTGCAGCATATCGTATCCGCCGTAGGAGAACCCATCCATGCCGCGTTTCTGCCGGACCGGAACAGTCCGGAAATTGGCGTCGATGTACGGAATGAGTTCGTCCGCAACATAGGCGAAGTCGGAGGCCGTGCCGGGTTGTGAAAGCCCGGGCATCACCAGGATCATCTTGCCGATCGCCCCGGCTGCGGTGAGCCGGTCGACCACGGCCTTGATATTCCCCCGCCGGCTCGCATCCTCAACAGGATTTGCCCATTCGCGTTCGTGGCCTCGGAACAGATAGAGAACCGGGTACCTCAGAGAATCGCTGTCGTATCCATCCGGAAGAAAGATGTTGAAGTTCTTTGACGTGCCGAGGATGGTGCTCTGGTGGGTACGGAGCTCGATGCGGCTCTCCTGAGCTCCGGCCACACCGGCCAGGACAATCAACACCACAACACTCAGAGCAACGAGGAAGATGTTTTTCATGGCCGTCCGTCTCCCGTGAATGTCTGGAGTCTCCGCGATCGCCTCAGCTCCTGGCGCTGATTTTCCCCCACACCGGCAATCCCCTATAATATAGAACAAATGGCAACATTTGCTGCGGATCATAGCACCACGGCTGCGCCTGGAGATCTGGTTACGTTCTTTCTTCGTTCCCTTCCGGAAGCGCGGTGCAAGCTGCCGGACGATCACATGAGGTTCGCGCATCGCGACCTTGTTACTTTCCCAAAACCTCATTACCATCCCTCGTGCGAAACCTGTTTGGACATACGCTTGCCATCGCCGCTGCTCTGGCACTCTCCGCAAATACCCACGCACAGACCGGAACAGTCAAGTTCGATCAGATCTCCCTGGAGCAAGGACTGTCTCAATCAACCGTCAACGCGATCGTGCAGGATGGACAGGGCTTCCTATGGTTCGGAACACAGGACGGCCTCAACAAATACGACGGCTATACGGTCACCGTGTTCAAACATACCGGCAACGACTCCCTGACGGTTTCCGACAACGGGATATGGTCCTTGTGCCGCGACACCAACGGCGACATCTGGATCGGGACCATGCGCGGAGGATTGGACCGGTACAGCATTGAGCGCGGCACCTTCACACACTACAGGCACAATCCGGACGACCCGACAAGCATCAGCGACGACAATGTCACGGCCGTGTTCCTGGATTCCCGCGGCATCCTCTGGGCCGGGACACTGACCCGCGGCCTCAACCGGTACGATCCGGAAACGGGTGACTTCCTGCATTTCGAAAATGACGCACGCGACTCGACGTCGCTTGCAGACAACACCGTCTGGACCATCGCCGAGGACGCACAGGGACGCATCTGGATTGCCACCTGGGGAGGAGTGTGCCGTTATCTTCCGCCTGAACCAGGCGACAGCATCGGCTCCCGTACATCCAGCGGCTCCTTTGTCCGCTACCGGCACAGGACCTCAAATCCTGCGACACCCGCCGGAGATAACATCAGGACACTCCTCATCGACCGCCGTCAACGTATCTGGATTGGCGCGTGGGACAGGGGACTTGATTGCTACGATCCGGCTGCAGGCACATTCCGGCACTTTCAGCATTCACCGGACAATCCTCAATCGGTGAGCAGCAACAAGATTCTGTCTCTCCGTGAGGATGCCGACGGCATGCTCTGGGTTGGCACCAACGATGCCGGACTAAATCTTCTTGATCCATCCGCCGGAATCGCCCGGCGGTTTACCCACGATCCCTCGGTGCTCCATACGCTCAATAACAACATCATCTGCTCGTTGTACGATGATCAGGCCGGGACACTCTGGATCGGGACAGGGGCAGGAGGGGTGAACCGTTATGACCGCCTGAAAAACAGGTTTGCGCACTATCGCTCTCATCAGAACACTCCCGGGGATCTCTCCGGCAATGATGTCTGGGCACTGCTTGAGGATCACTCCGGCGCATTGTGGATAGGCACATACGGCAACGGGCTGAACAGGCTGGACCGTAGCTCCGGCGTCTTCACGCATTTCGACCAAAACCAGGGGGGAGGGCGCGGACTCAGCCACAACATCGTGCTTGCGTTGTGCGAGTCACGTGACGGCACGCTCTGGATCGGAACCGAAGGCGGGGGATTGAACCGGTTGGACCGGAGATCCGGCGTCTTCACGCACTATCGCCACGATCCCCGCAACGACAAGACCATTGCGCAGGATGAGGTGACAGTCCTCCTCGAAGACCGGAACGGGATGCTCTGGATCGGATCCAATGGATCAGGACTCGATCGCCTCGATCCGGCCACCGGGCGGATCTCTCATTTCCCGCCAAACGAGAAGAATCCCCATGCCCTCCCGGCAGGGTCCATCTTGTCGCTTTTTGAAGATCGAGCCGGAATGATCTGGATCGGCATGTACGCGGGAGGACTCGCCCGGTTCAACCCGGCAGACAGTTCCCTGACGCGTTTCCCGTACGATCCAACAACGGGAAACGGCATTAACAACTCCACTGTCCTCTCGTTGTATGAGGATAGTGCAGGCGTGCTCTGGGTCGGCACGTACGGCGGCGGGCTGAACCGTTATGACCGGCGCGACACTTCATGGCGGTATGTCACTGAGGCAAACGGCCTTCCGAACAATGTCATCTATGGCATCCTTCCGGACAACCGGGGCAACCTCTGGCTCCCGACGAACAAAGGTCTCGCACGCTATACGCCTGCAAACGGCGCCGTGCGGGTCTTCGACGTTTCCGACGGCCTCCAGGGAAATGAATTCAACCAGGGTGCGTACTATCGGGGGAAGCAAGGAGAAATGTTCCTGGGCGGGATCAACGGATTCAACGTTTTCCATCCCGACAGCATTGCCGACAACCGGATCATTCCCCAAGTCTATCTGACCAGTTTCAAAGTGTTCGACCGGGACATTCCGCTCCCCCGCTCATTGAGCGTCATGCGGGAGATCGAGCTTTCCCACGACCGCAATTCCCTCTCGTTTGAGTTCGTGGCGCTCAATTATACATCCCCCTCGAAGAACCAGTATGCCTACAAACTCGACGGATTGGATGAAGAGTGGATACGTTCCGGAACGCGCCGGTATGTGAGCTACACAAACCTGGACCCCGGCCGGTACACGCTCCGGGTGCGGGGCTCGAACAACGATGGCATCTGGAACGAACTGGGCGCAACGCTCGCCATCACCATCGTTCCACCCTACTGGCGGACCTGGTGGTTCAGGGTCCTTGCGATTGCCGCAATTGCAGGCATTCTGTTTCTCATGTACCGGTACCGGGTGAACAAGCTGCTGGAAATCGAACGGATTCGCACGTCGATCGCCACGGATCTGCACGACGATATCGGATCCACGCTCACCGAGATCGCCCTGTACAGCGACGTCGGCCTCCGTGAATTGAAGCATAAACAGGGATCCCGTCCGCTGTCGGAAGATGAGCGCGCCAAGGTGTCGTCCCTGTTCACCGAGATCGGCACAACATCGCGGACGCTGATCGATGCCATGAACGACATCGTGTGGGCGATTGATCCCAAGAACGATTCGTTTGAGTTTCTCCTGCTGCGCATGAAGATGCACGCCACGAAGATGCTCGAGGCAAAGGGAATCAACTACGACATCGACATCCCCTCGGAGATCGCCTCGCTGCGCCTTCCTCTGAATTTCAGAAGACGGTTCTTTCTGATCTACAAGGAAGCGTTGAACAACATCATCCGTCATGCGAAGGCCAAGCGTGTTGTGCTGACGCTCCGCCGTGAAGGACGGATGCTGGTGATGACGATTGCTGATGACGGCATCGGCTTCGACACCCGCGACGGAAGCCAGGGAAACGGCCTTTTGAACATGCAGCAACGGGCCCGCTCACTGGGAGGCGAATTGACGCTCGCCTCAGCGCCGGGCGTGGGCACGACTGTGACGCTGCGGGCGGCAATACCATGACAGGAATGTCTGACACTCGACAAAGGTGCCCCTGTGGCCAAAAAGGATAGCGACAACGCCGTTACGACGGTCATTGTGGTCGAAGACAGAAAGCGGATACGGGAAACGGTTGTCGATCTTATCAATGAATCGGAAGGACTGAAGTGCATCGGCGCGTTCGGCTCGTGCGAAGCATTGCTGGAGGAGTTATCCAACATCCTTCCCGACGTTGTGTTGATGGATATCGGCCTTCCGGGCATGTCCGGCATTGATGGAGTGAAAGCCATCAAGGCACGCCATCCCGGCATCGACATTCTGATGCATACTGTCTACGATGATGACGAAAAGATCTTCCAGTCGATCCTTGCCGGCGCCTCCGGATACGTGCTGAAGAACGTCGAATCAGAAGAGCTCATACGGGCGATTCGCGAAATCCGCATCGGTGCGCCGATGAGCGCGGCAATTGCGCGGCGGCTGCTGGAGATGATGCGCGGCAAGGAATCCAAACCCGCCGAGGAGTGGAACCTGACGCCGCGTGAGATGGATATCCTGCAGTGGCTGGTGGAAGGGTTGAGCTACAAGAAGATTGCGGAGAAACTCTTCATCAGTCCTCTTACGGTTCAGTCACATATCAAGAAAGTCTATGAGAAACTCCAGGTCCATTCGAAATCCGCAGCCGTATCGAAAGCACTGAAGTACAGGCTCTTCGGGTAGTCGGGGAGCTTTTCCATCTCGTTCGTTCACGAACAAGGAGGCAATCATGATTCCGAGACTTGTAGCGACGGTCTTCGGCATATTTCTTCCGGTGGTGTTTCTGGGTTGCGCTACCATGAGCGATGTGATTGCTGATAAAGAAGCCGGTGAAGGCACGACGGTGGTATATTCCGTCGCAACCGACAAAGGTTGGCAAATTGCCACGAAGGTCCTCCGGTGGGAAGGCGCGGAAACCATTGAGGAACACAAGGACGAACAGTACATGCTCACCACGATCGGCGCAGACCTCATTTCCGCCGGCAGTGTGGTAGGAGTCTGGGTTGAGCCGGGCGGTAAAGGGAAAAGCAAGGTGACGGTGATAACAAAGCGCAAGATGGCTACAAATATCGCAACAGGACTCACGGAAACGACATTCCACGACCGTTTCCAGCAGGCCGTTGATATTGTGAAGTCGGGCAAGGCTCTCCCGCGTGAAGCGCCCTGAGGCCGGATCGACAAGGATAACACGCTGACTCCTGTCACCCCTCTCTGTGTCCTGCGCGAGGGCTCTGGAATCGAGGGCTCACACACGCTCACGGGCCACGTACGGGGTGACATGGGTCACATTTCCCCTCCTGTTTCTGCCTGATTCTTAAATACCATATTCATGGTATTGTCTTTGCTCGCCCCCCCGGGTATCTTATCCCCAGAACACGTTGGAGACTATCTGGAGGGAGCCATGAAGAATCGTCTACGTATCGTCACCGCACTCTGCCTGTTGACATTCAGTGGAATGCTGGCACAGGGAACACTTCCCCCCGTGCCCACGGAGCTGACTGCCGCGCTGAGTTCGGATGCCACCATCCCGGTGGTGAAGCTCGGTTGGAACGTCCCGGCCGGCACCTGGGGGTTCATCATCTACCGATCAGTGGATGATTCCAGCCATTTCCAGAAACTGGGAATGGCGAACACCACTGTCTACTACGATCGCACCGTTTCATCCGGGCACACCTATTTCTACTATGTCACGTCCGTAGCATTCTCTACTACTGATACCCGGCTGATCCAGAGCGGCCCCAGCAATATTGCGTGGGTGCGTGTCGGACCGACGCCGGAACGTCCCATCGGGGTGATTGCCGGCACCGTCGCCGACGATACGACAGGGAAGCCGATCAGGGGCGTGCGCGTGTTGTTCTACCGGATCCGCTCATCTCTTACCGCGGCGGTCGTCGTTGATCCTCCCAGCGCCATTACCGATTCACTGGGTTTCTATGCAGCCAAATTGGACACGGGCAGATACAAGGTGAAGGCAGAGCCGGCTCCCTGGATGCCCCCGGGCCCGCCGCCGTACGTTGCTGAATGGTTCGATAACAAGCCTGACATGGTATCCGCCGATATGGTGGCCGTCATCCCCAATGCATCGGTGAAAGCGGACTTCGGGCTCAGCCGTGTGCTCATCCCCACAATCCCCAGGGGCACCATAACGGGAAAGGTGATCGACGATGCGACACACGAACCGCTTCCGGGGATTATGATCCGGTTCTTCAGGAAGGGTCCGTCCATCACCAACTGGCAGCCTGTCGCGACCACGGATTCCCTCGGCGTTTATACCATGCTGCTGGACACAGGCGTGTACTTGCTCAAGACCGAGTCCCTGCGGATGTCGCCCATTGACTACATTCACGAATGGTTTGACAACGTTACCGATCCGGCGAAGGCGACACCCGTTGCTGTGAGAGCGGGGAGCACATTTGAAGCGAACTTCGGTCTCAGCAAACCTGTCCCGCCGACGTATGCAACGATTGAAGGATACGTGACCGATACGCTCGGAAATCCGCTCCGGCGCGCAACGGTTGCAATCATGCATCCGCTGCAAATCCTGGATGCAGCCAATGCAGCATCCCTGACGACCCCCGGCACCGGCGATGAGAGCATGGATGTGGAAGGGGTGGGATATT
>JAGDMK010000070.1 GCA_017860635.1 Bacteroidota bacterium
TTCGAGATGAGCTTCCGGAATGGCGCGGCCGGGGTCCCGGTGATCACGGCGCGGTACTGGAACAATGACGGTACCGGTGCGAACACCATTCAGGACACGTTGGTTGCAACAACAGCCCACGTTGGCAAGTGGCGTCATGTCATTCTTGAGCGGAGCAAGACGAAGTTCGCCCTGGCCGTCAAGAACGAGAATGACCAGATGATGTTTACAAAGACCATTGACGCCGCGAAGCCCCCGTTGATGGCTGGTGCACCGCTGCGTATCGGGCGGTCATGGTTCGACGGTAACGACAATTACTATGTCGGCCCGTACCGTGGACGCATCGATAATGTCAAGGTGTACAACTATCCGGCGGCCGGCATCATCACCGGCGTCGCGGACGAGGGTCTGACACCGTTGACCTTCTCCCTGCAGCAGAACTATCCGAACCCGTTCAATCCGACAACGAGAATCATGTACACGATTCCCAGCGCGTTGCAGACCAACATGGTTGTGTACGATCTGCTCGGGCGACGGGTGAAGACGCTAGTGAACGAGGTACAGCATGCCGGTGAGCACTCCGTCCAGTGGAACGGCGTGACCGACGATGGTACCTCGGTTGCCAGCGGTGTGTACTTTGTGCGTCTGACCGCCGGTGATTTTGTGAAGACGGTGAAGATGATGTTGATGCGGTAACGTACGCGTTCCGCACTGAATGCGTGCGGATTGTGTCGAATGCAGGCAGCGGGAACGCTCTTCCTCTGTCCCGCTGCCTGCTTCTGGTTTTTCCGAATGCAGAAGGATTGCGTATGCGTAACCGATTGCTCTGTGTGGCAGCGGCCCTGGCCGCCCTTGGCGTGCTCCAGGGGTGCAAAACCGCCGTCGATCCCTCCCCCGAACCCGGCATCCTCCGCGTGCTGCTGAAAGGAGCCGACACGGACACGACGATCATCATTCAGAACGACACATCCCAGTTCTCCCGGTGGGACAAGTTCGACCTGTACGTTTCGCAGGGCAGGGTCTATCAGGGTGATAATTACGCCTACATCTACAACAACGTCTCCAGCGAGCGCAAGGCAAGCGACACGGTGAACATTCTGGGTCGGGAGTGGCTGAACGGAGTCCCGATCACGTTCGCAGATTCGGACCCGATCACTCCTGTCAACAGCAGATTCCGCACACACGTGGTGTTCGAGTCGTACGTCCCGCCCGGTACCTACAGCAAGTTGTCGCTGACGCTTACCGCCTCCGAAATGGAGATTTTTGTCCCCAAGCACTACCTCAATCCGGTAAGTCTGCCGCCAAACGTCACCCCGTCCCTGGAGTTTCAGACCTCGATCCCGGTGGCCGAAAGCGGTATCACTGAAGTACTCCTTGAAATCTCTCCCTACAAATCATTGCGGAGATATCAGGACCAGTTCTACTTCGAACGAAAGGTCGTGGTCAGCCACGTGAAGAACCTCTGATGTGTGCGGCCCGAATTGATGTGAACCACGCTCGTTCAGATGAGATGACAGGTGTGCTATGAAACGGGTTTTCGTGCGACCGGCCGACTGCACCGGAGAATCCCAACGGTCCGCCGGACACGAAGCTGGCCAATGTGCCCAAGGAGCAGGACACGGTCTTTGCGCTGGTCAACCTCAGCTGGACGGGAGGTGATGGTGACGGGTATGTGACGAAGTATCAGTACCAGTATCAGACGTATCACCTGGCTCCCGGGTCGACCACACTCTGGGAGTTCTTCGATTCCACTGCCTGGCATGACACCACGGGGACGGGCGCGATGATTGCGTTTAACTCCACCGAAGCATTGAACAGGCAGGTCTTCAAGGTGCGGGCGATCGACAATGATGGCAACACGGATCCCACGCCTGCCGAACGGGTCATCTATACACTCCGCACCGTAGCGCCGGTGACGAAAATCCTCTTCCCGAAGACGAACACCAGCCTGCTGGTTGACGATCAGGTCACCGACTGGTGGAACGGCGTGCAGCTCATCTTCAATGCCACGGATCCGACCGGGCGGGGAGAGATCGTCGAATACGCGTGGAGTGTCGATGGCGGCCCCTGGCACTGGCAGAAAGACACGTCGGTCTACGTGACGCCGGTTCAGATTCCCGGGACGCTCAACGGCACCCACAAGTTCAAAGTCATTTCCCGGAACAACACCAACCTGATTGATCCGACCGGCGATTCCGTGACGGTCAACCTCATCATTCCATCCTTCTCGAAGGATGTGATCATCATTGACGAAACGGACGAATTCAACAATCCGTTCCTGACCTGGGGGCTTGCCGACAGTGTCGTGGACCGCTTCTATTCCGACGTATTTCCGGGCGCCACAGAATGGGATTTCAAAACCAAGGGCATGCCTCCGCGTGAGGTGCTGGCCGACTACAAGCTGATCCTCTGGCACGCCGACGACGTGCCGACCAGCCGTCCCCACAAGATTTCCGACCCGGCGAACATCCAGGTGTTCACGGACTACCTCAAGGTTGGCGGCAAGTTCCTGATGAGCGGATGGCGCATCCTGAAGTCGTTTGCATACTACAACAACTTCCCCTTCGCCTTCACGCCCGGCACCTTTGTCTACGACTATCTGCACATCCGGACCGTGACGGAGACCGACATCCTTGGTGATATGACCGGAGCCAAGGGAAAGACCGGGGTGTTCACAAGCATCGAGGTGGACTCCGCCCGGCTGGCGAATTTCCCCTACGACGGCAAGCTGTCGCAGGTGAACCTGATCACGACCATGGCAGGTTTTACTGACGTGTTGTATTCATATGAGAATTCGCCCAACAGCCCGAACGTCACGTACCGCGGCCGCGCTGTAGCCCTGCGGTACTACGGAACGGTGTACGACGCCGTCGTGCTCGGTTTCCCGATGTACTTCATCAAGAAAGATCAGGCGAAGGTAATGGCTCAGGAAATCCTCCGGAGTCTGCATGTCCAGTAAGGAGATTGTCATGATGGGGCGTTCCGTTCGATTGCGCTCATACGTTCGTCCGCTGACCCTGCTCGTCGGGCTTGTGTTCTGCGCATCCATGGCACTAGCGCAGAATACCGGCAAAATCGCAGGTACTGTGAAAGACAAGACGACCGGAGAACCGCTTGTTGGCGCCAACGTTGCGGTGAAGGGAACCCCGCTTGGTGCCTCCACTGATATAGAGGGCCACTTCTTCATCCTGCGCGTCCCGCCGGGGATTCACGATCTTCAGATTTCGAGTGTGGGATATCAGGGGATTACCTTCAAGGGCTTGCGTGTCCAGGTAGACCTCACCGCCGAAGTGCAGGTGAAGCTGGAACAGACCGCCATTGAGGTGGACGGTGTGACGGTCATGGCGGAGCAGAAGATGGTGCAGAAGGACGTCACCTCCACGCGGCGCACGGTGTCGCAGAGCACGATTCGCGAGACACCCGGTCTCGACGCCACGACGGACATCTTCAAACTTCAGGCGGGGACGGTGCTCACCGCATCACCTCCCACGCTGCGCCTCTCCGACGGCACGCAGCTGCAGGTCCGTGATGAAAGCCTGCAGGATGTGCACATCCGCGGCGGCCGCGGCGGCGAAATCCTCTACATGGTAGACGGCATGCCGGTGACGCATCCCATTTACGGCGGCCGCAGCGTCATGGACCTGAATCTTGTGGATGTGGAATCAGTGGAGCTGCTCACGGGGGCATTCAATGCGGAGTACGGGCAGGCACAATCCGGCGTCGTGAATATTATCACCAAGAGCGGCGGCGACACCTACAAGGGCGGCATCGAATATAAGACCGACCAGCTGGGTGTGTTCGGCGAGAAGTACAACACCGACTATGCGTCATTTTACATCGGCGGACCGGAACCCATCACACAGACCCTGCTGCCGGCCCTCGGTATCGGTCCGCTCACGGGGCTGACCTTCTTCTTTTCGGGGAACACCACGCTCACCGACACTGAGTACGACAACAAACGGACCAGGGGTGATTTCGATCTCCTCGCATGGAGTATACGCGAACGCCAGGACAATTCCCTGAACCTCAACGCGAAAGTGAACTGGGACATCACGGGAGAGCACAAGCTGGCACTGAGCTATCACGGATCCAAAAAACAGTGGAGCTCGTTCGAGTACCTCTGGAAATACAGTCCCGACAACACCGCCGACTACAGCCGGAACAATTACACACTGAACGCTTCGTTCAATCACGTCCTCTCAAAGTCGACGTACTACACGCTGATGGCCGGCTATCTCGACGTCGTGTACAAAGGCTCGCTTGGCGGACGCACTCCTGCGGATTTCTGGAAGCAGGACAGCACCGGACGGTATGTCGCACTGTACACCTCGCCGCTCATCGACCCGAGCACCGGTTTCTTTGACCCCCGGGGCGTCGAATCCATCTGGCGGGATGACCACACGAAGACGTACACATTCAGAGGCGATCTGACATCCCAGGTCCATCCAGCGCACCTCATCAAGGTCGGGTTGGATGCCTCTGTCAACAGCATCAGCTACATCGATATTCAGGACGGAGGAACCAGGCTGTCAAGGTACGGACAGGGGATCGATTCCATTCCGCCGCCCGGGCCGTTCCAGTTGTTCGGCCAGAACCGATGGGTCTTCGACGTCAAGCCGACCATCGCGTCAGCATACATCCAGGACAAATTCGAGCTCGAGTATCTTGTGATCAACGGCGGTATCCGGCTCGACTATTTCAACCTGGGGAGCAGCGTACTGCAGGCAGACTGGGTCTCGACATGGGAGCGGGCGACAGGGTTGAAAGCTGACTGGGGCCAATCCATTTTCAAGATCAGCCCGCGGTTCGGCGTTTCGTTCCCGATCTCCGAGAACACCGTCGTGTTCTTCTCCTACGGACATTTCAACCAGTTGCCGGAACTCCAGTACTTTTACCGTGATCCGTACGGCAGCAGCTTCACGGGAAATCCGAAACTGGATTACGAACAGACGATTCTATACGAGTTCGGCTTCACGCATCAGCTCAGCGACTACTGGGCAATTGACATCAAGAATTACGGCAAGGATATCTCAAAGCAGATTGGCACAACGCGCGTGTACGGAGCCCAGGGCTCGCCGGTGGATCTCTACGACAACAAGGGGTACGGCCGCACGCGCGGACTCGAGTTCGAAGTGGTCAAGGATCCCTCCGACTTCATTGCCGGGCGCGCGACGTACACCATCCAGTGGGCCAACGGATATTCCTCGTCCGCCTTTGACGACTATGTCCGCTCCACCAGCAACTTCCCGTATCCGATCCGCGAACGCGCTCTGGAGTGGGACGTGCGTCATCAGGTGATCGTGCAGGCAACCCTGGCTGCCGGACCAAAGCAGTATCCGAATGTATTCGGCTTCGAGCTGCCGGACGACTGGAATCTCACGCTCCTCTACCGCTATGCGAGCGGAACGCCGTACACACCCGGCCAGGCAACCATGAATCCGGTCGAGGCGCAAAAACAGGAGAACACGGCATACGGACCGTACACGAGCAGCACGGATCTCAAGTTCGAGAAGGGATTCACGATCGCCGGGATCCGTCTGGCCGTGACGGTCGATGTGTTCAATCTGTTCGACCAGCGAAACGTGCAGCTGGTCCGCTCAGATATGGGCTTTAACCAGTGGACAGGCGAGCCATACCAGTACGGCGATATTGAGAAGCCGCAGAACAACCTGTATGACTACTACACCATGCTGAGTCTGCGTGACCCGCGTGTCTTCTCGACCGGGCGGACGACGAAGCTTGGCCTCAGGATAGATTTCTAACAGTGATCACAGCCGTGAGAAGGACTCCATGCGTGTGTTGAGACGATCCCTTGCTGTGGCGTGCAGCATCGTGCTGATTCCGGGTGCGAGCGTGGTTGCCCAGTTCATCGATGCAAAGCTGGACTACCGGGTGACGAATGTCGGCAAAATCCGCCAGGTCCTCACCAACATGGGCACATTTGACAAAGGCCGCACACGGTACCCGGGCCTCATCAACGCCGAGTTTCCGCCAGGTTCGGACGAGGAACATCTCTTTCAGGGAGGCATCTGGATCGGGGCGATCTCGCCGACCGGTGATACGCTGGTGTCGCAGTCAGAAGCGCACTTCACACCGCACGAATTCTTTCCGACGAATAAGAGCTGGGATTCCATCTGGACCGGGTCCAAGGGAGACACGCTGCATCTGCCGTACTGGCAGAACTACGAATGCATTTCGGACCGGGATTATGTCAGCCGGTACAGCGACTACAACATTCTGAACATCGACAATCACACCCCCCTGTATCTCGACATCGTCCAGACCACGTACTCCTGGAGTTCCGGACAACTGGCCGAGTTTCTTCTCCACAAGTACTACATCGTGGCAACCAAGATACCGTTGAAGGATGCGTACATCGGGTTCTGGATGCACAGCTCGATCGGCAACATCGGAGTGGCTGACAACTTTATCGACGAGTACACGCGGTGGAAAGCCGACTACAAGATGGCCATCGCAGAAGATTCCCCCGGGGGAAACGACGGTGCAGCGTTCAGCCCGATCGGATTCAGCGTGATGGCTCCCACGGACGCGCCGAGCTGGAGTTTCAATTACTATGAGCATGAAGAGCTGCCGAGCAGGGACCCCGAATGTTATCAAGCCATGGCCAGCGGCAGGATCATGCCGGACCGTATTGAGCGTGCACGCGCCCATATCATTCAGGCGTTCGGCCCGTTCCAGATCAACGTCGGCGATACGATCGTGGTAGAGATGGCGGAGATCTTCGGTGAGGGGCTGCCCGGTCTGATGAAGAACGCGGAGTACATCAAGTTGCTCAAGAGCAAGAACTTCCGCGTCCCTTCACCGCCGCCGAGTCCGAAACTCCGCATCACCACCGCGAACCACGAAGTCACACTTGACTGGACTCCGCAGCCGGGGAGCGTGAACCCCGAGTTGTACTCCGATCCCAACCGGGGTGACACGGTCAAGTATCCGTTCGAAGGGTACCGGTTGTACAAGAGCACGAAGGGTCCTGACGGCCCATGGTCACTGCTTGCAGAATATGACGTCATTGATGGAGAGGGCTATAACACCGGGCTGCAATATACATACAAAGATGTCGGCCTCCTGAACAACATCGAGTACTATTACGGGCTGACGGCCTTTTCGAGAAAGGACAATGTCCTGAACTTCCCGCCCCAGGAGACAAGCGCTTCCGGAAACGCGCGGACTGTGGTGCCGGGGACGGCGCCGCCCGCAACGGTCGGAGAGGTAGCCGCGGTGCCCAATCCGTACCGCGGCGACATTGCGTACAGCTCCTACAGCCCGCCATGGGAGCGCCCCCAGGGCAACAGACCCTGGTGGATGGAGCAGGACCGGAGGATCCAGTTCATCAATCTGCCTGCGAGCTGTCAGATCAAGATCTATACGCTGGCGGGGGATCTTGTCGCCACGCTCAATCACATGGATGCGGCGAAGGGATACGAAGACTGGAACCTGACATCATCCATTGGTCAGGCCATCTCAAGCGGCCTCTATCTGTTCACCGTTGAAGATACGAACAACGGCAATGTCCAGGTCGGCAAGTTTGTCATCATTAAATAAGTGAGCCTCCGTGCCACCGAGGGTGAAGACGATGAAACGCATGGTGATCGGAATACTGCTGTTCCTCCCCGTTCTGCTGTACGCACAGTACAACCGTCCGGGAAGCACGGATGCCCAATTCCTGAAGATCGGAGTAAGCGCACGCGGAACGGGCATGGCGGACGCCTATCTGGCGTCTGTGGAGGGCGCGGAAGCGACCTACTACAATCCTGCCGCCATGCCGTGGATACGCAACAGAGACGTTGTGTTTACACACACGACCTGGTTCGCCGGGATCAACCACGAGTTCGCTGCTGCCACGCAGAATTTTGATGATATCGGTTCGTTCGGACTCTCGGTGACGGCGCTCTACACAGACGAGATGAAGGTCCGGACGCCGCTTCAGCCGGAAGGAACCGGAGAGACATTCTACGTCGGGAACTACAGGTTCGGACTTTCATATTCACGGTTCCTTACCGACCGGGTGACATTCGGGTTGACGTTCAGCTACCTGAACATGAAGCTCTACCGTGAATTCACGGCCGATGCATTTTCCCTGGATATCGCCGTGATGTACGTGTCGGATTTCCGCGGCTTCCGGTTCGCGCTGGCGATCGCAGATTTCGGATCCAACATCCAGTATGTCAACGAATCGTATCCTCTGCCGACGAACTTCCAGTTCGGAATGGCCATGAATGCAATCGATGGGGACGATCAGAAGCTGCTTGTGAGTATGGCCGCCGTGAAGCCGAATGAAGGAGAACCCCAGGCTCAGCTGGGTGCGGAGTGGAATTACCAGAAGATGTTTTTCGTCCGCGGAGGATACCGCCTGAATTACTCCATCGCAACATGGTCCGCAGGTGCAGGCGCTGCGTTCACGGTGGAAGGATTGGGCCTGCGGGCAGACTATTCCTACAGCGACTACAAGACGCTGGGCGGGAGTCATCGCATCGGCATCGGCGTGTCGTTCTGATCCGGCGTTGCGTCTCCGGTCCGCTGCAGGATGTAACACGGTTTGTGTGATTGAACGAAGGTGACATGCACGCACGGCGATGTCGTCTCAACCCGGCGGTATGGCTCGTGCTGATGGCCGTAGCCATTGCCCCGGCTCCCGGTCAGGACTCCTCCCCGTATTTCCTGCCATTGCCCGCGCCATTCCCCCGTGACGTCTATACGCCCCACGGGTATCTCGACAACCCCTGGCATAGCATGGTGGCCAACCGCAGCGGAGTGGTGCGTTCCTATCCGCCGCTCGGATTCGGGTGGTGGCGCACGGACTTCCACAAACGAGGCTACGTGTCCGGCAACAGGGACCATGTGAACTACATTGCGATCCTCCGGATGGCGGTGGCGATCGAGCAGAGCGTGTTCATCGAGAGCAAGGATTTCCGGGCGCAGAACGTTGAGCTCTCGTCCGCCTATCACACAAAATCGCTCATGAGCTATGACTGGACCGCTCATGACGTTGCGGTGAGCCTGCGGTACGCCCTCCCTTCCGAACACACGCTTGCCTGCTTTGTGGATATCCAGAATACCTCATCGGCCAAACGTGTGGTGACGCTGTACCCCGGCCTGGTGTACGGCATTGGGACCACGAACTGGTGGGGGAGTGACGGCTTGATGGTCCGGTATGACTCTACGGATCACATGACGATCAGCAAGATCTGGGCATATGGCGATGTGCTCGCGCTCGGGAGCTCTGCCGTGCCGGCCGGGTACTATGCGGGGGAGTCCGAAGACCGCTGTTCGTTCTGGATCCGGTCGGGCAACCCGGCGTCAACCGGCAGCGCTTCCATTCAGGGGCGGGGTCCGATCTATGCTGCGCAACGGCATACACTGGACCTGAAGCCCGGCGAGCGCAGAACGGTGCTCGTGTGCCTGAGCCGGGGGAAGAACGAGGAGCTTGCGCGGAAGGAACTGAGTGCGGCCCTTCATGGCGCTGCGGAGTCGGCGCGAGCGCAGTTGCGCGAAGACGGACGGTTCTGGGAATCCTGCCCGACGTTGCAGGGAGAGTGGCCGGACTACTGGAAGCGCGGGTGGGTCTACGACTATGAAACACTCCGGATGACTGTCCGGCCCCCGCTCGGCATATTCCGTCATCCATGGGATGGTATGCAGATTCACGCACCACGTCTGGTGCTGGGTGAGACGTCGATGGACATGCTGGCGATGAGCTACGCAGATCCGGTCCTTGCGCGGCGTGTTCTCTACGGCACATTCGCCGACGCCATCGCCCCGAACGTTCCCTGTGTGCGCGAAGACGGCAGCGTCAACATGATTTCTGCGGACGGATCGGAATGCGGCACCGCACCCATGTGGGGGTATCCGTTCCAGGTCCTCTCCTCGTTGTTCTCAATGTCGGGAGACACGGCCTGGCTCGGTACCATCTATCCGCATCTCAAAGCGTACGCACTCTGGTGGCTGAAGCATCGGACAGATGCCGAGGGGTGGCTGCACTGTAACAACAGCTGGGAATCGGGGCAAGACGGTTCCCGCCGGTTTCTCGTGGCGGAACAAAATGAGGGAGCGGTGGCGGACTTCGTGCGCACGGTGGATGTCGAAGCCAGCATGGCGCAGGCTCTTCAGGTCCTTGAGCGGTTTGCCGAGATTCTGAACAAGAGCGATGATATCGCGCAGTGGGATGCACTGGCCGAGCGGCGCATTGCGCACACGGGGGCCATGTGGTTCGGAGGACGCTACCGCGATGTCGACGCGCGGACCGGCAAGCCGATCATTCTCAAGGATTCCTATGATGTGATGATGCTTGCCCCGTTCGCCTGCGGTGTCGCGTCACCGTCACACATCACGGCTGTGAAGACAGCGATTCGTCAGTTTGCCGTGGATCCTCCACCCGCGCTGCAGTGGCCCCCTTCTCTGTTCACCTATACAGAAGCCGCGTGGAAAGCGGGAGAGCGGCAGAGCGCAGCGAACAGTGTTGCTGCGGTCGCAGACCGGGTGTACCGGCGCACTGATGCGCGGGACATCATGCCCGGATCCGACCGGTTTTCCTACAGGATCCCCGGCGTGGCAAATGAATACTGGCCTGTACAGGATATCCCGGCAGGAGGAGAACACTACGGATGGGGTGCTACGCTGCCGTTCTTCATCATCCGGAATATCTTCGGATTCAGAGAAACCGACGATCCCACGTTGCATGCCTTCCTTGTTGCGCCATGTCTGCCGACACGCTTCCTGATGGGTAAAGGAGAATACACAATCTCGAAGCTCCGGTATCGCGGCGTCACACTATCGTTGACACTCCGTGCTGCCGGTCCGGTAGAGGTGCAATCGACGATTCGCTTTGCCGCCGACAACCCGGTTTCTCTGAGAGTTCTGGATCCCCGCAACGGCCGCAAGCTTCTTGATTCCCCGCTGGGACGGCAAGGCGAGATCATACTCACCGGGACGAATGGTACTGCCTATCGGATCCAGCTGGTACAGTGAGGAGTTTTCCATCTCACTGATGGCTGAACACGGGAGACTGTCGGCAAACTCCCGTCTGCACAGGCCGTACCCGATGCACCCGTCGCGTCACGCCGACGCTCCGGCATGTAGTGGATGTATGCGCACTCACATTCGAAGGCAACTCTGGTGATGCTCAAGCGATACCACGGTTCGCTGATCAATGTCGCTGCACTAATTCTCTTTTCGTTGATGGTTTACCGTTGCGCGCGGGCCGACGAACCGTTCCTCTCCCGCCTGGGCGCCACAGCATCCACTCCATTGTACACGACGAATACCGATGAACCGTTCCTCTCCCGCCTGGGCGCCACAGCATCCACTCCATTGTACACGACGAATACCGACGAACCGTTCCTCTCCCGCCTGAACGCCAAGGCATCCACCCCGCTCTACACGACGTATGCAGCCGCCATGGAGCGCTCGGAATTTACGCTGGATGAGGGATACCATTTCCTGTTCTATGATTCAACGCGCGGAGCTGACTTCGTCACAGACAACGCTGGTATGTGGTCCGTGGGGTTCAGGAAAGGGACTCGGTTTGTGTACGATGTGCGATCGATGACCCGGCCGCCGGTCATCACGGTTTCCTACGCGGACATGGTGAAGTATCACTACGATCCGTTCCCCGATGTGCGTGTGGATGCGACGTTCCTCGTGCAGAGCTCTCATTGCGCGATTCATGATCTTACGATCACGAACACGGGGACGCAGCGGCTCACTCTGGATGTCATCCCCTTCCTCCAGAGCTCCGGGCGGCCCTTCAGCGATGTGACTCCCCTGCCGGAGAAGATTGCTGTGGCGTTTCAGCATGAGGAGCTTCCGGACGGATGGGTCCTGGATCACAAGGTTCCCTATGTGGACAAGGTCCGCGACCTCCTGGTGTTCTCCATCGTGCCTGACCGCATAGCAAGTTTCAGGAGCTACCGGTGGGGGAGCGTGGAGATCCCGCAGGAAGTCGATCTCCATCATCCCCCGGTGTTCGTACTGTGGGGCTCCATCACGCATCCGGACAAGCAGCGATGCGTGCACCGGGAATCGCCCGTCCGCATGGCCGTCATGCTGAATGGCGATCCGAAACGGCTGCTCATCGAGAACGCGCCGCGATGGGGAAGCGCCGATCCTAATATCCGTGCGTATGGATACTATTCGATCGAGCTGGGAAATTTTGGCAAGGTGTCAGCCGGGGACAGCGTGCAGGTCATGGTTGCCTGCGGGGAAACAGGCGAGGTGGGCGTTGTGCGCGGGACAGTCAGCGACACTGCCGTGTCCCACGACAAGAGGGTTGATCTCTCCCTCTCTGCATCTGCTCTTCCCGCGCCGCCCGCAGGTGTGAAACGTGACATCTGGGGAAATGGCACAGAGCTCCGGCTCTATTGGAAGAATGCCGGTGCAGGCGCGAAGTACAATGTCTACCGCCGTGACTATGGTGTGAGCGGGGTGTATGAATGCCTCGCATCGGGAACGACGCAGACGTTCTACACCGACAAGAACATTCCTGATGAGAAGATTTATGGCTACGTCGTGACTGCTGTCGATGAGCGGGGGAGGATGAGCATACCTTCAGCTGAAGTGAACAACATCGAGGGGAGCGACTTCCTGACAGACGTCAAATATCCGGGCCAGGTCAGGGGGAATGCGAAGGACCTTGCGCGGGTCATCTCTGCATGGAAAACGCTTGCCATTGAACCCGGCGCCACAGAACACGTGCGCATGGTCAGGGCGGTCTACCGGCCGGGGCAGAACCGCGACTCCGTGCTCGCCCGGGCAACCGCGCTGCTTCGTGAAGATCTCCTTGTCTATCAGAGGGCGAACGAACTCCTCTATGGCCGGATCCCGCAGATGCGGTTTTCAAGTCCGGAGGCAGAGCACCTCTACTGGAGCGCATTCAGCCTCATGCGGCAGGTGATGCTACCGCCGGAGGGGAAGTGCGGATACAACTACTATGTCTTCTCCCGCGAACCACAGTGGGGGTGGGGGCACGGAGGCCAGGTGTTTCATGAAAGTCTGACCATGCTGGCGTATGCCATGATGGATCCGGTGAGCGCGATGCATTCGCAGCGGGTCTACAGGGAGCGGCAGTACAAGGACGGCTACATCAACTACCGCACCGGTCCGTATCTCGATGAGACGATTCCGCACAAGAACCAGCTGACCACATCGGCGCCCTGGTACGCCTGGCAGAACTGGGAGGTGTATCTGATGACGCGGGACAGGGCCTTCCTCGAGGAGATGTATGAATCGAGTGCGCGCTTTTACCGGTATTACACCCAGCACAGGGATTCGGACGGAGACGGGCTGTGCGAGTGGGGAGGTGAGGCGGTGCTGGAGTCTGTCCGTGATGCCCGCGTCGCCATCTGGGATGAAGTCGGATGGCCGGCGGAGTTCGAGGCACTTGATGCGAATGCGATGCTTGTGATGGAAGCCAAAGCGCTGGCGCAGATGGCGCGTGAACTTGGACGCGGCGGCGAAGCGAGCGACTGGCAAAAAGATGCCGAGACGCGGACGAAAAGGATCAATGAAGTTTTCTGGGATGAAGAGCACGGGTTCTATTTCCAGGCTGACAGGAAGGACAATGATTTCACGTACGCAAAACCGGATGATCTCAAGCGGGAAGAGATGATCGGCTTCCTTCCGCTGTGGGCAGGGATTGCGGATTCTGTGCGTGCTGCCCGGCTGGTCAGCAAGCTCACCGATCCTGCGAAATTCTGGCGGCGGTATGGCGTTCCTTCACTCGCCGCAGATGACTCCTACTACAATCCGAAAGGATACTGGAACGGGCCGGTGTGGGTGGAGTGGATGTATCTCATTGAACGGGGCCTTCTGGCGTACGGCTACCGGGCTGAGGCACGTGAACTTGTGAACCGTGTCTCCGCCGGAATGATTGAACAACTGAAGAAGGACCACAATCTGTGGGAATTCTACAGTCCGGATGAAGCGTGGGCCGGATACCACAAGACCTACATCTGGGCGGGCATCATCGTTCGGATGATGCGTGACGTGGCAGAATAAAGGGACCTCTCATGATGGTGCAACGGGTGTTTCGGGGATTGACGGTGCTTCTTTACAGTGCGTCACTGGTCGCAGGAGCACAGAACATACGGGCGATTGATGTGGGGACGGGGAAAGGACTCACGGTCAGAGGGTACACCGGTGCTGACGGGCGCCTGCAGCGCATGCCGCATCCTCTTCCGGTTCTGAGTCTGCGTGTCAATGACACGCTTGTGTCATCCAGTTCTTTCACATCCTGGAAAGAGGGTGACAGCATCCGCTGGAAGGCCCCGCGGTATCTTGAAGGCACACTGCGCATCCACTCCCCCTTCGCGCGCGGCGTCCATGCCTCCGTCGTCTTCCGGAATACATCGCGCGACACCGTCCGGCTTTCGGATGTCGTTCCCCTCGGTGAAGGTTCAGACCGGATCTTCATTCGTGCCCATGGACCGCAGACCTATCAGCACCGTCTGAGCCGCTCGGCGCTCTTCCGTCCGGGGAGAGGACCTATCGGCGTCGTGCTTCCGGACAACGCCTGGGAGATGGGATTCTGTGATGTGACAGTGGGCGGCGGACGGTCATTGACTGCCATCGCCAGGCGCGCGGACTCTGCGTCCGCCGAACTGCGCCGATTTCGCGCGGTGATTGCGCCGAACGGGTGGGTGCAATACACTATCTATGCTGATGACCACGCGGGTGACTGGCGTGACGGACTGCGGATGATGTTCCAGGAGCGCTGGTTGTACGACCTCGAGACATTCGACAACACGCTGTTCCAGCGTACCGATCTAGGACTACTTCGATGCGTTGACCCGTGAGTACAAGTTCGACAAATTTCTCTCGAAGTGGGATCCGTTGCTCGGCGGGTTTGAGGGGTACATGATCTGGCCCACCTGGCCGCGGCTTGGTGTCGATCAGCGAAACCAATGGGATATGTACCGTGACCTTCCGGGCGGGCTCGAGGAGATCCGCCGTCAGGTCCGTTTCGCGCAAGCCCAGGGGACCCGCTATTTCATAGCCTACAATCCATGGGATGAAAGCACGCGCAGGGAGGACCACATTGCCGGAATGGAGGAGATGCTCCGTGCAATGCAGGCCGACGGCGTAGTGCTCGATACATGGGGGCAGTCGAGCAGGGAATTCCAAAACGCTGCTGACCGCGTGAAACCGGGCATTGTCATGTACAGTGAAGGAATGGCTGTACCCAAGGACATGCCGGGTATTGTTGCGGGAAGAGTGCACGATGCGATCTACATGCCCCCGCCGTTGAATTTGAACAAGCTCATCAAGCCGGACTTTGCCATCTTCCGCGTGATACAGCTTGCGGAGGGGAGGATACACCGTGAAGTTGCGGTGTCGTTCTTCAACGGATATGGTTCCGAGCTCAACATCATGCGGCCCGGGCGGCCAGACTGGATTGCGGAGGAGCTGGCGTATCTCGGACGCACGACGAAGATCCTGCGTGAGAACAGCGCGGCGTTTCTGAGCACTGCCTGGGATCCGCTTCTCACAACCTCGGCTGACAGCATTTGGGTGAATGCATGGCCTGCGCCATCAAAGACCCTCTTCACCGTATACAATCTCCGTCCGGAAGGGTGGAGCGGCCCGCTCTTCCGCGCCAGGATGCCGAAAGGCCATCATGCCGTTGACCTCTGGAATCACGAGGAACTTGCTCTGGAAGTCATCAGTGACAGCGTTACGGTTCCGGTCACGGCGGATGGCTTCAGCCGTGCATGGCTCGGCACCCGGCAGGAAGGAAGCGTGGACTGCATCGCGTTCCTGCCCACACTGCTCTCCACTTCGCTGGATCAGGATTCGCTGAGTGTAAGCGCGACGCGCGGGACGAAAATCGTGGTCTGGGCAGGAACACCGGGATACAGCACCCGGTCTGCCGAGCTCCCCTCCGGCACACACGCCATTTCACTCCTCAACCGTCTCGGCAGACACGAGGAAAAGGTCGTCGTGCAGCTGTTCGATTCGACGGATCTGCTGGATGAGCGCGTGCTGAATATTCCGCTTGCGACACCGCGGTTGATTTCACGGAAAGCGCGGACTGATCCCGCCACGTCAATTCCCAAAGGAATGGTGAAGATACAAGCCGGATCATTCACATACCATTCCACGCGGAGTTTCCTCAGTCCAAACGAAGTAATACCATATCCCGGTTCGGCAACGCCGAAGACCTACGCGATCCCCGCATTCTACATGGACACCTATCCGGTCACCAATGCGCAATTCAAGGAGTTTCTGGTGGCGACAAAATACGCGCCCCCCGATCCGGCGAATTTTCTGAAGCACTGGAACGGAGGAAGCCCGGCGGCAGGAATGGAGAACCATCCGGTTGTGTACGTCGACCGTGGTGATGCGGAGGCATATGCCCGGTGGGCAGGCAAACGGCTCCCCACTGAAGTGGAATGGCAGTATGCGGCACAGGGCACCGATGGACGGAAGTATCCCTGGGGCAAGGACTTCGATTCGACGCGATGCAACTATGGCAACACCACCACGACGCCGGTCGATGCGTATCCCACAGGAGCGAGTCCGTTTGGCGTCATGGATCTTGTCGGAAATGTCTGGCAGCTCACCGGGGACGTCTACAACAACAACACGTTCAACTTCGTCATGATGCGGGGAGGATGCTACTACAATCCCACCTCGAGCTGGTGGTATTCCCGTGGCGGGCCGCAGCCAGTCGACAACCCGCAGATCCTGCTTCTCGTCTCACCGGGCTTCGACAGGTGTTCGACGGTGGGATTCCGGTGTGTGAAGGATGCAGGGCGGTGAGGATCCGAGTTGTGTGGGAGGCCGGCCCGAGACAATCGGCCGGGCAATCAGAAGTCTATACCAAACCAGCTAAGGTCGATCTCATGACACGACGATTCTTTCTCGAGGTTCTCTTCCTTGTGTTAGCCGCCAGCGGATTGCTGGCGCAGCAGACACTCGAGAACCTCCTCTCGCCGGCGCTGCTGCCGCAGCTCAAGGAGGGGCGTTTGATGCAGCTCTCCAGCGGCGACACGACGGGCGGGAATACCGACTTCGTGGCAATACAACCCGGGAAGACCGCGGTCATTGCCGACATCCCGGGACCGGGGATGATCGTCGGGATGTGGTTCACAATCATGTCATCCGACAAGCATTTTCTCCGGCGGATGGTGCTGCGTGCGTACTGGGACGGCGAGACGTCGCCCTCGGTGGAAGTTCCCGTCGGAGACTTTTTCGGTACGGGCTTCGCATACAAGCACTACATCACCCCCTTCCTGGGCATGTCCAGCGGCGGCTACTACTGTTATTTCCCCATGCCGTTCGCCAGGTCCGCGCGGATGGAGATTGTCAATGAGACCGGCCAGGAAGTGCAGTCGTTCTATTATCACATCAACTACCGGCAGTTGACGCAGCCGCCTTCGCCGGACATAGCCTATTTCCATGCGGTCTGGCACCGGGAGCCGCGCACACAACCCGGCCAGCCGTACCTGATCCTCGAGGCAAAGGGCAAAGGGCACCTCGTCGGGGTGAACATGAACATGCAGGGCATCGACAACGGGATGCAGTACCTCGAGGGAGACGAAATGGTGTATGTGGATGGAGAAAAGAGACCTTCTCTGCAGGGAACGGGGACAGAGGATTATTTCAACGGAGGGTGGTATTTCAACAAGGGAGAATTTGCTGCTCCGTACCATGGCCTTATTCTGAAGGATGACACGCTGGACCGGATTGCCCTCCTCTCTGAAATTCACAATCGAGCACGGGGATCAGAACACAGAAATCGCGGACTACAGCAGCACCGCATACTGGTACCAGCTTGAACCACACGCGCCGTTCCCGGCCATGCTGCCGCCGGGAGCGCGCATTCCGCTGCGCGTGGTTGTGCCCGGCGGAGGAATCGAAGCCGAAGACATGGTCCCGAAGGATCCCGGACTCATGACCGAGACCGAGGACATGACGCGGTTCGGGGCCGAGTGGAGCGGGATGAAGCATCTCAAAATCAACTTCGCCAAACCCGATGACGGGCGGGAACTCTCGTTCCGCGCCGAAGAGGAAGAGTATGATGTTGCGATGTATGTGACGCACGGACCGGGATATGGAAAAATCCGTATCGAACAGAGCGGGCAGACGATCGCTTCGTACGACGGGTATGCCCCGGAGATCAAACCGGGCGGCAAGGTGATGCTCACGAACGTGAAGGCCGTGAACGGCCTGGTACGGCTGGAAGTGAATGCCGATGGGAAAGATGACCGTGCAACAGGCTTCGCTGCCGGTATTGATGCGTTTGTCCTCGAGCCGCACCGGTCCTTCATCCCCGAATGGCACCTGATCGGTCCCTTCGACAACCCGCGCGACGAGAATCTGAACCGGCTCGGTCTCGATCTGGTCTATCCGCCGGAAAAGGAGATCGACCTCTCAAAGACCTATCAGGGTGTCGGCAAGAAGCCGGTGCAGTGGACGTTGACGAAGACGCCGGCCCGCGGGCGGATGGATCTCTATCAGTTCGATCCCTACGAAATGGTGGTGGTGTACGCGCACACCTATATCTATTCTCCGAAGGAACAGACGCTGCCTCTGCTCCTCGGGACCGATGACGGCGTGAAGGTATTCCTGAACAAGACGCCTCTCCACAGAGTGCTTACTGTCCGCGTTGTGCGGCCCGACCAGGACCGCGTTCCGCTTCCTCTGAAAAAGGGGTGGAACTCGCTCCTGCTGAAGATTGAGAATAACTACGGCGGATACAATTTCTATGCGCGTGTGCTCGACCCGGGCCACACGCTCCGTATCAGCCCAACGCGGTCGGAATGAAAGGGCGAGTCTTGAAGAACTACCGGACCATCGCAGCTCTGCTGCTGTTGCTGGCGCCCGCCAATCCGTCCTCTGCGCAAGTCACTGTACGGGATGAGTATCTGCGCATCCGTGCCGGAGCAACGGATCCGCTCTTCACCACCTACGCCGCCTCCCTGCAAAGATCCCGCTTCTTTGCCGACAAGGCGTATTTCATGGAGTATTTCACACCCGACAAACCGATCACGTACAGCAGTCAGTATGCGGGCGACATGGCGGTGATCTGGAAGGTCAACAATGTCGTCGTCAGCAAGACCCGTGAATTTGCCCGACCGCCCGTTGTCGTGGCGTCGTTCCCGGACATGGCTGTGCTGGAATATGAACCCTTCACCGGCATCGCAGTGCAGGAGGTGTTCTGCGTGTACAGCTCCGGCTCGGCGATCATTGAGCTCCACATGGCGAATACCGGTACGCTGCCACTCTCTCTGATGCTCTATCCTCTGGTCCACCTGCCGAACGACTCACTGAGAGTGACGCGGTATGACGGGGGCCTGGGTGGAGTGGTGTTCTCTCACTATGAGCAGCTGGTCCGCCTGCACAGCAACCTGTACAAGGACCGGGGCTATCCAACGGATTTCCGGAACCTCCTCACTGCCGTGCCGGCTCCGGAAAGCCATGGGTCATACGACGCGTGTTCCCTCGACGAGTTCTATTTTGCGATCAAGCGGCTGAGCAAAGTCCATGAGAATGTGACCGCTCTGAACCTCAGGTCGGAAGGGCCGGCGGAGATTGTTGCGCTGCAGAAGACGATTTCACTCCGCCCCGGAGAGAAGCTGACAGTACGGTTTGTGAGGAGCATCCAGGATGCCAGGGAACCGGAAGAATCTCTGCAAACTGAGGTGCGCAATGCACAGAAGGCGGATCTGCAGAAGTGTCTGGATGACAATGTCGCACTCTTCCACGGTGTGCCGCGGGTGCGCTTCAAGACGGCGGGAGAGAAGCTCGTCTACCTGGGTGCGCTGAACCTTGTCCGCCAGTGCATGCTCCCCCCATCGGGTCAGACAAAGCACAACTTCTATGTCTTCTCCAGAAACCCGGTGTGGGGATGGGGCCACGGCCATCAGGTGATGCATGAGTCGCTCTCGATGATACCCTATGTGTACCTGGATCCCCGTTCGGCGGAAGAATCGCAGCGGGTCTATATCGAGCAGCAGTATGAGGATGGACTGATCGCCTACCGGCACGGACCGCGGGGCCCGCAGGTGTATCCCCATGAAGGTGTCCCGACAACATCAGCGCCATTCTTCACCTGGACGAACTGGGAGCTGTACAGGGTGACGAAGAACAGGGAGTTTCTCAGGGATGCATATGCCGCCGGAGCACGGTACATCCGCTATATGGAAACCGAACGCGATGCGGACAAGGACGGGATGTATGAATGGGGCCCGTACGGGATCATTGAAAACGTCCGGGATGGGTGGAATGTGGTCTTTCAGCTCTTCTCCGAAGGGGAAGACGAAGGACGGGACATCTCGCATGAACTGGATGTGCTGGATCTGACCGCGGAGATGGCGAACGAGATGTACTATCTCCGGGAGATGGCACGGGAGCTCGGGGATACCGCGGGCGTGCGAGAGTGGTCTTCGAAATTCGACCGGACAGCAAGGCTGATCAACCAGCACATGTGGGACCCGCAAGACAAGTTCTACTACAACGTGGGAATGACGGACGACAGCTTCACGTTCGAGGGGCGGAGTCTGAGGCGGAAGGAGCTGATCGGCTTCCTGCCGATGTGGGCGCACGTGGCGACGAAAGACCAGGCGCGTGAGCTGGTGAAACATCTCACAAACCAGAAATCCTTCTGGCGGCGGTTCGGCGTGCCGACGCTTGCTGCGGATGACCCGCACTATACGCCGTTCGTCGACGGCTGCTGCCGCTGGAACGGGCCCGTCTGGCTGCTGTGGGATTACATGGTCATGCGCGGCCTGAGTAACTATGGGTACACTGACCTCGCCCGATCGGTGGGTCAGAAGATGATGGATGCCGTCTCGTTGCAGCTCTCCATCAACCACCGCTTCTGGGAGTCATACAGTCCGGATTTCCCCGTGCAGGAGAGTCCCTCCAACTACATCTGGGATGCGATCATGGCCAAGGTGCTTCTGGAGATGTATGGGCGGTGAGGAGGGTTCCGCACCCGACCGTGGTCTGCCCTTGCTGCGGTACATGCGGGTGAGCTCCGTTGAAAGGCGTGTGCAAGCGGAGGAGAGGTGTCAGAAAAATTTCCTGTCGCTGCATCTGGTGCAAACGGACCGGATGGAGGGTGATCACGTTCGGCCTTCGCAACAGCAGGGGGAATTGTTTAACGCTGAAGGACTGCGCGGTATTCATTCATAGTGGAGGTTGAGTGATATGAAGAGTACGAACCATTGCGTGGGACGGCAATTCCTGATCGCGGTGCTCGTCGCCGGATTTGCGGCAGCATCGGGGTTCGCCCAGATCAAGCGAGTGCTTCCATTCGACATCCTTGACCAGATTCAGAACAAGAAGGCATCGGTGACGGTGGTTCCTTCAACGGGCGCCGATTCCACCAAACCCTTTGACGGAAACCCTTTCACGGAATTCGCGCTGCACACTGCCGATTCCCTTGTCGTGACGCTGGCTTTTGACACGCTGGTAAGCGTCGAGAAGAGCAAGGTTTTTCTCTGGAACGGGGGAGTCTGGTCGCTGGAAGGGGCAGACTCGCTTGCCGACCTGGTGCAAAAGAAGGGCTCATACGCCCTGATCTCGGACAACCGGCCGTATTCGTTCTTCGTCTGGGATTCGGTGATATTCGCGAAGAAGCAAGTCCGCTGCTTACGGCTGCGCGCGCGGAACACTACCGGTCTTGGAGTCTACCTGGGTGAGTGGATGCTGGAAGGGACGGTGACATACACGCGGTTCGTTATCTACCCGTCGCCGTTGACGATTGTTCCTGGCGCCAGTATGCTTCTCACGATCAAAGTGGAGGATGACAGGGGAAAGGTCTCGCCCAACTTCCTGACAGAGCCGCTGGACTATGGCTCGGCGAATCCCTCAATTGCCGGTGTATCTCCGGACGGAACGCTTACGGGGGTGGCCGTTGGCTCGACCACCATCACCGTACGCACGGACGGGGGCGAGCTTTCGGGTGCGGCGCCAGTGTCGGTGGTCCAGGATTTTCGGGGAGTGAAGGTTCCTCCGATGACAATCAAGGTCGCCGTTCTGTATGAGGATCCCGTCCTGGCATCATCGGCCAACCGGATCCATGAAGAATTCCACTGGCGCGATCCCCGCATCCTTACCGCGTCGCTGGTGAAGCACTTCCGCGAAGCAACGGACAGCGTTCTCAACTTTCAGATAGTTGAAGTCGTGGAGGGCACACGGCTCTTCACGAAGTACAAGGGAACCTACCTCACCGTAGACCAGTTTGTGACCCTCCTGAAAGAGCCAGGGTGGCCGACGCTCCGCGCTGCATCGGATTCAGGGCAGCTCGCGTTCGACTACCGCGAGTGCGTGAAGTATTACAGCTTCGACACGAAGCGCAACAATGGACAGATCGATGAGGTATGGGTTTGGGCTGCGCCCTACCTCGCCATGTATGAATCACAACTGATGGGGCCCAACGCCTTCTGGTGGAATTCTCCGCCGATCAAAGACGGCACCGCTCTCACGAAATTGCTTTCCGTGATGGGACTGAACTATGAACGGGGAGTCGACCAGGCATTCCACAGCTTTGGCCACCGGACCGAGAGCGCCATTGTTCAGGCGTACCACAATGCTCTGGGCAAACCCTGGAATCCGAAGTCCACCACGCCCACCCCATGGGACCTCTTCACACGCGTCGAGAAGGACATGCCAGGCCTTGCCCATGTCGGGAATATTCACTTCCCGCCCAACGGCGTGAAAGACTACGACTACGGCAATCAGACGCTCGTGAGATCCTACGCCGAGAACTGGTACCGCTATCCGTACCTCTTCAACATGAGCCAGCAGGTGAATGTCTCGACATGGTACTACACGCCGGGAGAGCCGCTGGCGGAAGGACTGGATCACCTGGGATACCTTCGCTGGTGGTACGGGCATCTGCCGCGGTATGTCGGCGTCACCGACGGGGTGCTGAACAACTGGTGGCATTACGTTGTGGATTTTGAGGCAGCGGAGGCCCTCGCGAAATCTACCTCGGTGTCTTATCCCATCCCCGTCAACACTGGAAAACCCGAGGGATTCCGCCTGGAACAGAACTATCCGAATCCGTTTAACCCGTCAACCACAATCGAACTGGATCTGGCGGTGCGATCACCGATGACCGTAGAAGTCTTCAACGTGCTCGGCCAGCGCATACGCACGCTCGCCGAAGGGACGTTCGATGCGGGAACGTACCGGCTCAGCTTCGACGGGAACGGACTGTCATCGGGTCTCTATTACTACCGGCTTACCACTCCCGGGTGGGTCCAAACACGCACAATGGCGATGGTGAAATAGATGCACACCGCTTCCCGCTTCATGCTGGTTCTTGCCTCCGGGCTTGCGGCTGCATCCGTGTCCGCCTCCGCTCTGCCGCGGACCACGGTGGGCTATGTTGTCGTCGGCGAACGGATGAGCAGTGAAGACAGCGCTGTGGTATCCTGGCTGAACGGACATACTGCATTCACATGCCGGGTTTCCTACGCGGCATCTTCATCGTGGACTCCGCCCGCTTGCATAGTGCTCTGGGTGCATCTTCCGGATTCGACAACATACCGGAGGCTCGTGAACCAGCCGTCGCTCAGAAAGGCGCTCAAGCGATTTGTGGCGAAGGGAGGAAAGCTCCTGGCTACAGATTATGCCGCGTTCCTTCCATCGGATCTGAGCATTGAACCAGTACGGCCTTCGGTGCGCCTGGACACACTGCAGGACGACTGGCTCTGGGACAAAAAGGGATACCACAGTTTTCAGGGACATCCGCTGTTCACCGGCTTGTTCGGAGGAGAGTATGTGTGGGACGCCACAAGCGATCACGTCCTGCCGGTTGTGGGATACAACGGCGATCAGTGGCCCGCCAGAGGGCAGGTGGTGGGGGTGGAAAAATCGTATGTCTTTCTCCGCGCAGAGCGAAAGATTGCGATTCTCCATCAGGATGGCAGAGGAAAGGTCCTGTCTCTTGGTGGCATGATTTACTTCGGCCGCGAGAACCATCTCCGTGCGAACCTGGAACAGTTCATCACGAACAGCCTGCTCTTTCTGGCCGGTTCAAACCTCGGGGGGCCCGTGACTGTCTGGGAGCGTCCGGATCCTGCTCCCCGTGAGACCACAATCGTCTCGCAGACCTTGACGGTCGCCGGGGACCCGCTTCTCGCATCGCCTGGTCCCGGGGACCTCGTGTTGTCGCGCGACAGCGCAACGGGCAACATGTTTGATCTGGCCGGCCGGCGGGCTCTGATCATGGGAAAGGAGCGGGGAGGGATCGATGAAGTCTGGGTTCACCCCATTCGCATTCTCCGCGACTATCAGGCCGGCGTCGTGATGGGGGATTCAATCGCCTGGCTGCACCATCTTGTGCCGCAGGTTCTGATCCAGCCCGCGTCGTTCACGCGAACCTACAGGGTCGGCGACATCACGCTGATTGAGACGCTCTTTCCTTCATTTGCGCGTGCAGGAGGGGTCGCTCACTACCAGAGCTCAGCTCCCGTCCGCCTGATCATTCGCTTCAAGGCGGACATGCGATGGATGTGGCCGTATGATGCCCAGGCCCTTGGCACGCTGTATTACGGATTCGATCGCGGGCTCCAGGCACTGCACGTGCGCAACCGCCAGGGCTCATTCGCATGTCTCTTCGGAGCTGACGCGAAGCCACGTGCGGTCCTCGCCGGTCATTTCGGCCGCGTTGACTGGCTTGGAGGCAAGCTTGTCGGAATCCCCGCAACCGAACACCAGGTTGCCTGCGCCGCGGAGTACAGCGTAGGCGGTCCGGAGCATCACGCCCTCACATTCGCGTTTGTCGGAACGAACGAAGGTGCCCTGGTCTGTGATGCCGACTACCGGGCATTGGCAGGTTCCCCGGAGGCGACACACCGTGAACTGAAGGAGCACTACAGGTCGCTCCTGGACCGGACTGTTTCCATCACGACGCCGGATGCGGAATTCAACACGCATTTCAAGTGGGCGATTGTAGGGACGGACCGGTTTGTCGCACGGACCCCGGGTGTAGGGACGGGCCTGCTGGCCGGATTTGCCACGACTGCACGCGGATGGAATGGTGCGCAGAAAATCAGCGGCAGACCCGGATACGCGTGGTACTTCGGGCGCGATGCAGCATGGTCTGGCTTTGCCATCGACGGCTACGGAGATCTGGAGACGGTTAAACACCAGCTCGAACTGTACCAGGCCTGGCAGGACCGCAGTGGCAAGATCTTCCACGAACTTGCAACGAGCGGTGTCGTTCACTTCGACGCTTCCGACGCAACCCCGATGTATATCATGCTTGCGAGTCACTACCTGCGTGCCTCCGGCGATGCAGCCTTCATCAAACAGAGCTGGCCTCACCTGAAGAAGGCGATGGATTTTCTCTTTTCCACTGACACCGATAGCGACGGGCTGATCGAGAATACCAACGTGGGCCACGGATGGGTCGAGCCCGGCGGTGAGCTCTTCGGCACACACAGTGAATATTATCTCTCGGTGCTCTGGGCCAGGGCGCTGGAAGATGCCGCGGCGCTCGCGGTGATTGCAGGGAAACCGGAACTGCAGAGTGGATATCTGACACACGCCCGGCGCGTCCGGGAAATCCTGAACCGTGATTTCTGGCTTCCGGAAAAGCAATTCTTCAGTCATGGAAAGACCCGGAACGGGACGTTTGCCAGCGAACTCACCGCGTTCCCCGCCGTCGGCCTGATCTATGGCATGGTTGACCCGGCAAAGGCACCGTTTCTGCTCAGGGCATATCCCGGCCATGCATTCTCCACGGATTGGGGAGTGCGCGGCTTGAGCGGAGATTCCCGCTTTTTCAACCCGAGAAGCTATCAGGAAGGTGCTGTCTGGCCGCTATTCACAGGATGGACCTCGCTGGGAGAATTCTCCTATGGAAATTCTGTACAGGGATTCACCCATTTGAAAGAGGTCATGCTCATCAAGAACAACTGGGCACTGGGCTTCGTCGAGGAAGTGATGCACGGATCCGTCTACAGGCCGAGCGGCGTCTGTTTCCACCAGTGCTGGTCGGAGACGAATATCCTTCATCCGGCGATTGAGGGCCTGATAGGATGGAAACCGGATGCGCCGGCGTCGTTGGCATCGCTCGCCCCGCGTTTCCCGGCCGACTGGGACAGCGTCACCGTCGAACGCCTGCGCATGGGATCGACCGTGCTGAACATGACACTGGCGCGGACCAATTCCACACTGGTGATTACGCTCAAACGAACAGAGGGCCCCGGATGCGACGTGATGCTTGCTCCGGAGATGTTCACCGGGATGAAGATCGAACGCATTCTCATCGATGGCGTCCCCCGGAGCCGGGAAACAGAAACCATGAACGGACTCCTCAGGAATCCGGTCGCAGTGCATGTGGACAAACCCGTGACCGTGGTGTTCGAACACACCGGTGGCATTGCCCTTGTTCCGGTTGTCCCCCGTCCTGCGCCGGGCGACACCACGCGCTGGCACCGGATACTGGCCTCCAACTGGAAGGACGGCGTGCTCACTGTGGACGTCGAGGGAATGGGAGGAACGACAGGGGTGTTTCCCGTGCGACTGTTTAATCGTCAGCACCTGACCGCGACCGGAGCTGAAGTCCGTTCCGGAAGGCGGAGCGACGAGAGAGAAGTGCGCGTGACATTTGATGAGTCGGCGCACGGTTACATACAGAGGACGTTTGTGCTTCAAGCGAAGTAGCTGATCTGGTTAACCTATGCCCCGGAAACGACGCACAAGAGCCAAGCTTCAGCGGCAGTCTGTGTCCCGCGTGACCGCGCGGGATGTTGCCCGAGCTCTTGGAGTCTCCGCGATGACCGTCTCGCGGGTACTCAATCGCAGGCCGAACGTCGACGATCGCACGCGCGCGATCGTCCTCAAGACGGCCAAGAAACTGGGCTACAGGCCGAACCAGATTGCGCAGAGCCTGGCACTGAACAGGACATTCACCATCGGTGTTGTGGTCCCCGAGATCTCTCACTCCTTCTTCCCCGAAGCTATCAGGGGGATAGAGGAAGTCACGTACAAGGCGGGATATCATCTCATCCTCACCCATTCCGCCGAAACCGCTGAGCGTGAACGGGATGCCATACAGATGCTTGAGTCCAAACGGGTGGATGGAATCCTGCTCTCCGCGGCGCAGGATGTGCAGGATGACACGATCTACCGGCAGCTCATGAAAGTCGGTGTGCCGCTTGTGTTCTTCGACAGGTGTGTCCGGGGTATTGGCGCTTCGTGCGTGAGCATCGATGATGAAGAAAGCGCGCGGGTCATCACACACCACATCATCGCGCATGGTTACCAGCGCATCGGGCATCTTGCCGGACCACTTCACCTTTCTGTAGGCCGGGAACGGCTGAACGGATTCAAACGCGCCCTCGAAGAAAGCGGCATGCATTGCGACGAATCGCTCATCCTGGAATCGGGATTTCAGGAAACGGGCGGCTATGCCGCAATGATGAAGCTGCTTGATCTGCCGGAATCACGGCGTCCGCGTGCTGTGGTCGCGATCAATGACCCAGCGGCGTACGGGGCAATCAAAGCCGTGCTGGACCGGGGGCTGTCAGTGCCCGGGGATGTGGCTGTGGTGGGCTTCTCCGATGATATCCGTGCGCCGTTGATGCCGGTTCCTCTGACCACGATGCGCCAGCCGGCCTATGAACTTGGAAAGGCGGCTGCCGAGCGGCTGCTTGCGGTGGTCAAAGGCAGCGTGACATCAGCAGAAGATGTCATCGTGAAGACATCGCTGGTCCTGCGAAGCTCCTGCGGATGCTGGGACGATGGCACATACAATCCTCCCGGATCCCTGCTATGAATTCCGTCATCGAAATCGGCGTACCTGCTGAAGCAATCGAGGCGCGGAAGGCACGGGTGGAAGCAGTCCGCCGTTTCGAAATCCCGGACCGAATCCCCGTCATCCCTGCGATTGCCCACCGGTTTCTGGTACCACGCAGATCCTCGCGCAGAAGTGGCTGATGGAAAACGTCCGGACGGATGCCTACACGATCACGGGTCCCTGGGTAGGTGCCTGGACAGATTTCCAGAACACGTTTGAAGCCGGGAGCCTCGGGTGCGAAATCATGTTTCCCGAAGACGATATTCCGTGGGTCGGTCCGGGTTGGGTCTCCACAGACCACGACCTCCGCATTCTGGAGGGGATGGAATTCGTCCATTCGGGACTCAACGGTGCCCAGATCCTCTACCGGAAGAAGATGATGGAGGTGGCGGACCGCTATCCCGTCAGGTTCCAGGGGGGGCAGGTTTTTTACCCGGGAGAGAATCCTTCACTCACCCACACTTCTGATGGCCCCTTTGGAGTCGCCGGCGATCTCATGGGGATCACGGAACTCTTCCTGGCGGTGAAGGAGCGCCCTGAATTCGTGCGGGAGCTGCTGCGCATCGTCACTGCCAAACTGATTGCATATCTGGATTTCTGTGCTGAGGAAGAGAATCTTCCATCGCCCCGGGATCTCGCCTGGACCGACGATCTTGCGGTCTCGCTCTCTGCCGAAACATACCGGGATCTCGTGCTCCCCTTCGAGAAAGAGCTGCGGTTTCACTTCGATGGACGGTTGAGCCTTCACATGTGTGGGGCGACAGATCATCTTCTGGAGATATTTGCTGAGGATCTGGCGATTCATGAGTTCCAGGGATTCGGCTATCAGGTAAATCTCCACCATGTCGGACAGGTGATGGGCGGACGGATTGTGCTGCTTGGAAATGTCAATCCGATGCTGATCCACACCGGCACACCGGTCGAGGTCCGGGAAGCGACACGCAAGGTTATCGAAGTGCTCGGTCCGTACCGCGGGCTGAT
>JAGDMK010000003.1 GCA_017860635.1 Bacteroidota bacterium
AAGCTTGCGCTAGTGCGTGCTCTCATACTCAGACAACCTGTTGTCTTCCTTCATGAGCCTCCATCAGGGCTTGACCCAGAGGCTGCGTCCTAATTGAGGAATGACTCTACACCGGGAAACATCAAAAGAGCCTAAGGAATACATCGCATGGAAATAAATTCGGATTCACGCAAGAACACGGCAAGACTTGCCGGCTTGATCTATCTTATTTGGACCATCACGGGCCTCTTTGCCATGTTCTATGTACCCTCACAAATCAACATGGAGGGTGATGCGGCTGCGACGGCCCAGAATATCCTGTCCAATGAATTGCTATTTCGAACCAGCATAGTCAATGATATTCTCAGTGGCACCCTCTGGGTGATTATGGTATTGGTCTTCTATCGATTGTTCATACAAGTGGACGTGTTCCAGGCCAGAATTCTGGTTGCATTGGTGATTGTGCAAATTCCGACCGTTTTTTTTATGGGGGCCCTCAATGTTACTTCGCTTATGATTTTGAAAGGCGAAATACTGAAAACATTTGAACTTGCTCAAAGACAAGATTTGGCAATGCTCCTACTTAAGATTAATGATTACGGGGTTGCGATATTAGAAGCATTCTGGGGGCTTTGGCTCTTCCCGCTAACGATCCTTGTCTACAGATCCCGTTTTCTACCACGCTTTCTCAGTGTTTGGCTGTTCACCACCGGTTTTTTCTATCTGATCTTGAGTCTTACGGACATAATGCTGCCTCAATACAGAGATATGATTCTCAAAAGCCCGATCGCGTTGCCGGTCGAACTTGGAGAGGTTGCGTTTATGTTGTGGCTTCTGATCAAGGGCGCAAAGGTGGACCCGATGAATGACTTGGTGTCCTCGTCACCGGGTCGGTAGGCTGCGTTGCAAGCGTTTGACAAAATCGGAGTCAGGCGGGTTGGAGCACGATTCGGGTCAGCTCGGGGGGGCAGTTCAATCGCACGGGGATCCCGACGGTTCCGATACCCCGGGACACATACATCTGTGTGTTTCCCGCCCGGTATTTTCCCCAGACGTAGGGAGATGCCATGGCGGCCGGTGTGAATGTCGTATCCGCAAACTTCCCGAACACAATTTGTCCGCCGTGCGTGTGACCGCTGAGCACGACGTCGATACCCCGTGAGGATATCTCCTCGAGGAAATAGGGACGGTGGCACATCAGAACCGTTGGTCCCAGTTCGGGGACCTTGGAGAGCGCGGTGTCGAGGCGGCGGAGTGCCGCGTTCGCATTGCCGACATCATCAATCCCCAGCAGACGCAGAGACGAACCGCCGCGCCGTATGGTCACGCCTTCATCGCGAAGGATGCGCACGCCGGCCTGCGTGGCGATTTCCGCAACCTGGTCCGGCTCGCGGCTGTAGAAGTCATGGTTTCCCAGAACCCCGAACGCTCCGTCCTTTGAACGCAGTCCGCTGAATGCCTCGGCGAACGGGAGCACCTCATCGGGCATCCCGTTCACAATGTCGCCGCCCACGACGATCAGGTCCACATCCATGCCATTGAGCATGCGCACGTACTCAAGCATCTCCTTCTTCATCATGTACATGCTGGAGTGTACGTCGGTCACGAGTCCGATGGTGTATCCTGAGAACTCCGGCGGCAATCCGGGCACCCGCAGCGTTGACTCATTGATCTCACAGTCGTGATTTCCGACAACCATTCCGTAGGCCAATCCTCCGAACGAGGCTGCTGTAAGTCCGTACACGCTGCGCCGCAGGAAGACGCGGCGTGACTGGTCGAAGCGCTGAACCGAGGGATGCGCGGCAAGGGTCGCTGCACCTTCCCGGGTCGCCGGGATCCGCTTCAACCCTGCCCAGAGCCCCTTGAACGGGAGTTTCAGCAACGCCATGACGAGAAGAGTAATGGCCACCACGGACGATGCGGCATGCCACCAATAGAATGGATAGATAGCCGAATAGACAAACCAATCCGGAAACGCAACGCCTCGCAGTCGGACGATCGCAACAACAAGGAGAGCGGCGTTGAACACCAGAAACAGAATGAGAACCGGAATGCGGATACGGGCGATGAAACCGGGACGGTCCTTGGACCACCTCCAGAACCTGTGCAGCAGGTACGCCTGAAGGGCGATGAGGAGTATCGTCGGTATGATTCTGAAGGCCATGGGCATAAAGTCGATATAATATTGTAACGCCGGGAAGCACTGTGAAGTTTCAGGGATGCCAGGTCTGGGAGCCGGTCCGGCAGGGGGCAGCCGGTTTTCGCCAAAACGCGCTATTCCAAGCAGCGAAGGGTACGGGGCGACTTGTGAGTCAGGCGCCTCTTCGTTATATTGCAATGAAATCATGACTCCGCTCGCATCATCCCTTGCCAATTGGTCCCGTGGCTCCTTCGCCAGGCGTCTCCTCGTCGCGGGAGGCATACTCATCGGCCTCTTCGTCCTCATGAACTACATCGTCCTCCCGTTGTATGTCAATCATGCGGGCCGCGTGACCGTCCCTGTCGTTGTCGGAATGCAGAAGGAAGAGGCCTTCAAGGTCATCGAAGACGCCGGGCTTCGGGTAGTGGAGGCCGGAACACGTCCTGATCCGGAACACCCGATTGGCGTCATCGTGCAGCAAAATCCGGCCGGCTCTGTAGTGGTCAAAGAGGGGCGCCGGATCTATCTGACCGTGAGCGGAGGCGAGGTGCAGGTGCTGGTGCCATCACTCCGCGGACGCTCGCTGCGTGACGCCCGCTTTGCTCTTGAACGGAACGGTCTCAGGCTGGGCGGAGTCGGGTTTGACACATCCGACACATATCCTGAAAACACGATCATCGCACAGTCGGTCGGTGCCGATTCGAGGGTTTCCAGAGGGACCACGGTAAACATCACCGTGAGCAAAGGGCGACGCCTGAGTGCATCGGAAGTCCCTCTTGTCATCGGCAAAACCCTCGGTGAGGCAGAATCCATCCTGGATGCCGCCGGGCTGCGCATTGGTGTTGTCACCTACCAGCCGAGTTTCGATCTCGTCCCGAACACCGTCGTCGACCAGTATCCGAGGCCAGGAGACGTTCTGGGAGCGGGGCAGGCCATCGACCTTTTCGTGATTAAAACCGGCAAACCTGCCGAGGAATTCGCAACTCCACCAAACTGAGCTGAGAGCGGCATGGTACGCATCGCCCCTTCCATACTGACATCAGATTTCGCACGCCTCGATAAGGAAGTGCATGCGTTGGAAGAAGCCGGGGCGGACTGGATCCATCTCGACGTGATGGACGGACACTTTGTGCCAAACCTGACGTTCGGGCCGCCGGTCATTGCCGCGCTCCGCAAGGTCACCCGTCTCCCCCTGGATACGCACCTGATGATCGAGGATCCGGACCAGTGGATCGAAACGTACCGGGAAGCCGGCGCAGACGGCATCACAGTCCATGCCGAAGCCTGTCGCCATCTGCACCGGACCATCCATCACATCCGCGAGACCGGCGCCAGGGTAGGAGTCAGCCTGAATCCTGCCACGCCCTTGTCCACGCTTGAAGAAGTTCTCTCCGACGTGGATCTTGTGTTGATCATGACCGTAAACCCCGGGTTCGGGGGGCAGACATTCATTCCCGGTTCCGTCGCTCGCATCAGCCGTCTCGCGCAGACCCTGCGGGGCGTGCAAAGCGACGCCTTGATCCAGGTGGATGGAGGCATCGATGGAGAGACCGCCCGTGCAGTAGTCGCGGCTGGCGCGGACGTGCTCGTCGCGGGCAACTACGTGTTTTCCGCACGATCGATGACCGACGCCATCGAGGCGCTCCGTCGCGCAGGCACCGAAGGCCTGAAGCAGCGTCCTGGTTCATCGTCGAAAGTCGTATAACGCTCCGGCTCTGCACACCTGGCACTCCGCTGCAGGGTCTCTCCTCCGTATGCCTCCCTCCCGGGACCGCTAACCCGCGCTTACCCTAACAGACGCCCCTCTTCGCCTCCACCTTCATCCCCATCCGGGCTGCATTCGCATGGATGCCGATCCGTCCGGTATCCCGTGCTCCCAGCCCGTCAGGGACCGCGGCCGTCCCTGCCAGACCGGGATACTCCTCACGGCGCCGGACCATGTTCCGCCATCTCCATTCCACCGCCACTCCCACCACCGCCGCCCCCACCGCCGCCGCTCCCACCACCACTACTCCCTCACCACGACTCCCTCCGCCACTACTCCGAAATAGTTCTTGACATTAACCGCCAACAACCATACCTTTGAAGTCAATTGAGGTCGTTATCCTTACTAACTAAGGTCATCGGACAGTGCCCATGCTTGACGACATCGATTTGAAGATACTGGGCATCCTGCAGGAAGCGGGGCGCACGACGCGCAATGATCTGGCTGAGGCGGTCGGCCTTTCGCTCCCCTCGGTAAGCGAGCGGCTCCGCAAGCTGGAGGAAGCCAGGATCATCACGGGGTACCATGCCATCGTGGATCACAAGCGGATGGGGAACGACATCACGTCGTTTATCGTGGTCACCATCGACTCCTCACGCCATTACAACGCCTTCCTCGAGCATGCGCAGGGGATCGACGAGATCATGGAATGTCACGCCATCACCGGCGACGGCACGCATCTGCTGAAGGTGCGCACGTGCAATACGGCTTCCCTGGAGAAACTCCTTGCGCGCATTCAGGCATGGAGCGGGGTTGTGCGGACACACACGCAGCTGGTCCTCTCCACCGCAAAAGAAACCACACGAATCAAGTTCTTTCATCCACCACAAACCACCTCGCGAGGGTAAGCTCTATGGCAAAAGCAGCGGCGTCGAACGCCATCACACGCGCCATGAAACTGGTGAAGGACCAGGGTGCGACCATGATCGACTTCAAGTTCATGGATTTTCCCGGCCAGTGGCAGCACTTCTCCGTTCCGACCGTCCATCTGAAGGAGTCCAGCTTTGAAGAGGGCTTCGGCTTCGACGGCTCCAGCATCAGGGGGTGGAAAGCGATTAACGAGAGCGACATGCTGCTCGTCCCCGATGCGCAGACCGCGTTTGTGGATCACTTCATCGAAGAAAAGACCGTGAGCTTCATCTGCGACGTGTATGACCCGATCACGAAGGAGAAGTACGAACGCTGCCCGCGCAATATCGCCCAGAAGGCGGAAGCGTTTCTCAAGTCGACGGGCATCGCCGATACCTGCTACTTCGGCGCGGAGGCGGAGTTTTTCATCTTTGATGACATCCGCTTCGACACCACCGAGCACAGCAGCTACTACCATGTGGATTCGATTGAAGGGCGCTGGAATTCGGGCAGGGAAGAAATGCCGAACCTGGGCTACAAGCCGCGCTACAAGGAAGGATACTTCCCGGTGCCGCCGACGGATCACCTGCAGGACCTGCGCAACGAGATGACGAAGAACCTGCTGGCCGTGGGGCTGCTTGTGGAAGCGCAGCATCACGAAGTCGCAACCGCCGGACAGTCGGAAATTGACCTCCGCTTCCAGCCGCTGCTCAAGGGTGCGGATGAGATGCTCCTCTTCAAGTACATCATCAAGAACACAGCCAAGATGCGCGGGCGCACCGTCACGTTCATGCCGAAGCCGCTCTTCGGCGATAACGGGTCCGGCATGCACGTCCACCAGAGCCTCTGGAAAGCCGGCAAGCCGCTCTTTTACGGGAACGGCTACGCCAATCTGAGTGAGATGGCGCTGCACTACATCGGCGGACTTCTGAAGCATGCTCCTGCGCTCTGCGCCATCACCAACCCGACCACGAACTCGTACAAGCGCCTTGTGCCCGGATTCGAAGCGCCGGTCAACCTGGCATATTCACAGCGCAACCGGAGCGCGTCGGTCCGCATCCCGATGTATTCCCCGAGCCCCAAGGCCAAACGGCTCGAGTTCAGATGTCCGGATCCCGCATGCAATCCGTATCTTGCATTCTCGGCGCTCCTGCTCGCCGGGCTCGACGGCGTCCTCAACAAGATCGATCCGGGAGAGCCGCTGGACAAGGACATCTACGACATGGAGCCGGAGGAGCTCAAGAATGTTCCGTCCACCCCGGGATCCCTGGAAGAAGCCCTTCACGCGCTCGAACGGGATCACGACTTCCTCCTCCGGGGCGATGTCTTCACGGAGGATGTCATCGAGGCATGGATCAGCTACAAGATGGACAAAGAGGTGAAGCCGATGGCACTGCGTCCGCATCCGTATGAGTTCGGTCTCTACTACGACGTATAGGAAAAGCAGCGTGGCGTCCCGCTCGAACAGGGGACGCCACGCTTCGTCACGAGCCGCCGTCCCGGGATGTAGCGGTTCGGAGCGCCGCGTCGCCGGTGCACCGCGTCCCGGGCCTCATTCGCTTGTTTTTCCCGCTTATTCTCGCTATGTTCGCACTATGGACTTCCGCTTGATCCGTTACGCCGCCGGGGAACGGGTGGCCCGCATCACACTCAATCGCGCAGACAAACGCAACGCGCTTGACGAATCCATGGTCGGAGAGCTCACCTCCGCCTTCGCTGCCGCAGCACGCGATGCGAACATCAAAGTGGTCGTGCTTGCCGCAGCGGGCCCTGCCTTCTGCGCCGGCGCCGACATTGTGCAGATGGAACGGATGAGCACGTACGACCTGGAACAGAACCGGGCCGACTCGCTCCGCCTCGCCACGCTCTTCCGCACCATGTATGAGATCCGGAAACCGGTGATCGCGCTTGTCCATGGCCCGGCGCTGGCGGGAGGGTGTGGACTCGCGTCGGTCTGCGATTTTGTGCTGGCAGCGCGCGAGCGCGCAACGTTCGGCTATACCGAAGTGCATGCCGGCTTCGTCCCCGCGATCGTCTCGGTCTACCTTGCAAAAAGGATCGGCGAAGGCCGCGCCCGCGAATTGATCCTGCGGGGGAAGATCATCTCCGCAACGGAAGCAGAGGCCATCGGACTGATCACCGCCGCTGTGGATGACGACCAGCTGGAGACGATGGGTACGGAGCTGGTGCAGGAGCTGATTGCACAAAATAGCGCAACCGCAATGGGCATGGCCAAGGAGATGCTGGGGAAAATGAACGGCATGAACCTGGCTGACGCCATGGACTTCGCCATCAACGTGAATGCAGCGGCCCGGATGACGGCCGACTGCAAGAAGGGCATACAGGCATTTCTGCAGAAACAAAAACCCCAGTGGTAGCAGGCATGCACGAACCCCTGAAGAACACGATCAGAAGCATCCCAGATTTTCCCAAGAAGGGGATCGTCTTCCGGGACATCACCACGCTGCTCAAGAATCCCGTGGCGTTCAACCTCGCTGCGGACCTCCTCTACGAACGCTACAGGGACTCCCGCATCGCGAAGGTGGTAAGCGCGGAGTCACGGGGGTACATACTCGGATCCGTCCTTGCGTACCGCCTCCATGCAGGATTCGTCCCCGTCCGGAAGCCGGGCAAGCTTCCCGCCGAAACGATCCGTGAAGAGTACAAGCTGGAGTATGGAAGCGACGTGCTGGAGATGCACACGGATGCAGTGCAGAAAGGCGAACGCGTGCTGGTGCACGATGACCTTCTGGCGACCGGGGGCACCATAGAAGCCACCTGCAGGCTCGTTGAACGCGCCGGCGGTGTGATCGTCGGGCTGGCGTTTCTGATCGAACTGGACTTTTTGAAGGGAAGAGACCGTCTGAAGCACTACGACGTCTTCTCGCTTATCCGGTATGAAAGCGAATGAGTCGAGGCCTCCCGTTTGGACGGCGCCTGCAGTGCAGCGGGCGCCTTTTTTTTTGTTACCGACACAGTCGGAGGATGCTTCCTCAGGAAGAGCGCTGCGGAAGATGTTCGCGAAGATGACGTCGCGAGACGGCGCGTGCGGCAGTGAGGTACACGGCGGCCGTTTCTGCCAGCCGGGCGTCCGGTTCCTCTACCCCGGTCAGGTTCCAGAGGAACTCCCGGCCGAGGGCCTCAGGCAAAGCGGGACCGGTATCGCCCTCCACGCTCCGGAAGTACTCGGTGAAATGCTCTGCAAGGACTATCCGCCATTCATCAACCTGTTCGTCGCTCGCACCCTGCTCCCGCAGATGCCGGATGAATTCTCCCTCGAGCCCGTGCCGGACGGGTTCCCTCATAGGAGCATGACATGTGTCCTCGATGGCGAGGACTGCTGCAAACATGCAGCCGATCATGATCTCCCCCTCAAACTGATCGGCAACGACAGGCATCCCTTCGAGCAACGACTCGCGTAACCGGTCCACGGAGAGAATTCCGCCGCCCGACACCTCGCTCCGGAGGTGCTCGAAGAGGAGCACGCCGGTCTTTTCCGGGTTCTGTTTTCGCGCAAACATATCCCCATAATAAAAGAGGGGAGCAGAATGTCAAGGCCTCCGGATCCACTTTCTGCCGTTGCTATCCTCGTCGAATCCCCGTAGATTCAGGCCAGAAAGCACACGGGGATAGCATGAAGACCATTATCGAGCCGTTCAAGATCAAGTCCGTTGAACCGATCAGATTCACCACTCTCGAAGAACGGGAAGCCATCCTGGAGCTGGCATTCAACAACCTTTTCCTCGTTCCCGCCGAGGGCGTGCTGATAGACCTGCTGACCGACAGCGGAACGTCGGCCATGAGCGCGGATCAATGGGCCGGGATGATGCGGGGGGATGAGTCGTACGCCGGCGCACGCAGCTTTTACCGCTTCGAAGCGAAAGTGAGGGAGCTGACGGGATTCCGGTACATCATCCCCACGCACCAGGGCCGGGCCGCGGAAAAGATCCTTTTCTCCATCACGGGCGGGAAAGGAAAGTTCGTCCCCAACAACTCCCATTTCGACACCACACGTGCGAACGTCGAATTCACCGGGGCAGAGGCGATCGATCTCCCCTGCACGGAAGGAAGAGACCCCGATCTCATCGCCGATTTCAAGGGAAACATGGACTTGGAGGGTCTCGCCCGGTTCATCCGGAATACCGGCCGGTCGAACATCCCCCTCTGCATGATGACCGTCACGAACAATTCGGGCGGAGGGCAGCCTGTCTCGATGGCAAACATCAAGGCCACCAAAGAACTGTGCGCCCGCAACGGGATTCCGCTGTTTCTGGACGCCTGCAGGTTTGCGGAGAATGCATACTTCATCAAGCTGCGGGAGCCGGGGTATGAGGACCGGACTGTGGAAAGCATCGCGCAGGAGATGTTCGCGCATGCCGACGGTGCGACGATGAGCGCCAAGAAAGACGCCCTCGTCAACATGGGGGGATTTCTGGCGATGAACGACGAATCGCTGGCAACGCGCGCGCGCAACATCCTGATCGTCACGGAAGGCTTCCCGACGTACGGTGGACTGGCCGGGAGGGATCTGGAAGCGATTGCACAAGGGCTGGATGAGATTGTGGATGAACACTACCTGCAGTACCGGATTCGATCGGTGGAGTACCTCGGCGAGAGGCTCACGCGCGAAGGCGTGCCGATCCTCCAGCCGCCGGGAGGGCATGCGATTTACCTCAACGCCCGGAAATTCCTGCCGCAGATTCCTGTCGATCAGTATCCGGGGCAGGCCCTGTCACTCGAGTTGTTCCGTGCCGGTGGGATCCGATCGGCAGAAATCGGCAGCGTCATGTTCGGCAAATACGACCGCGACGGCAAGCTCATCCCGGCCAGAATGGAGCTGGTCCGGCTGGCAATCCCGCGCCGGGTCTACACGCAGAGCCATATCGACTACGTCATCGAGGCGGTGCTGGATGTGTACAAGCGCAGATCTGAGTTGAGAGGAGTGCGAATTATCGAGGAACCGCCGATACTCCGTCACTTTACCGCGAAATTCGCGAAGGTTGAATAACTTGCCGAAAAAGCGTATCATGAAAATTATGGATGATGGACGGATTGTATGAAGCGATGCCCGACGTGCGGGACGGAAAACGATGAATTTGCGGTGGTATGCGTGTCCTGCAAGGGCTTCATTCAGTCGAAGGTCGACACGCTGGATCTGTTCCATACCATCTGGGGCCTTTTTGAATCGCCCGCGGAAACATTCAGACGCATCGGACTGGCGCGGGTGAAGAATTACGTCATCCTGCTGACAATCGGATTCGGGATCGCCTTGGCGTACATGCTCTTCTGGAATGCGAATTTCGGAGTCGCGGCGCCGAACCTCACCACGATCATAGGGTTGGGACTCCTGGTAGGCCCGGTTCTTGGCCTCCTCGTCGTGGGAACCCTGGCTCTCCTGGTGACCCTGGTTGCGCCAAAACTGGGAGGCAGTCTGAAATTCAGAAACGGGTTCGCAGTGCTCGCCTACGCTGCCGTTCCGGTTGTTATGACGCTGGTTGTCGTATTCCCGATTGAACTGGGGGTGTTTGGCATTTACCTCTTCGACAACAATCCGCCTCCCATTGTGCTCAACCCCGTGGCGTTCATTGTGCTGACCGGAATTGATGGCGTGGCTGCATGCTGGTCTCTGGTCCTTTCCGGGATCGGGATCAGGGTTGTTGCCGGACTCTCGCCGCTCTGGAGCGTGGCATTCGTGGTGGTGTGTGCCGCGGCGATCGGAGCGTTGTTTCTGATACCGCTGCGGTAATCGATGGACCGGGAGAGCTTTGAAAGAATGGTGGAGGAGGAGTACGACCTGCTTCCGGACCTTTTTCGTTCGACCATGGAGAACATACGCATCATTGTCGAAGACGCACCCCCGGCCGGCCGGAAGATCCGGGGGATGTTGCTCGGCGAATACACAGGCATCCCGCTTCCAAAGCGGGGAGTCGATTACGGAATGTATCCTGTGGTACCGGATACGATCACGCTGTACAGACAAAACCTGGAAGCTCTCGCAGACGCTGAACCCGATCTGCGCCGGCATGTTCGGGAAACTCTGATTCACGAGATCGGTCATTATTTCGGCATGTCGGAAGCAGAGATCCGCCAGGCCGGCTACTGAACACCGATCGGGCACTTACATCAACAAGGGAAACGGTCCTATGGCCAGAGTCCTCTTCACGATCTCCTATGGCATCAAACCTGAAGCACGTGCGGCGTACGAGACACACATAGTCAAACTCAAAAACCACCTGACGACAGTTGCAGGGAAGAACTACTCCGTCTTCGAGGTGAAGGGGAAGAAGGACCAGTTTATGGAACTCTTCATCGCGGAGAGTGTTGAAGAGTTTGATGCCCTCGAGGACAACCTGGATCCGGAGAGCGAGGCGCTGATCGCGCAGATCGAGGAGTTCACGGACGAGAACGGCATGAAGTACATCACCTACGTGGAAAAAGTCTGACATGGCGGTCCGCCGTTCCATTGATCCCATCGCGCGTTTTCTTCAGGAGCATGACGCCACACTGATGCAACTGTCGGCTCTGAATCGCGCGACACGGACGCTCGCGGACCAGGGCTACTCAGACGACGCAATGGGAAGGGTGCGGACTGCGGTCCAGTTTCTTGCCGAGGAGGTCGGTGATCACAACACGCGCGAAGAGGAAGCGTTGTTTCCGGTCCTCGAACGGTACGTCGAAGGTCCGACACACGTCATGAGGGAGGAACACAAGGAATTGAAGAGGGAACTGCGGAAACTCCAGACAGCAGCGCGTGCTGTCCGCTCCTCCCGCGTCTCGACCACGACACTTCGGACGCTTCGCGCCAGGGCACAGACAGTGATCCAGCGGTTTGTCAATCACATTCACAAAGAGAACCACATTCTTTTTCCTCTTGTCCAGAAATTCCTGACGCGTGATGCGCTGCGGGAGATTGCGCGCCGGATGGTCTGAAACCGCCGCACCATGCCGATCCACCGCATCACGGTCCCCACACAGGCAAACCAGGAAACTCCATGATCCGCAATATCGACTCTGGGCAGCTCGTTCACCTGCTTGAGGCCGTGTTCGGCTTCCGCGAGGACGAACGCGCGCTGACGATCTTCGTCGACCTGCCGGGTGGAACGGTGCAGGACACGTCTGCATGGATGGACCGTCGGCGGATTGCGACTGAGTGGTATCTGATGCTCCACGATCAATGGGACAGGATCCCGTTCACCGCGCTCGCGTTCTGCGCATATCCCAATGTCGGCACAAACAACGGGGACCTGCCGGACACGGCACTGCTCGTGGAGCGCGTAGAGCGCAGCGGGATGACGGTCTCCACTCTCGAGAAGCCTCTTGCAGCCATCCTCGGCGATTCCACCGTGATCCTTGCACCCACTGAACTCTCTGCCACCGCACCCCTGAAAGTGCTGGCGAAGCAATACGGATTCCGCGGAGCAACAATGCCCGGATTCTCCCGTGCAATGATACCCGCCCTGGGACTGGACTATCAGGAGGTGAACCGGCGCGTGGTCGAGTTTCAGGAACGCATGACCCGCGCGTCAGGAGCTGATGTCCTTCTGGAATCAGAAGGAAAATCGTATGCGCTGCATCTGGATCTCCGATTCCGAACCGCACATGCCAGCGGAGGAGTGATCAGGGAGCCGGGGAGTGTTGCCAACCTCCCGTCAGGTGAGGCGTATATCGTGCCCTATGAAGGCGAAAGAGCAGGTGAACCAAGTCGGACGAAAGGGATCCTGCCTGTGCAGTTTGGGGATGAAGTGGTCCTGTTCCGCATAGAAGGGAATAGGGCCGTGGGCGTGCAAAGCACCGGAAAGGCCTCGGACCGCCAGCAACGACTTCTCGCCTCGGAGCCGGCATACGGGAACATTGCCGAGCTGGGGATCGGCGTTCTGGGAGAATGGGGCGTCACCGCCGTCGGGAGCACGCTCCTGGATGAGAAACTCGGAGTCCATGTCGCCTTCGGCAGGAGTGAGCATTTCGGCGGAAGGGTCGGTCCGTCGGACTTCTCATCACCCGGCAGCGTGATTCACATCGATTGGGTCTTTGTGCCGAGCGTGCAACCGGATGTTGCCGTGAAGAGCGTCCTCTTCACATATGATCAGATGGCAGAGGAGCAGATACTGAAGGACGGAAGATTCGTGGTTTGAAGTTGACGGAGCATTTGAGTTCAATAGGGATTGATATCTATTTGAAACTGAAGAAGTTACATCGTATCAGCAAAACAATAATAGAGCTCGTTTGGGACGATGGGCACGTCGGGCCTGTCGATCTTGTCCTCCTGCGTGACGCTTGCCCCTGTGCGGGGTGCCAGGGCGAGACCGTACTGCTGAAGCACTATGAACCAGCCAAGGACACCTCCGAGGCTCCCCGGAAGTACGAGCTGGTCGCCGCAGAGTCAGTGGGGAGTTATGCGCTGAAGTGTATTTGGGGCGACGGACACGACCAGGGGCTCTACACATGGGAGCACCTCCGCTCTCTCTGCGGGTGCCCGATCTGCCAGGAGGGGAGGGAATCGAACCGGCTTGCCTGATCTTCCCGATGATGCATCGTTCGTGGATCTTATCCCGTACGGAGTCTGGGGGTGTGCCGTCAGGACGCCGGCTGGTCGCGTTGCGATCATCGTTACGTGGGTTACCCAGCTTTCGTTCGAGCCGGCATTGCTTGGAGTCTCGTTGGAAAGCCATGGTACGTTCCTGAAGGAAGTTCTCCGTTCAGGAGAGTTTACGATGAGTGCACTTCCCCGGAGGCAGGGGAAGACGATCGCCAGGAGAATCCTCAAGCAGGGCCTGGCTCTGGAGGGGAGCGCGAATGACACACTGTTCAGGCGCGAACCCGAATGGCAGGAAGCTATCGACGGCGCGGCCGCAGCAGTGCAGTGCCGGGTTGTGCGTCACTCTCCTGCGGGAGACCACACGTTCGTTGAGGCGGTTGTCACCCGGGAGCACCGCTGGTTGAGTGGCGACGTGCTCCGTCTATCGGACACCGGCTGGAAATACCGCCCTGCACGATCCAATCAACAGCGTACAGAGAAAGACTGAGAACGCGATGGCAGCAATAGACATGTTTGAGGACTATCTGCGGGCTCTTCCTTCTGAGCAGAGCGACAGGCGCCGGAAGATGATTACTCAGTGCCGATCCGAACTCCTCGCGGCGCGGAGCGAGGAAGCGCGCGTTCGTCTGGTTCAGGAGTTCACGAGAGCCATGGCCGCTCCCAATTCCGCACACAGGCGGACCTGAGAAATTCCCTGAACTTCAGTTACGCTTCTGCATGACGGCCTTGAAGGTTTGCGTGGCTCCATCACGTGAAACCTCAACCGCGATTTCGTCACCTGCCTTTAACTCACCCAGCACACCCATGTAGTCATACACGTTGAGAATTTTCTTCCCGGCCATCGAGAGAATGACATCTCCCGCTTTCAGGCCGGCCTTCTCTGCGGGTCCATTTGGCCGGACCCCGCTGATTTTCATGCCCGTGGAGCTCTCTCCAACATCAGGAACGATCCCGAGCGTCACGGAGAATCCCCGTGTGTCGCCTCCCTGCCCCCCGCGGCCACTGGCTGCCACCTGAACCCGGACGAAGGCGGGCCGTGTCTTCATTGTATCCAGGTCGCTTACAATGGCTTCAACATAACGCGTTATCTTCTTTTGATCTTCATAGTTCAGCTTGTCCCAATCATCCGATGGTTTGTGGTAATCATCGTGGGTTCCTGTGAAGAAGAACAGGACCGGGATGCCGCCTCCGTAGAACACAGCATGGTCGCTGGGCCCGAAGCCGTCCGGGTTCATCGTCAGTGCGAATGTCGAATCAGCATTGTGCCGTTCCAGGAGGATGGGCCATTCAGGAGAAGTGCCTGTACCCCCGACCGTCAGTTTGCGGTCCTGGAGACGCCCCACCATGTCCAGGTTCAGCATGGCGACTGTCTGCGGGAGGGGAAACGAAGGCGCGGCTACGTAATGGCCTGATCCAAGCGTGCCGAGCTCCTCGGCAGAGAAAAACGCGAACACGTACGTCCGGTGGAGGCTGGCTCTGCGCGCAGCCATCGCTTGGGCGAGCTCCAGCAGAGAGGCCGTTCCGGACGCATTATCGTCTGCACCATTGTGGATAGCTTGCGTATCCGGCGTCATCGAACCCGATCCCGGACCTCCCATCCCGAGATGATCCATGTGTGCTCCCAGCACGACAACCTCGTTCCGTCGTACGGGGTCGTTACCTTCCAGGTACCCGACGATGTTGGCCGTTTCGCTCATCACACGCGTGACCTCGACATCCATTCGCGCCCGGGAATCCTTGAGTGCGAACGAATTCGGTTTGCCTGTGGCGCGCATGGAATCCTGGAGGGATTTCAACCTCCACCCGGATGCTCGAAAGAGGGGTTCTAGGAGGTCTCGCTTCATCGACAGGGCAATAATTCCCGACGAGCCGGCTCCCTGATCGAGCGCCAGCCTGTACAGGTTGTCATCGGTTTCGTCGACGGGACCGTTGATCATGATCATCGCCGCGGCGCCCTTCTCGCGGGCAACGCGGGCCTTGTTTCGCAGGCCGGTGAACCGCTGGTACTCGCTCCGCGGGGAACTCCCGTCCGGGCCGTAGCGGAGCATGATGACAATCTTTCCTTTGACATCCAGCCCGGCATAATCATCATACTGCTTCTCCGGCGCACTCACGCCGTATCCGGCAAAGACCAGGTCCCCCTCTGCGCTTCCGGTCGACGAGAAACCGAACGGGCGGAAGTCGACGTCTACGGTGAGCGTCTTTCTATCTTTGGGAAGGCCGGGCCCTTCCAGCGTCATGATGTTCTTCTCTCCGAGCTTCACAGCGGACACAAATTCAAAGGGCTGGAAGTATCCGCCGTTCACACCACCGGGCTTGAGCCCCCAGAGTTTCAGGTTCTTCTCGATGTACGCCGCTGCCTGCGCATTACCGCTGGTCCCTGAGCCACGCCCCGCCAGCTCATCAGAGGCGAGGTACCGCACGTGCCCCCGGAGTTCCTCGGCAGTGATTTCAGGTGTCTGCTGTTGTGATTGCAGTGATGCCGTAAATCCTGCCAGCATCAGAAAAGACAATCCTACCCGTACCATCGTCATCTTCCTGTTGTGAATGCCTGTGAACCGACTCTCGAGACCTACTCCACCCAATCCGCAATGAAGAGATTTGTCTCTCCCTTCACCTTAGCGTTTCTGTTCGATGCAAAGATGAGCCGCTTGCCGTCGTGTGTGAACATTGGGAACCCATCAAACGTCTGATTGAAGGTGATGCGGGTAAGTCCCGTTCCGTCAATAGATATCATGTACAGATCAAAGTTTCTTCCACCTGGATCGGAGAGGTTCGATGCGAAGATAATCCGTTTGTTATCCGGATGGAAGAACGGAGCAAAGTTGGCGGCACCGTTGTCTGTAATCTGTCTCTTTCCGGTGCCATCGGCATTCATCACGAAGAGTTCCATCCGGGAGGGGCGCACGAGGTTCTGGCGGAGGAGGCTCTTGTACGCTGCGGCTGAAGCACTGTCCGTGTGATGCCATGCCCGGTAGACAATCAGCCTGCCGTCCCATGAGTAGAAGGCCCCGCCGTCGTATCCTGTCTCGTTTGTCAGTTGCCGGATGTTCGTGCCGTCGATATTCATGGTGTACAGGTCCAGATCGCCGGAGCGCAAAGAGGTGAACACGATGCTCTCTCCGGTCGGGGAGACTGTCGCCTCGGCATCATAACCCGGTGCCGGAGCGAGGGCCTTCAGATGCCTCCCGCGATCGCTTGCAGTGTAAATGTCGTAATCCGGATAGATCGCCCAAACGTATCCCTGTGAATAATCCGGCGGAGCAGGGCACTCAGGTGCTCCAGCATGAGTCGAGGAAAAGAGGATAGCGCTGTCGCCGGGGAGGAAATACCCGCACGTCGTCCGGCCTCTGCCCGTGCTGACCAGCGTTGCTGAATCTGTCTTCAGGTCGAGTATGTACTCCTGATCACAATGGAAAGGGGGGCGTGTGGACTGCAGGATCACCCTTTGCTCGTCAAACGAGAAGTACCCTTCCGCGTTCTCCCCTCCAAACGTGAGCTGACGCAGATTGCGGATGTGTGTTTCACCCGTCACCAGAAGGCTTTCCGGGGCAGAGGGCTGCGCGAGTGCGATTGCCGGGGCAAAGCTGAGCGCCAGCCCGAATGCAAGACAACCAAGAAATCGGAGAAGCGGGACGGGAACTGAGGGTGGGTTGCTCCGGCGTATCCCGGCCGGGTGAAGTGCGATACTGTTCAGCGTGGTTGAACCTGTCCGGAGGCGCATAGGAGTCGATAATCGTTGCGTGATCAGGAGTCAATGAACGTTGTGAATGAAATGTGTGTCAATATACGTTCAATGAAAGTGAGTTGCAAGGTTCTTGACATTCGGACGCTGGGTGGATATATTCTATTCTATGATTTTTTCGGGACATACCGCAGTTGTGACAGGAGGAAGGGGAGCGCTGGGAGAGGCGGTCGTGCGCCGTTTCCTGGACGCAGGTGCCAGGGTTGCCGTGCCTGTGCGTCCGGATACCGGGGTCCATTCTTCCAGCCAAGAGGCCATGCCTGGAAGCCCGGTTCGACTCACGGACCCTAACTTCTTCGAAAGCCCCTGCGATGTATCGCGCGAAGAGGACGTAAGGGCGTTTTTCCGGGCAGTCCGCAGCACATGGGGAGATCCGGATATCCTGGTGCATGCGGCCGGAGGGTACGCCGGAGGTGCGAGAATAGAGGAGACCTCTGCGGAAACGTGGGAAACCATGCTGGCGACGAATCTCCGCTCAGCATTCTTGTTTGCCAGAGAAGCTCTGCCGGACATGCGGCGGAAGGGCTTCGGGAGAGTCGTCTTCGTTTCTGCGTTTACCGCGCTGCGCCCGAGAGCAGGCAGCGGTGCGTATGCGGTGGCCAAGCGCGGACTGCTCACGCTCATGGAGGTGATGGCCGAAGAGGTGAAAGGGACAGGCATCACGGCAAATGCGGTGGCCCCGACGATCCTTCGTACCGATGCCAACCGCCAGGCGATGCCGGACGCGGATACGAACCTCTGGGTTCCCGTCGGGGAGGTTGCCGGCGTAATCCTCATGCTCTGCTCCCCGGAATCAGGCGGGATCAATGGCACCACGATGGCATTGCGGGGCGGGTTGTGAAAACGCCGGCGCGGAGGGTTGCCTGTCCGGCCCTCCAGCACGCATTGCGAAATATGAACCGAAGGGAAGAACGAGGTCACCATGTCACTGCAGGAACAAATCAGCACCGACCTGAAGAATGCGATGAAGAGCGGGGACAAGCTCCGGCTTGAGACCTTGCGCACCCTGCGCGCTGCGCTCCTGGAAAAGCAGATCGAACGCCGGGGCGGCGGTGCGACGATGAGTCCGGACGATGAAACTGGCGTGCTGCTCACCGCTGCCAAGCGCCGCAAGGAATCCATCGAGCAGTTCGCCAGGGGAGGGCGGCAGGATCTCGTCGATCAGGAATCGAGCGAGCTGGCAATCATTCAGGAATACCTCCCCAAGCAGATAGGCCGCGAGGAGATCCAGCAGATCATCCAGGGGATCATTGCGGAAACCGGTGCTCAGTCGGCAGCGGACTTCGGAAAGGTGATGCCCGCCGCGATGAAACAACTGAAGGGAAAGGCGGACGGAAAGGTCGTGCAGGAACTCGTGAAGGAGCTTCTTGCCCGGGCATGACCGCATGACGTCCTTCGAACACGCTGCGGAGAAGCTGGAGTTCGCGAAGATCCGGCAACGGGTTCTCCGCTATGCTGTATCGGATGCGGGGAAGGAATTGCTGGAGAGGACGGCGGTGCTCACTGATCCCGACGCCATCCGTTCCGCGCTGGGACAGGTGACCGCAATGAAGCGGCTGCTTGAGGTGGAGGAAGACCTGCCGCTGGAAGGGATCCAGCCTATCCGCTCAGCGATCCAGAAGGCGGGTGTGGAAGGCAGCATCCTCACCTCACGGGAACTTGCGCACATCGGCAGCACCCTGCACGCCGCCCGCGTGGTCCGCACCGCACTGCACAAACGGCGGGATGCCCATCCCGAGGTCTGGCGCATCGCCGAGGACCTTCCCACGGACAAGGTGTTGGAGTTCAACATCGATCAGGCGATCGATGATACGGGGGCGGTGCGCGCATCCGCTTCCCGGGAGCTGCAGGCGATCCGCCGTTCCATTGCAGACCATTATGAAGAGCTCCGCAACCGCCTCGAAGGGATACTCCGTACCGTCTCCGGGCTGGGATACAGTCAGGACGAAATCATCACGACACGTGAAGGCCGGATGGTTCTGCCGGTCAAAGTCGAGCACAAGAAACATGTCCCCGGCTTCATTCACAGTGCATCGGCAAGCGGCGCAACGGTGTTCATCGAGCCGACGGAGACGCTCGAACTGAACAACGACATCCGCAGCCTCCAGTTCCAGGAGCAGCGGGAGATCGAAAGAATCCTTCGCGATCTGACCATAGCGGCAGGCGAGCAGCGCCCCGCGCTGCTGCACATGGTGGACATGCTCGCTTCACTCGATGCGTTGCAGGCCAGGGCGAAGTACTCGATAGAGGTGCTGGGCGTCGAGCCCCGGATCGTCCAGGAGGGAGGCCTCCATCTCCGCGAAGCGCGTCATCCGCTGCTGATCGCACATCACGGCAGGAAGGAAACGGTTCCCCTGGATCTGGATATCGGCGAATCGTTCACCACACTCGTGATCAGCGGTCCGAATGCGGGAGGCAAAAGCGTCATGCTGAAATGTGTGGGTGTCCTCGCCCTCATGACGCAGTCCGGACTCCATATCCCCGCACGCGAGGACGCCATCATGCGCGCCTTCCGTTCGATTTTTGTGGACATCGGCGACGAGCAGTCGATCGAGAGTGATCTCAGCACATTCAGTTCGCACCTGGCAAATCTGAAGGCCATTGTGCAGGGGGCGGACAAGCACAGCCTCGTACTCATCGACGAAATAGGCACCGGAACAGATCCGGCGGAGGGCGGCGCGATTGCAGCAGCCGTGCTCGAGAGGCTCACTGCGGAGGGTGCGGTGACGATCGCCACGACGCACCATGGCGCCCTGAAAGTCTTCGCCCACGAAACCGACGGGGTGGAAAACGGCGCGATGGAATTCAACCCCGAGAATCTCTCGCCGACGTACAGGTTCAGGGCAGGAGTGCCAGGAAGCAGTTACGCGCTGGAGATGGCGAACCGGCTGGGATTTCCCGGCGAATTGATGGACAGGGCGCGGTCGCTCCTCGGCGGAGAGCACATGCGGCTGGATGCCCTGCTGCAGGAACTCGAGGCATCGGCACAGGAACATCGCGCAACGACAGAACAGCTGCATGCAGCGCGCACTCGCGCAGAGCAGCTTGCCCGCGAGTATGCGGCGAAGATGCAGTCGGTGGCACAGGAGACACGCGAGATCAAACGGAAAGCCGCAGACGAAGCGCGAGAGCTCGTCGAGCGCGCCAATGCCGTCATCGAGCAATCCGTCCGGGAGATCCGCGAGCACGCTGCCGAGAAGACCGTCGTGCGCGCAGCGAGGGAGGAAGTGGGCAAGCTCCGCGCAGCAGTGGAGGAGAGCCGGAAAGCACTGGAGCCTGAACCGGCTGACGACGCCGGCGTGACAAGCACAGTGCAGGCCGGCTCCACGGTGACGCTGGGAGATGAGACCGAGACAGGGGAAGTCGTGGGATTGTCGGCAGACGGAAAGACCGCCACCGTCGTCTTCGGCATCGTGAAGATGCGCGTCCCGGTGGCGGAGCTTCGCGCAACCCGCAGACGCTCCGCTCCCCGGCCGAGCGCACGGCCGCTCGTTCCCGATCATCAGGACCAGGTTCCGCGCGAGCTCGACCTGAGAGGGATGACCGGCGATGAAGCGATTCCGCTCATCGACAAATTCATCGACGACGCAATCCTGGCGGGGCTTCACCGGATCGACATCATTCACGGAAAGGGGACAGGAGCGTTGCGGCGCAAAGTGACGGAATTCCTTTCCACGCACCCGCGCGTACATTCATTCCGGCTCGGCGAGTGGAATGAAGGCGGTGTGGGTGCAACAGTGTGCGAACTCTCGGAATCCTGACCATGGGCAGGCAACTTCATTCCGTGCTCGTCGCGAACCGGGGAGAGATTGCTGTCCGGATTCTCCGCGCGTGCCGTGAGTCCGGCATCAGATCCATAGCGGTGTATTCCGATGCAGACCGGGTCATGCCGCACGTGACGTTTGCCGATGAAGCGTACCGGCTCGGTCCGCCTCCCTCGCGTGAGAGCTATCTCCTCATGGACCGGATTCTGGACGTTGCACGGGTTGCCCGCGTGGATGCGATTCATCCGGGGTACGGGTTCCTCGCAGAGAATGCGGACTTCGCACAACGCGTCGCGGATGCGGGGTTTCGCTGGGTGGGCCCGCCGGCATCAGCAATACGTGCCATGGGCGACAAGACTGCTGCGCGTGCTCTGGTACGGGCGGCAGGAGTGCCGACTGTTCCCGGTACCGACGGACCTGTGGACAGCCTGGAAGAGGCACGCGCGTTCTCTGCCCGGTCCGGTTATCCCGTGCTGATCAAAGCGGCGGCAGGCGGAGGAGGAAAGGGAATGCGGATTGTCGGGACGCCCGATGAACTTGCCTCCTCATTCGAGCAGGCCCGGTCTGAAGCACGATCCGCTTTCGGCGATGCGCGCGTCTATATCGAGCGGTACCTGGATGAGCCGCGGCACATCGAGTTCCAGATACTTGCGGACGAGCAGGGAAATACCGTCCACCTCGGAGAACGCGAGTGCTCTGTCCAGCGTCGTCACCAGAAGGTTGTGGAGGAGACTCCTTCGGTGTTTCTGGACGATGCGCTTCGCGCGCGCATGGCGGAGACGGCAATCACCGCCGCGCGTGCCTGCGGGTATGTGAATGCCGGCACAATCGAGTTTCTCGTTGATCGTGACCGTCACTTTTATTTTCTTGAGATGAATACGCGCTTGCAGGTCGAACATCCCGTCACCGAATTGCGCACAGGAATCGACCTTGTAAAAGCCCAGCTGGAGATCGCCGCTGGCAATCCGCTGCCGTTCCGGCAGGAGGAGATCCGGTTCTCCGGTCATGCGATTGAATGCAGGATCTGCGCGGAAGATCCGCTGAACGGTTTTCTTCCATCGACGGGAAGACTCACGCGGCTGCGCGCACCCGGCGGTCCCGGTATCCGCGAAGACCGGGGGGTGGAAGAGGGAGGTGAAGTGTCGGTGTACTATGACTCGCTCATCGCGAAGCTTGCCGCCTGGGCTCCGGACCGGGAGACGGCGCTTGCCCGCATGAGCCGCGCGCTTGCGGAATATGTGATCGAAGGGGTCACCACGAACATCCCGGTCTGCACGTTCATCGTGGAACATCCGGCATTTCGGAAAGGGACGTTCGACACAGGATTTCTTCAGAAGTACTATCATCCCGCGGCGTCTCCCCTGGACGGGGAGTGCACCGATCGGGACAAGGCGCTGGCAATACTGTGCGCATGGATCGAGCACTCGCACACTGCGCCACCCGCCGCCTCCGGACCCGCGGACTCCGCGGAATCATGGGCGGCGGAGAAGGTTCCTCAGGGTCTGAACGGTTCTTCAGGCCGGAAGAGTGCGTCAGGATGGAAAGCACGCCGCACCGCATCATTCCGGGACGGGGCGCAATGAGCGCATCCAGGTATGACGTCCGCATGGGGCATCATGACCATGCCGTCGGAATCGACGGGACTGGTGCGATCACGCTGGATGGTGGTTCGGTGAATGCCGACATCCGTTTGATCGACGGGACGTCGTATTCGATCGTGCTGCACGGCAGGTCGTATCTGTTTCGCCTGAAACGATCGGTGGACCGATATGATGTCGTCATCGATGGCATGCCGGTGACGGTGACAGTAGACAATGAGCGGACGCGCCTGCTTCGCCAGTACACCACGGCGGCCGCGCAGAGTTCCGCGGCAACGCTGGTCGTTGCTCCCATGCCCGCACTCGTCGTGCGCGTCCTGACTGCTGCGGGTGATGCGGTGGTGCAGGGTCAGGGACTCCTTGTGCTGGAAGCGATGAAGATGGAAAACGAGATCAAAGCTCCGCGGGCAGGAGTCGTGAGACAGATTCACGTGCCCGCGGGAAAGGCAGTGGAGAAAGGGGAGAATCTGGTAACACTCGAATGAACAGGACCTGCATACTCAGAGGCGTTGTTCTGTGCATGCTCACCTCCGTCGCGGGCGTCTCGGCCGCATGCGCAGGCGGTTTTCAGTCCCGGGAACTCTCGGCGCGGGCGCTCGGTATGGCGAACGTGCTCGTTGCCATGCCCGATGACGCAACAGCGATGTACGTCAACCCGGCGGCGCTCTCATTCCTGACCCGCACACACCTGTCGCTCGGGACAACGCTGACGTTTCCGGAGTACACATTCATCGGCGTGAGTCCCTCCACGCAGTCGACAAAGATGAAGTCTCAGGCAAGTTACCCGCCGAATGCCTGCCTCGCCCATGGATTTGCCAACGGCATAGGCATCGGGATCTCCGTGACGAACCCGTATGCTGTGAAGACCGATTGGGGAGCGGAATGGGTGGGGAACAGCATCGTCACGAGCTCGGAACTCCGCAGTGTGCAGGTCACACCCTCCGCGTCCATACGGATCGGCAACCACTGGTCACTTGGCCTCGGCGTGCAGGTGGTCTTCCTCCGGATGGACCTTAACAGGCGCTACGGTCTTTCGTACGCATCGACGATCCCCATGGTGTACACGACGGGAAGCGCGGATATGACGTACGGCTTCGAAATCGGCGTCATGTATGTGCCCGATGATGTCTGGCGGATGGGGCTTGCGCTCAAGAGCAGAACGCGATCGAACATTGAACAGGGAACGGTGACGTATTCCGGGGTGCCGGGCGAATCCGGCGTCATGGTCATGCCCAACGCCTCCTACATGTCGTCCGTCACGCTTCCTGATCAGGTACGTGCAGGTGTGAGCGTCCAGCCTGTTCCAGGCTTGCTGCTCGCCGGCGAGGTCGGTCTGGCGCGCTGGTCGACATTCAAAAATCTCCTGGTACGCATTGGATCTCCCGTCTATGAACAGCGGTTTGAGCAGTACGGATGGAAAGACGCCTTTGCCGTGCGAGGAGGGATAGAGCTTGCGCTGGATGATCTGCGGCTTCGCGCGGGCATCGCCTATGAAGAAAGCCCGATCCCCGACAGTCAGCTTCGGCCGTCCCTGCCCGACGCACACAGCATTGTCTACGCGGCAGGGATTGGCTTTGAGATAGAGGAAGGGCTCGTGCTCGATCTGGGTGTGCAGTTGCTTCCGCACAAAAAACGGACAATCACAGAGTCCCAGGTGTTCTATCTCCCCCTGGCACTCGAGAATCCGGCGGGATATTTCAACGGAACCTACGACTTGTCGAGCACGGTCGTCGGTCTGAACGTGCGCTACTCATGGAAATAAATCAGGAAGTGGACAACACAGTGAACCAGGACGCGACCCCGATGAGCCGTCCCGTCAATTTCGCAGGTGAACCCGAGACCACGCTGCAATCCGCGCTTCAACACGGGCTGACCGAGGAAGAATATAACCGGATCGTCGAGCTCCTTGGCCGGGTGCCGACGTATACGGAGCTCGGCATCTATAGCGTCATGTGGAGTGAGCACTGCAGCTACAAGAACTCGATTGCGCTGATCAAGACGCTCCCGCGGAGCGGGGGCCGGCTCCTGGTCGGTGCCGGGGAGGAGAACGCCGGACTCGTCGATATCGGGGACGGGCTGGCGGTGGCGTTCAAGATCGAGAGTCATAATCATCCGTCCGCCGTCGAACCCTATCAGGGGGCCGCTACGGGGGTGGGTGGGATCATGCGCGACATCTTCACGATGGGAGCACGCCCGATCGCCTCGCTGAATTCGCTCCGGTTCGGGACTCTGGACAATGCGCGCACTCGGTATCTGTTCGACGGGGTTGTGAGGGGGATCGGCGACTACGGAAACAGCTTCGGCGTGCCCACAGTCGCGGGCGAGGTCTATTTCGATCCCTGTTATCAGGACAACCCGCTTGTCAATGCGATGGCGGTGGGTGTCGTGAAGCATGGCGCATGGGCCAGCGCCACAGCGAAGGGTGCGGGAAACCCTGTCATGATCGTCGGGTCGTCAACCGGCCGGGATGGCATACACGGCGCCACATTTGCTTCCGAGGAGATTTCCGAGGCATCCGAGAAGAAGCGCCCGTCAGTGCAGGTGGGTGATCCGTTCACGGAGAAACTCCTCCTCGAAGCGACGCTCGAGGCGATCCGTTCGGGCTTTGTCGTGGGCATTCAGGACATGGGTGCTGCAGGGATTACCTGCTCCACGTCGGAGATGAGCGCAAAAGGGAAGTGCGGGATGAGGATCGATCTGGACAAGGTCCCGGCGCGGGAGACAGGCATGTCGGCGTATGAGCTGATGCTCTCTGAATCCCAGGAGCGGATGCTGGTGGTTGTCGAGAAGGGCCGGGAGTCTGACGTGAGGGCTCTCTTTGACAAGTGGGACCTGCACGCAGAGATCGTGGGAGAAGTGATAGAGGAGGACAGGCTGCTGATTTCATACCGCGGGAAACTGGTGGCCGACGTGCCGCCGTATTCGCTGGTTCTGGGTGGGGGTGCTCCCGTCTATACCCGCGAGGCGCGTGAGCCTGAGTACCTGGCTCAGGTGCGTCCGTTGGACCTCGGCACGGTTCCTGAACCGAACGATCTCAACGAGGTGCTCTTGAAGCTGATGGCTTCGCCGGATATCGCTTCCAAGCGATGGGTGTATGAACAATACGACAGCATGGTCCGGACCAACAACGTAGTTTTGGCTGGAGCTGATGCGGCCGTACTCTATGTCAAGGAAGGACATAAGGGTCTTGCAGTGAAAACCGACTGCAACGGTCGCTACGTGTATTTGAATCCCCGGCGAGGCGGACAGATTGCCGTTGCGGAGTCGGCGAGGAATGTGGCCTGCACGGGGGCTACACCGGTAGCGATCACCAACTGTCTCAATTTCGGGAATCCATACAAGCCGGGTGTGTACTGGCAGTTCAAGGAAGCGGTAGCTGGTATAGGTGAAGCGTGCCGTGCTTTCGACACTCCGGTGACTGGCGGCAACGTGAGCTTTTACAATGAGAGTCCGGTGGCCAGCGTGTATCCGACGCCCGTTATTGGAATGCTGGGTATACTGGAGGATGTCCGCAAGGCCTGCCGTGCATCATTTGCCAGTGAGGGTGACGCCATACTTCTCCTGGGATCAACGCACGGCCATCTGGGCGGATCAGCATATCTGGCCACAATCCACGACAGGATCCAGGGAGATGCTCCCGCAATAGACCTGAGCGAGGAAAAGGCGCTTCACGCCGCACTCAGAGCCATGATCGGAGCCGGCCTGGTTTCCTCCGCTCACGACTGCTCGGAGGGTGGGCTTGCCGTTGCGCTCGCAGAGTCGTGCATCGTCGGGCAACCGAACCTGATGGGAGCCAGGGTTTCCCTTGAGCCATCAGGGCTACGCCGGGACCAGGTTCTGTTCGGAGAGGATCAATCGCGGGTGATCGTCAGTTGCCACCGGGAAAAGGAAGAGTCAGTCAAAGGCATTGCCCGGGAGAATGGCATATTGGCGACGAGGATCGGGACGACTGGAGGGACCCGGTTGAGGATAGGAGAGACGGTAGACGTGGATCTGAATGTGCTTGCGAGAGGATACTTCGGTTCGATCGAAGAGCAGATGAGAAATCCGGCTTAACATAATATACATTATTTGAATATCGTGTGCGCAGACCTCCACCCGGTGTGCACGCTCAAGGGCCCACAATCCTTAGTGCGCCTGGCACCATCTTCACACGAACGCCATGCACTTCCCGACCCACGATCTCTCCATCTGCATGAACGTTGAAACTCTCTTTTGAATTGACCTCTAATTCTTTTGTCCGCTGGTAATTGACCTGACTGTCATCAACTCGTTTCCCGGCAAAAACCTGAGGCACGAGCCGGAGAATCTTCAGCACAGACACGTCATCGATCACGCAGACGTCCAGCAATCCGTCGTCCACAATGGCCTCCGGCGTCAGATAGAACCCGCCGCCTGCACAGCGGCCGTTGCCTGACGCAATCAGGAACTTCCTCGCACTCCACTGCGTGCTGTCGGTCCGGCAGGTAAACTCCGGAGAGTGATATTTCCCGAGTGTCCGCAGCACCGCAAGGAGATAGAGCGGAGTGCCTCTGAGGAAGCGTATCTCCCGGACACGCCGCGCTACCGAGGCATCAAACCCAACGCCGACACCGTTGACAAAGTACCGGGCAGGAGCATACTCCATGCTCCCGTTTTGGAGTGCTCCCGTTTGAACGATCCCTGCATCGATCACGCGCTCCCGCCGGGCCTGGATGAGTTCCAATGCGGCTTCCATCTGCCTCGGGACGCCCACCGACTTGATGAAGTCGTTCCCTGATCCGGTCGGCACAATGCCGATAGCTCTGCCGGTGCCCGCAAGCGCGTTCGCAACTTCATTGATCGTGCCGTCCCCGCCGACGGCCACAACCACATGGCTTCCGCACACCCGGGCAATCTCTGTCGCGTGTCCGGGCTTCTCCGTGCGGACAAGCTCATACGGCCGGCTGAACCGGGACAGGAGTTTCTCGAGCCGCTCGCCAGCTTTGCGTCCGGCACCTTTCCCCGCCTCCGGATTCAGTACGAATGTGTAGTCCGGCACTCTCGTAGCTCCGATGTGGTCCTCAATAGCAAAGCGTCTTGGTAGCTGGATCGTATATTGTGCTTCCCGCAAACACGATAGCTGCGGGCCCTTCGAGTGTCACATTGGAAATTCCGCCGGATGTAGAAATGAAACCCACCAGCAGCCATTGTCCGCTCCACGTCTTGACGCGGACGGGGGGCTGGATTCCGAATTCCAAGTGTGCGATGACAGAGGAAGCGATGGAACCCGTCCCGCATGCAAGCGTCTCCGCCTCCACACCCCGCTCATAGGTCCGCATTGCAATGGCATTCCCCTCGAGCCGCTCCACGAAATTCACATTCGTTCCCTCAGGTGCAAATCGTTCGTGCTCCCTGAGGGTCTTGCCCAATTCAGTCACGCGGACACTTCTCAGATCCGGTACGATCTGAACGACATGCGGCGAACCCGTATCGATGGCGTGCACGGTGACCGGGCCCTCCGTCAGCCGTAAGGGGATGTTTCTGGTGATGTCCCGGGGGTTCTTCATCCTGAGCCGGACCCCTTCCGCCGGGAACGTAGCCTCGTAGACGTAGTCGACAGCTTCGAAGCGGAGCGGATCCTCTGTGCGTCCAAGTGTGCGTGCATAAAACGCAGCGCACCGTCCGCCGTTGCCGCACATGCCGCCGAGACTCCCGTCGGCATTGTAGTACATCATGCGGAAGTCGGCCTTCTGACTGGGCTCCAGCACAAGAAGTCCGTCCGCCCCGATACCGAAGTGTCGGTCGCACGCAGCGCGCGCGAGCGCACTCTGGTCTATGCTCCCCAGCGCCCCGTGCATGTTGTCCACGCCGACGAAATCATTCCCTGCGCCCGTGAGTTTTACGAATTGAAGTTCCATGTGGACCGCCGGAGAGTTGATGACGTGTGCGTGCAGACAGCAACGCTCTCACGGGGACCGCGAGAGCGTTTGTGGAGATGGCGGGAGTCGAACCCGCGTCCGAGGAGAAGACCATCCGGAGCACTACATGCGTAGTCGGTCTTTCAGACTTCATCCCGCCATCTCCGATCGACAGGCGATTGGCGGCACCACCCCGGGTATCATGCTTGCGGCATGCTTCGTGTGCCGCCCCCAGGGGCATCGGCACACTATCCTGTCTACAGTCGGCGCCGTTCCGGAAACCGGCAGGCAGATTCCCGGACGACGGGTCACCTAAGTGTTACTTAAGCGGCCAGTGCGTAGTTGTAGTCAGCACTTAAGGTTTTCCGCGTTCTTTAACGTGCACCACGGAGAGCACGGCACGCGATCTGGACCATCCTCATCCACGTCGAAGCCAGATCATCCCCTCACCCGTATCTTACGCAATGCCCGGAACAATGTCAAGCATGTTTCCCCGCATAATGCCGCGTGAGAAAGTCTCTCAGGTATGTAAACGCCGAATCGACGTCGTCATAGTACCGGAAGAGGTTCAGGTCCTTCCGGTTGATCACCCCGCGGGCAATCATGTAGTCGAAATCAAGCGTGTTCTTCCAGTACTCGGAGCCGTAGAGCACAATGCCCACTTTCTTCGTGACCTTGTTTGTCTGGTGGAGCGTGAGCATCTCCATCAGCTCATCCACTGTTCCGAATCCGCCCGGCATGATGACGAGTGCTTTCGCCAGATAGGCGAACCAGAACTTTCGCATGAAGAAATAGTGGAACTCCAGGCTGAGCTTCGGGCTGATATACGGATTGGCGAATTGCTCAAACGGCAGACTGATATTCATGCCGATGGATTTCCCCCGCGCCAGTGACGCACCCTTGTTGGCGGCTTCCATTATTCCGGGGCCCCCGCCCGAGCAGACAACAAACCGCCGCTGTGTGTCCAGCGATTTGGACCAGAGGGTCAGGCGCCGGGCCAGCTCGACGGTGTCCTCGTAGTAGCGCGACATGTCCACCTTCACCGCGGCCCGCTGCATCGCGTCTGTCAGTCCTTTTCTTGTTCCGCCGTTGCCGCGCGCTTTTCGCCGCAGCTCCCTGTACTCCCGGAGAGCTTGCTGCTTGGGAACAATGCGGGCAGAGCCGAAGAACACTATCGTGTCCCGGATCTGTTCCAGTCGGAACCGGCGCTGCGGGCCGAGGAACTCAGCCAGAATCCTGACGAGCCGGGCATCCGGACTGTTCAGGAATTCCATGTCCTTGTAGGACTTAGGTGGTTTCTGTTGTCCTGTTTTCACGGAACTGCACATCCTTTCTTAACCGAGATACGTGTACACATGCCCGGAGACTCCTTCCACGCGAGCTTCGCTGCTGATAATGCCCCGGCGAAGGAGCTCGCCGAGTGTCTGATACACTTCCTGGCGGCTCCACCGGAAGACCTTGCGGATTTCCGGGAGCGTGCACAGCAGCTGGTTGCGGAGGTGCTGCTCCAGTATTACTCTGCGGGCCTGTTCCGCCGATATATGCCGCGCCTTGCGGACCTGCGCGGCAAACAGGACACGTACAGGAACCCAGGTGAACGAGAACGGCCGCCGGTCTTCGTCCCCCTTCGCGATGTACATCTTGCTCTGCAGCTCGTTCATAGCCAGAGCGAAGCTCCCGGTTGCGACCGGTCCGCTCTTCTGGAGCATCTGTCTGATCTGCCGCGTCGACAGATGGGAGCGTTTCCCGAACGTTTCCATAATGCGCCGGGCCATTGAGGATATCTCTCCCCGGTTTGCTGCCCGCACGTATTCGTCCCGTTCCCCCGTCCGCCCGCTCAGCGCGTAGAAATACGGAAGAAATTCCAGCGAAATCATGGTGGGCCTGTGCAGCAGCAGCTTGCCGTAATAGACCGCGCCCTCCGCCGGCAATGCCTGCTTCATCTCCCAAAGGAACGCCGAGGCCTGTTTCTCGAACTGCGCCCTGGGGATGTCGTCAGGGCGGGGACCATGAACTGCTTGCCACAACGACGAGAGCTCGTCCCCCTCTGCGCGAAACACCAGACAGAACCCGACCCGATCTATGAAGTTCAGAGCGCGACGCTTTGTGTTCACGGTAACCCTGGGGGAGTGCCGGTGCACTCGCGCCCTCCACCGATCGATGTCAGTTGATGTGTATGCCAGTGCCATCAGTGGTGCTCCGGATGAGGAGAATCAGATCCCAGAAATGGGCGAACGCGTGCCGCACGGGTCTGTGCTCCGGCCCGGATACTCAATTCAGTGCCGGGCTGAGTGTGGCTCCCCTTCCGGCACAAAGCAAGCGCCAGCCATCCGCCCTCGAAGAGCGGCCCTGATGAGGACGTGATATGCCCCAGTACCTGATCTCCGAGGACGACCTCAGTCGTCTGACTACTCAGGTCCGGGTCTCCCTGCACCTCAAGGAGAACCAGCTGGCGCTGCACTTTGCCATAAGCGTCCAGACGCGTTACCACCTCCTGCCCGACATAGCAGCCTTTTGTGAAGCTAATGGCCTCACGGAGGCCTACCTCAAGAGGATGCGTCCCGCTATTCAACTCATTTGGATATACCGGAGTACCCGCCGCGATACGGATCAGATCGTAGGAGGCGGCATCAAGTCTCATCCTTCCGGCGTGTACCGCAGCATCCAGAAACTCGGCGGCAACGCTCCTCCCGGCAAGCCATCGTATTCCCGGGATGCCTCCAAGGTTGCTCGTCCAGCACGAAAGATTTGCTGAACCGGCTACTTGGGCGCTGCGAAAATGCGTTTCCATCTGATTCTCAAAATGCATACGTGAAAACGAATCAGGTCCGAGGAGCCAACTCACGGTTAGATCGTCGGTTACTTCGGCCAGACTGATATCTTCCAGGATAGTAAAGCGCTCGATCCAGTCCCGGAGGGACCCGAATGCTGACTTCCAGGTGATGAGATAGGTATTCGATCCGGCCACCACAACCTCGGCATCCGCGACCACTCTTCCCTTCTCTGATGTGAAGACCGTACGGACCACACGGTGTGCAGGCCCACTGATCAGATCATTCGTCGAGAGGCGGTGCAGAAGATCCAGGCCATCCTTTCCCCGCACTTCCAGGCATCCCAGACCGTGCTCCGTAACAAGGGCTCCCTGTGCATTCACGCTCCGGACGAGGTCCGTCAAAGCCTTCATGATTACTTTTTCCCGGCCTCCACGAACGTGACATGCCCGTCGAAATCGGAACACACGACATGCTCCCGGCTGAGCGGAGTGACGGTGTTCAGCGGCACATGACCGACTCTGTATTTCCACAACACTTCGCCTGTCGATGCATCCACTGCCAGAAGCAGCCCCTGCATAGTTCCATAGAACAACACCCCCTCGCACTCGACTGGCATCGCCGCGTTGATGTCATAGCCGAATCCGGCATGAACGGCCCAGAGATCTGCCGCAGAGTCAGAGCAAGGGTTGATGGCAATGAGCGAATCTCGCATCGTGCGCACAAAGATGCGGGCCCCATTCTGTGCCAATCCGATGCTTTCGCGGACCTGGTGTTTCCCGCTTCTCCATATAAGGTTACCTGAATTGGCTTCGAGTGAAGTCATCATGCGATCCGGGGCGACAACAAACACTCTGTCGTGCGCGATAACCGGCCAGCACGCCGCCGGCGAATGTAACTTTCCGGGACGTCCTCCCTGCCAGCGCCACAGGAGTTGGCCATCACTCCTTCGGAATCCATACAGCGTCTCGTCCCAGGCCCCGACACAGATCATGTCTGTGCCCACAGCCGGTCTCGCTTCGACAAATCCATGCATCCCCCGAGTCTTCCAGATTTCTCTTCCGGAACGTACGTCGATGGCCCTCATGTACCCGTCACTTGCACCCGTATATGCAACTCCATCCGAAATAGCCGGACTCGCGACCACTGGTGCTCCCGTGTGAACCTCCCATCTGGGAGCACCGTCATCTATGTCGAAACAGTGGATAGAGCTGTCCGTTGAGGCTACCACCACCCTCCCCCCGTCCGAATGTCCGGAGAGCTCTTCATTCTCCTCTCGGAATTCCGTACGGTCAAAGAGAACTCCGTCTCTCTCCGGCGCACTCCGGTCTCCTCCTGCACAAGGTGCTGACACAATATGGCCGCGGGTCCTGGATGACCAGAGGAGCACGCCGTCGGACAGCCGCAATGCGCGGACGTTCCCGGCAAAATCCCCCACCACAAAGCGGTCGCCATTCGCGGCCCCAGCTGCAAGGATGGTGGAGCCGGAGCTGTACTGCCAGCGGGTTCGGACGAAGGGATAGAGCGCATTGACCGAATAATCGGGCCGGTTGTAAGCGTTCAGCTTCGCCGGGTCGGGTGATGTGAGTGTTCCGGAGTACCAGGGCTCCCCGGTCCGCAGCGCTGTCGTCCGTTCCGCGATCTCAATCCTGTCGCCCGAGATTCGCACAATGTTGTATCCGCCCTGCAGATGCCGGTCGCGGAGCAGACTTCGCCCCATAACCCCCTGTATGCCTTCGTAGTCCTCTGTTTTGTTGGCGTGGCCATGCCCGACAAAGACCATCCGCGTGTCGACCGTATGGAGCCTGTCAACCGCTTCGAACCAGTTCGAGATTCCGGGGTCCAGCGGGTAGTGCGTCGCCACAAGCACGCGCAGCTTTTGTGAGCGGGCAGGCACGAGTGCAGAATCCAGCCAGCGCAGGTCTTCGGGCGCGAAATGCCCGTCCGCCATCCGCATTCTCGGGCCCTGGTGGAGGCCGACGAGCAGAAACGAATCGACCCGCAGGGCAAAGCGCTCTGCGCCGAAGATCGCCGGGAAGGCCGTCGTTCCCGACTCAGACCACTTTGTATCATGGTTTCCCGGGATGATGTAGAACGGAACGCGGAGGGAGTCAAGTGCTGCCCGGGTAGCCAGCAGGTCATCCGTGTCGCCTGATTCGGTGATATCTCCTGTGATGAGGACAAAACGGACGTCCGGGAGACTCCGGATATCTTCCACTGCCGCCCGCAGGTCATCCAGGCCGGTCGTGCTTCCCACGTGGAGGTCGGTGAGCCACGCAAACTGCAGTTGCGCAGCAAGCAGGAGTGTTGTCAGGAGGAAGCTCATGCCGGACGGCTCAGTACAGTGTGCGGAGCGTCGCTCCTTTGAAGTAGTGGAGCACGATGTCCTCCGCTGTCATTCCCTTAGTCGACATCACCGCCGCTCCGATCTGGCAGAGTCCGACACCATGTCCCCATCCGGCGCCTTTCAGGATGAACTCCTTTGCGTTGCCTGCCTCGTCATCCACGGTCTGCACGATGAATGCGGAGCTGTACAGGTGGCTGGGTGAGAGCCATCGCCGGATCTCCAGCTCTTTTCCAACCGTGACGGTGCGCTTTTCCCCCACCAGGCGCAGCGATGTGATGCGGCCCGAGGGGCCCCGGTGAACCGGCTCGATCTGCCTGATGAGGCCGAAGTCGATCCCCGATTTCCTGCACACCAGTGCCGAGAGCTCCTCTGCGGAATACCTGACGGTCCACCGGAAAAAGTCTGTTGTTTCCTGGTCAAAGGAAGGCAGAACCTGCTTCAGGATTTCCGCGTCCGTCGTGTTGCAGTATGCAGCGGGCGGGGTGGCAATCCAGCGGTTCATCTCTTCTTCAGTTCTGACGGGCGGCAGATCCCCGGGGGCATCGCTTACGCTGCGGAGATACGGAACATCCACTGGTTCCCATGCGCTCCCGAATTCCTCCGTGCGGCCGCCGCAGGCCTTGAAGAACCGGGCATCGCACACTTCATCGTCAAAGACAAGAAACTGTCCCCGCGTCGCCCGCATCGCTTGCTCGACCGATTTCGAGATGATCTTCGTGATACCCTGGTACCGCTGGCAGTGATCGTCGGCGCACACATCGAAGTCGGTGTGATCTTCGCGTGTGTACCACGCAACAACTGCGGTGGTCGTCTCATTCAGCGGAGTCCGGTTGTACGGGGGCGGTGCCTGACGGCGAGCCCTTTCCAGCATGGCGACGAGCCAGCTTCGCGAGGTGATGGCGTGCGCCCGCAGCAATGCTGCCGGGGCGTTGGCGCTCATCTCCGATGAAATGACGCTGGCGAGATACTCTTCGAGCGGGATCTGATTGATGGCGGTGATGCCAGTGCCCTGGCGGTCCAGGAGCCTGAGCGCGCCCCTGAACACCTGCTGTTCTTTTCGTTCCCAGTGGAATTGCACTCCGATCGTAACGTCATTCAGCCGGACTGCCCCGTGACTGTCCGCCGGCGCGAAGACGACCTCCTGTCCGGAGTAACGGTGTACACCATCCTCCAGCACGACGGACATCCTGCCTTCCGCCACCTGAGCATTGAATGCCCCGCTCACGACACTGCCATCGCGGTCCCGGAATGCGCCTTCCAAGCGACCGGTAACATGTTCGGAACCTTCGAGAATGCCGACATTCAGCAGCGGCTCGCGTGAGATCATCGGGAAGGTTCCTTGCGGGAGGCGGCTCCCCTGCCGTCGCGCGCCGAGCGGTGTTCCGTCCGTTCGGTCAGGATGCCGGTCACCGACACGATTTTCCCTTCTTCCAGATGCGCGTTGCTGGAGATACGTACAGGAATCTCATTCCCTTTCTTGGTCAGGAAGCGGAACTTCGAGTCGCTCCCCTTGGCTCGAAGCGTCTGCTGCCAGTCGGCCTCCAGAGAGGCCCGGTCATCAGGGTGCACAAAGTTCAGGAAGTGCTGTCCGACGATTTCGTGCGGGGTATATCCCGAGAGCATCTCGATCCGCTGGCTGATGTAGGTGATCCTCCCGCGGCTGTCGACGGAGAAGACCACATCGTTCAGATTTTCCAGGAGCGCGCGATAGCGCTCTTCCGAAGCTCTCAGGGCTTCTTCCGCCGCTCTGCGTTCTGTGACATCCTGAACGAGTCCGTCATAGGAGATCAGCCCGCCTTCTGTCGTGAAGTGGAGCACCGGAGTGTTCTTCACCCAGCGGATGGTCCCGTCTTTGCGCGTGATGCGGTGTTCGATCGGCGCAGCCGGTTCACCCGCGAGCACGCGCTTGACCTGGTCCATGACCATCTCACGGTCGCGGTCGTCGACCATTTTCAGCCAGAGGTGCGGGTCGCGCTGGTAGTCCTCCGGCGAGTATCCCGTAACCGCTGCGCAGCCCGGACCGTGAATGGTCTCGCTCCAGTGTCCGTTCTGGAGCTGGACAGAATAGATATAGTCCGTGATCTCCCCTGTGATCCTGCGATAGCGTTCTTCGCTCCTCTGCAACTCTGTGTTCGTGCGGTCGTGTCCCAGCACACCGCCCAGGACCTCTCCGAGGAGTCCGAGGAGACGCATGTCTTCTCCCGGCCAGAACCGTTCCACATTTTCGACCACAATGCCGAACACGCCGAAGAGCTGGTGCATGGATGCAAGGGGCAGGAGGAGGAGCGAGCGTGCGCCATCTTCGCGCCAGAATTGTGCATCCTCTTGCGCTTCGGACGGAAGATCCACAACGCTATGAATACAGATCTGCTCTCCTGCCTGCAGTCGCGCGAGGGACCATGGCCAGCGCGAGAGAGGTGTCCCGCGGTGTGTCGCGCCCCGGACTGTCACCCCCGGGGCAGCCCATTCATGGGTAATCTCGACAGAAGTGCGCGTCGCATCGAACAGATCCACGAAGCAGCGGTCTGCTTCAACGAACGATCCGACCTCATCGAGTGTGTGCTGGAGTTCCCGGATCAGTTTTCCTTCTTCAGCGTTGATCAGGCGCGCCGCGGAACCGGCGATCAGGTTCTCCAGGGCAATCCGGCGGATCAATGCCTCTTCCACGCGCTGTTGATCGGTCACATCTTCCACGATAGCGACAGCCCCGACAGTGTTCCGGCCGCCGTCGTGCAGCGGGGCCGTGCGGATCATGACCGACACTTCCCCCTTGTCGGACTGCCGTCGCAGCCGCCCCGAATAGCGTCCGGATTCGCCCCGCAGCGCGCACAGGAGGATCCCGTGGACGGGCTGTTCAAAGAACCTGCTTATCGGATTCTGCAGGAGCAATTCCGGGGGAATACCGAGAATCGCGGAGAACCGGTCATTGACTTCCGTGATGACCATATCCGAACCGTAGTGC
>JAGDMK010000239.1 GCA_017860635.1 Bacteroidota bacterium
TGTCAGTGATGACGACGGGCGGGGAGGGCCCGTCCCGTTCCATACTGTGGACTGGCATCCCCACAGGGTCTCTGTCGATTTCTCGCTCTGGGGCAGAGCCATGCGTCTGGACGTGCTGGCAATGGCCCGCGCACTCGTGATCAACGTAACAGGCAATGTGGACAGATGCCGTCTGGTTGCACGATTCTTTCCGGAGTCCTGCACGACGCAGGTGCGGGGGACACGGACGTGGAAGACGCCTGATATCAGCGGGCGGTGGCTCACACTGGAGAGCCGCGATCTCATCCGCCTTCATGACTGGCTGAGGCAGGAGGGGCCGTATGCCGGCGACTTTCTTATCCCCGAACCCTGGAGGAGGGAGTTGTTCGGCCGCAGAATCCGCTCGGGGCAGGCAACGGTTGCGGATCTCCGACCGGAATACCGGGATGCGGACATTCCTCTCTATGACGCATGCACCGTTCTGCGCATTGGCGGAGAGCGCTGTACGATTGAGGAGCACCCGGATCACATCCTTTTCCAGGTGCTGCTGGAAAGCGATGGTGTCCGTCAGCCGGCACTCATCATTGCAGGCGCAGACCACCCCGCAAGTGAAATTGGCGATGGCCGTACATATCAGCGTCTGGCTGAACTGACAGAACATGAAGCCGGGAAGCAGGGACTGCGCGCCCCCCGGTTCACCTGCACCGCGGCACCGGAGGTGACAGAATGGTCTGCCACGGTTCCTGCCATCGTGAGGTCGTGCACTGTTTCTGAACTCGGCATGACCCGGGCAACGCCGGGAGCGTACTACTGGCTCTGGGCCTGGGACAATCTGGTCACCGGGATGGAGAGCCTGCGCTGGGGTGAGTACGGTCTTGTTGCAGGGATGGTGCGGTTTATCAACTCGCACAGAGACAGCGACGGATCAATCCCGGCACGGTGGACACGCAGCGGTCTCCCCCTTGACACTCCTCCCCGCGGGGCTCTGGAGTTCCTTGTGCTCCACCTCGTGTATCAATATGCGCTGGAGACCGGGAACAGTGACGCGTTGCTGGATGTCTACCCGCATGCCGTGTCGCACCTCCGCGCCATAGGGGAGCAGGCCGGCGGGAAGGGCTTCGTTCCGAACTGCAGTTTCTATCCTGATCTCCCCTTCGCGTTCGGCAGAACAGAGCAGAGCGTGGTTGCGATGGAAACCGGATGTCTCTATGCGTTTGCAAGGGTTCTGGAAAATGCCTCCCTCCGGACGGGGGATGAGCACACGCTGGAGGCAGCCCGTCACCTTGCTTCGCATATCGAAACCGAATTCCTGAGCACCTTCTGGGACAACGAGCGCGGATTCCTTGTTGATGCTGTCGATGCCGACACAGGGGAGTGGAATACGACATATCCGATCTTCTCCCTCCTCTTCCTTCAGACCTCTCTGGGGCTGGCCCTCATCCGGCGTGTGCTCCCGGAAATGGCCCGGTTCATGATGATGCATCTGCAGACTGCGCATGGAACCCGGATGCTTCCTTCATGGGATCCGCGACGGGGGAGCGAGGAGGTCGCCGCATCGTGGTATCCTCACTGGGATCTCTACCTGCTCAAAGTTCTCAGGAGGGCCGGCGAGCGTGAGGGCATCATGCGGTGGCTGAGCGCAGCAGATCAGGCACTCCGCCGTCTCGGCTATGTTCCGGAGTTCCTCAAAATGGACGGTCTTGCAGCGGAGGACTCCGCAACCTGGCGCCGGCACGGAGCCGTGTCGAATCTCAATTGCGTCACGGGCTGGTACCACTGTGTACTGGAAGGGCTGTGCGGGATCGACGTGGATCCCGGCGGCATGAATGTGATTCCGCTTGATCTGCCCCTCGGGCCGCTCCGCCTGAAGGGCATGAGGCACAAACGCACGCGGTGGGACGTCCGGGTCGAGCAGGGCGGGTCTTTCCTTGAGGAGATACGCATCGATGGAAAACCGCTCCGGGGAGCTGCAAAAGTGCCTGCGATATATGACGACGGCGGTGAACACGAACTCTGTGTGCAATATGGCCACTCGTTGACCGGTCCCCGTTTCCGCGAGATCCTCAATGCCGAAGTTCTCGAAAGTGAGGGGGACAGGACCACCTGTGCCGTCCAGATTCGTGCACTCGGAACCGTGGACATCATCGTCGACTGGGTGGAGGGACTCCGGTGTGAGTGCGATGACGTGCCGCTGGACATCAGCGTGGACATGCGCTCAGGCATCGGTACAGGGAGGATTGTCTCAGACCGGATCCACACACTCACGCTGTACACAAAGCAGTGAAGACAGGGGAGTATGCGGCAGGGTGAACTCAGTGTGTGGGCCGCCGCACGTCAAGCGGCCAGGCACCGTTCATAGGAAGAGTACCCACGATCACAACACCATACAACCACAAATCCACCGAACCATAGAACCCGAGCCCTTATGATCGACTCAATCAAACAGGTAAACTTTCTTGATCTGGCAGTCATTCTGGTCTATCTCCTCATGCTCACCGGTGTCGGCATATACCTGACACGGTTCAACAAGACCGTTGATGATTTCTTCAAAGGAGGGGGAAAGATCCCATGGTGGATCTCCGGCCTGTCAACATTTGTCGCCGGCTTTTCTGCATTCATGTTTGTCGGCGCCGCCGGATTCACCTACAAGCATGGTGCCGGGGCAGCCGTCCTCTTCACATCCGCCTTCTGGGGATATGGTCTTGGTTATCTTCTCTATGCTGTACGATGGCGCCGCGCACGCCTGGGTTCCCCGATGGAGTTCCTGACACGGAGATTCTCCCAGGGAACGACGTACTACTACACGCTCCTCTCCGTCGTCCCGTCGATTATGGGACTCGGCCTGGGGATATACATCCTGTGCATCTTTGTTGCAAGCGCGATGGGGATCATGTCAGTAACGGTGGACCTCGGGTTGATGACACTGACAGGGCTGGAGGTCTCCATGATTGTCACCGGCCTCGTCATGTTGATCTACACAAGTGCCGGCGGCCTGTGGGCCGTGGTGATCACTGATTCCCTTCAGTTCTTCATTATCCTGATCGTCTCGTTTTTGGTCTTCCCCCTCACGTTCATCGCTCTGGGAGACAGCTGGAATCTGATGCACGGGTTTCGGCGCTTGATTGCGGAAGCTCCGGAGGGCTATCTCAGCCTCATCGATGTCGTGAAGAATCCCCTCTTCTATGTCGCGTATATGATCAGCTCGCTCATAGGCTACAACGCGGCCTGGCACATCGGACAGCGGTACTACAGCGTCCCCACCGAGCGCGACGCGCGGAAGATGGCAATCCTGTGCGCGGTTCTGAGTCTCGTGCTGCCATTCCTCTGGCTTGCCCCCACAATGGCTGCGCGGGTGATGTTCCCTGATATGGCGACGCTCTGGCCGCAGTTGACAGAGCCATCCGAGGCATCATTCGTAACACTTGCGCTCACGCTGCTGCCGAACGGTTTGATTGGCCTGACCATCTCGGCCATTCTGGCGGCCACCATGACGTCTATCGACACGCAGCTCAATTATCTCGCCTCTATCCTCGTCCGTGACGTCTATGTCAGACTCCGCAGTAGCATCACGGGATCCGCCCCGGGCGCGAAGGAACAGCTGACCCTCGGGCGGATTACTGCGTTTTCGCTTGGCATCCTTGCGATCATCACGGCGATTCTCGTGCAGCGGACGAAAGGAGTGTTTGACTTCGCGCTCATGTACTACTCCTGGTTCGGCCCTTCAATGCTGACACCTGTTATGCTGGGATTGCTCTACAAGAAAACGCCGTCCTGGTCCGCCATTGCAGCAGCAACCGCCGGACTTGTTGTCATCTTCATTTTCAATGTCCTGGTCGATGTGAACCCGTATCAGTATGAAGTGAACATATTCGGCGGCGTCGGGGTGTCCGCACTGGTCTTCTTCCTGTCGGCGTTGTGGAAGGAGAAAAACCCTGTCATCGTGGATGCGCAGCGGGCGTTTGCGGCGGACCTGGCCACGCCGGCTGTGGACGAGCATCTCCGGTGGTCAGGCAATGCACTCTCCTCCTATCGCATCGTCGGCCTTCTCACGCTAACCATCGGCCTTGTCGTAGTCGCCCTGGCGTTCGTGCCTGCATCCATGGCTGTCCATGCCATAACCCTTGCATGCGGGGGAGGAACAGCATTTATTGGATGGCTGATGACGTGGTACTTCCGTCGCCAGTCGAAGCTGGTGGGCAAAGAGGAACAACGCTAGGACGGTGATCATGAATCGGACCATCCGGGTGAGTGCAGCGCAGCTGCCCACCGTCATCGAAGGCACATCGTTTGCTGCAAAACAGCGGCGTAACACCGTAACGATTCTCTCGGCCATGCGTGTGGCGGGGGAACGGAAGACGGACCTTCTGCTCTTTGGGGAATATGCGAATCTCCATCACCGTACATGGTCCACCAATCGGAAGGAATACGTACCTGATCCGATCCCCGGCAGATTCACGAAGACGATCGGCGCGGCTGCCCGACGGTACAAGATGAACGTGGCCATGCCGATGTTCGGCCGGCACAACGGGCAGCTCTCCAGCACTGTCGTCGTGTTCGACAGGAAAGGCGACATCGTACACTGCTATCAGAAATCCCATCCTACGGAACCGGAACAGGACATGGGGATGTCTCCCGGGAATGACCTGCCGGTGATCGCCCTGGACTGTGCGCGGATCGGGATCATGACCTGCATGGACATTGAGTATCCCGAGGTTGCGCAGGTGCTGATGGTGCGGGGGGCGCAGATCCTACTGTTTCCCCATGTCCAGGCTTCCTGGGGAGAGATCGATTGGGAGATCCGCTACCGGGCCCGCGCAGTTGACACCGGACTCCCGGTCGTCTCTGCCTGCTATGGCTATCCGGACGGCGTGTGGCTTCCCGGCAAGATGATAGGCCGGACGAGCGTCGTCGGACCGGACGGATTGATCCTGGCCGATCTCGGCCGCCGGATCGACATCCTGACCATTGACCTTGACATTTCCCGGGGGCGGACAACGCAGTTCTATTTTAACAAACAATTCCCCCGGACTGAGGCGGTTATTGCCTCCCGGCGTCCGGAATTGTATACTGCCTTAGTGGAGCAACAGAACAAAACGCGTATGCTCGCACGCTTGCGCGCACGTACAAAGAAAGGAACCAGGCATGCCTGAGACCATACCAGTTGCGATTATCACGGGGGCCAGCCGTGGACTTGGCCGGGGAATAGCGCGCCGGCTTGCTGA
>JAGDMK010000071.1 GCA_017860635.1 Bacteroidota bacterium
TTGCGTTAATCATGGCCGTGAACACTGCGTTCGTGGCATCCAGCGAGCTGATGGAACGTGTGGCCCATCGGTACAACTTCACCTGGATCATCAAACCCAACCAACGCCAGTCGCTCTACCGGATCCATATCATCAATGCCATTTTCTACTCGGTCATCATCGTCCTCACAGAGGGAAGCCAGAAGATACTGGCAGAGATGTACGCCCTGGGACTCGTGGCGAGCTTCACGATCAATATGGGTAGTTTGCTGTACTACCGCTATTCCACGGGGACGAAAGAAATCCGGGCGTACCATACTTCCCGGTTCGGGACATTGATTCTCTTCATCATCCTCCTGAGCTGCTTCGTCTATCTGGGGATGAGCAAGCCGTACGGCATCGCACTGTGGAGCATTGTGGCTGTCTTCTTCCTGATCGTGGGAATCCGCGTGGCCAAGAAGCGGGCTCCCGAAATCGCCCACGTGGCGCAGACCGACAGTCCGATGCAGATGGTGTTCGCCCTCGCGGAAGTTCCGGAGGATCGCGTGGACATCTATCTCAAACGCCCTCTGGAGGGTGTCGATACGCCGGATCCGCACGTTGCATTCGTCACATTCTACTCTCCGCGACAGGGCATACCGAACCGCGTTGCGCCGAATCACTACAGGTTTGCACAATCAGGGCAATCACTCTTCGACAGCTTCACGGAGCTGCTGTACGTTCTGAAATACGAGCTTCCTCACAAACAGATCACGATCCACATCGGCTGGCCCCGTTCTTCGTGGCTTGACCGCCTTGCGATCGGGGTAATGGTCTTCAGCATGATGAAGCTGCCCGACATGTTTCCGGAGTTCCATTTTGTCATTGAATATCTCCCGCGCCGCAATGCCTGATGTCGCCGTCATCATCGCCGCCGGAGGGGCGGGGAAACGGATGGGAGGCAAGATTCCCAAGCAGTTTCTCCGTGTGGGGACGCGGCCAATCATCGCCCGGACGGTGCTGGCATTCGACGGAATCGCTGCTGTCAGACAAATCGTTGTCGTCGTTCCGAAGGGATATGCTGCCCAAACCCGGCGGCTGCTCAAACGCGCGGGTCCCCGGAAGCCCCTGCTGGTGGTCGAAGGAGGGAGAGAGCGACAGGATTCGGTGCGGACAGGCCTGGACCATGTCTCGGGTGACCCCGGCATTGTGCTCATACACGATGCAGTCCGCCCATTCGTCACCCGGAGGGTGATCCATGACGTGATCCGCGAAACTGCGCGATTTGGCGCAGCTGTCGTGGGTGTGAAGGTTAAAGACACTATTAAGAAAGAAGGAAAGACTGGATTCTACGAATCAACCCTCCCCAGGCACCTGCTCTGGGCTGTTCAGACCCCTCAGGGCTTCAAAACGCATCTCATTAGGAAAGCCCATGACCAGGCACTCAGAGACCGTTTCACGGGGACGGATGACGCAATGTTGGTTGAAAGACTCGGTTTCAGGGTCCGGATAGTCGAAGGGGAGTACGGGAATGCCAAAATTACCACCAGAGATGACCTTTTGTCAGCCCGCAGATGGGTTGGGGGAGGGGAATAGGGTGGACTTGCATATTTGAGAAGCGTTAATTATATTTAACGTCACTTCCATGTACCCCACACTTGAGGTTCAATGATTCCCATCAGCATTATCGCTATTCTCAGTTACCTGATTGGATCGATCCCCACAAGCATTATCGTGGCGCGAAAGGCCCGGGGAATAGACATCCGCCATTACGGGAGCGGGAATGCCGGAGGGACGAATGTCATCAGGGTCCTTGGCTGGAAGCCAGGCCTGTTCGTCATCGCTCTGGATATGGCGAAGGGAATGGTGGCGACGATGCTGGTGGCGCGGTTGATGGAAGGACCGATTCCATTTTCCAATGCCACCCCGTTTGATGACTTCACGGTCGTGCAGATAATTGCGGGGTGTTCTGCTATCCTCGGGCACGTTTGGACAGTCTTTGCCGGCTTCAAGGGTGGGAAAGGCATTGCGACTGCAGGCGGCATGCTCATCGGTATCGCGCCGGTTGAGGTGGCGGTGTCGTTCGGCGTGTTTGCCATCGTATTTCTGATCACCCATTATGTCTCCCTGGGTTCACTCAGCGCAGCCGTAGCGTTTCCGCTTACCATGTTCTTCCGGGAAAATATCTTCATGGTGGATGTCCCGGGCTATGGGACGCTGATCTTCTTCTCCATGGGGATATCGCTGTTGATTGTGTACACCCATCGCACCAACATCATCCGGCTTCTCCGGGGCACTGAGAACAGGATTGCCACGTTCCGGCTCTTCCGAAAGAAGGAAGAGCGGGCCTCACACGCCGGTTAGACCCTTCGGCAGCCATGCGCATTGCAGTACTCGGAGCGGGGGGGTGGGGAACCACGCTCTCCATACTCCTATCTGAAAAAGGCCATGAGGTATCCCTCTGGTCATTCCTGGAAAAGGACACGCTCCTGATCCGGACCAGCAGAGAGAATCCGGCTTTCCTTCCCGGCGTCCATATCCCGACAGCCATCAACGTCACGAGCGATGTCGCTGAGACAGTGGATGGGGCGCAGATGATTGTGGCTGCTGTCCCGTCCCAGTACCTCAGAGGTGTGATGGCCCGGCTGCGCCCGGTCCTTGTCCGCGGTGTCATGGTCGTCAATGTGGCGAAAGGGATAGAAAATGGCACGCTGATGACCATGTCGGAGATGCTGCATGACACCCTGCCGGATCTCGATCCTCAGCTGGTGACCACGCTCTCCGGCCCGAGTCATGCAGAGGAGGTCAGCCGTCGCATTCCCACAGCCGTCGTCGCTGCGTCGGTGAACCACGACACCGCACGGATCGTTCAGAGCACATTCATGCTCCCATACTTCCGCGTCTATGTGAGCACGGACCTCCGGGGTGTGGAGCTGGGCGGGGCGTTGAAGAACGTCATTGCGATTGCCGCCGGCATAATCGACGGAGCGCACCTGGGCGACAACACGAAGGCCGCAGTGATGACACGCGGCATTGCCGAGATTGCCCGCATCGGTGTTGCGCTGGGCGCGCGCCTGCAGACGTTTGCGGGCCTCTCCGGCATCGGCGACCTGATGGTCACATGCATGAGCGCCCACAGCCGGAACCGCCACATCGGCGTGGAGATTGGAAGAGGACGCACACTACAGGAAATCCTCTCGGGTATGGTGATGGTTGCGGAAGGCGTGGCCACGACACAATCCGCGTTCGACCTTGCACGGAAAGTCGGCGTGGAAGTCCCAATCATCGAGCAGGTGCACCGGGTCTTGTTCGAGGAGAAAGACCCGCTGCAGGCATGCAGGGATCTGATGACCAGAGACCCGAAAGGAGAAATCTGGTAAGGAGACCTTTCCATGAAACAACGAGGTTGGCAGCAACTACTCTCCAATCTCCCGCGCTACCGGGGCAACAGCCACTTCCACCTTCCCGCCTACTCTGAGTTCATGCCGCCGCCGCGAATCGGATGGCGCCCGTACGATCCCCCTCATCCTGCTCCAAGAAACCCCGCTAACCCCTCTGCCTGGCTCATCAGTGAACGAGAGCAGGCGGTGGAGCTGCAGCCCGGACTGGAGATCATTGCCCGACAGGTGCTGTCTGCTCTCCAGCGTCTGGACAAGGATCAGTCGGCTGAGGGAGTGAGCAAACGCGTGCTCGAAGGCAACAGCTACTGGCCGCCGGAGCTTGCGGCGGTTCGCGGTGGCCTCGCGCACGAACGATTTGTAACCTTCGCTCCGCTTGTGCTGTCACGCACGCAGGATGACAAGGGTCGTGTGCGCTGGACGTTTTTCGGTGGGAGTGAACAGGGGCCGGACCGTGCGTTCTGGAAAAGCTTCTATATCGCTCCGGGCCGTGAACGACCACCGGAGTACGCCGTCGATTTCGTACGCCGGCTCCTGCAAACGGTGTACGGGGTTTCCCATGCGCGACTCACCGACCTGCGGCAGGCAGGGTTTCGCATCCTTCCCGGATCCGGGCACACGGTCTGTGCACGGTGGCGCCAGGATCCCCTGCCATCGTGGACGAGACCGTTCGTCATGAACGACGAAGATCCCATCGACGGAGTGCGGTATCTCCTGACCTTCCGGCCTTTCGGGTCGATTCCCCAGCCAGTGAGGGAAGCATACATCAAGGGCCGTCTTCACCTCCTCCCGTTTCCGGGGAGCCTCCTCTTCTGGGGTGTACAGGGTTTCCTGGGACTGGAGCAGGATCTCCCGCTTGCTTCCCAGATTCCCCTCTTGAATGTGTGCGAGCGCCATGAAGCAACACAGGGTTTGCGCATACTGCAATCCGGGTGGATGCATGAACCGCGTGAGGGCGAAACCGACACAGCAAAGGGGCCTGGAAACACCTTCAGAAGGACGCACCGATGGGAGCGCGTCGCACGGCACGAAGATTCCCTTGCCGTGTCAGGCCACGAAGACCGCGTTGCCCGCGTGCTGTTCAGCTGCGAACCGATCGACGTTGACCTCTACAACAAACCAATGGCGCGCAATGTGCACATCTGGACGGAGGACCATGAACTGCTTCTGGACGGACCACGTGCTGATCGAGAACAACTAATGCGCGCCGCTGAAATCGTTTCGGCAGGAGGTTCATTCGGATACCGGTTCTTCTATCCGCCGATGGTGGTCGGATCGTACGAAGTGTTCTGGCACCTGCCTCTGGTGGCGTTCGTGGACAGGAAAACGAAAAAGCCAGAGCTGCTCGAGGATCCACCCCTCGGGTATCTGACGGCGTACGATACCCGCAACCCGCGTCTGACATCGCCGGTGGAACTCTGGCCGGAACTCCGGCGTCGTCCGGAAGTGGCCCATTGCGCGCCTGGCGACCGGCCGGTTTCTGAACAAGGACAACGCCGATTGTGTGAATGACCTACCCTCAAAAAAAGCGCGCAAGCACAGGAAACGGGATCTGGATGCCCTTGCTGACTGGCTCCTCGCGTACTATCGAAAACTCATAGCCAGACAGAGCATGCAGGGGATGGTTCTCGCCGGGGACCTGCCGTTTCACTGGCACACCGATTTCGATTTCCCCTGGATGGAGGGTTGGCGCGCCAATCAGCCCGACAAAGCAGGTGAGCGCAACCTTCTGGTAATGATTCCCGGGAAAGACCGCAGCCGGGCCGTGGTCATGGCTGACCACTATGACACTGCCTACATGGAGGATCTCTATTATAAGGAGAGCGGAGGAAAGCTGGCTCGATTGGCAGCGGCCGGTGCGGATGACAATCATTCGGCCACGGCTGCTCTCATGCTCGGGGCCCCGGTGTTCATGGAGATGAGCAAGGCCGGACAACTCGCATGCGATGTCTGGCTGGTCCATCTGACCGGCGAGGAATTCCCATCGGACTGTATGGGCGCCCGGAATCTTGCCCAGGGGCTGGTCGAAGGCTCATTGAAGGTACGGGTCGGGGGTCGAAAGTCTCCCGATCTTTCCCGGGTCAGAATCGAAGGGATGTATGTGCTCGACATGATTGCCCACAACCGCTCCACCGACCGTGATGTGTTCCAGATCTCCCCCGGGCTGAGCCGTGCATCGTACCGGCTGGCCGAGCAGGCGCACATTGCCACGCGCATCTGGAACAGCAAAGCAAAAGAATGGAACCGCAGTCCCGATCGGCGCAAGCGCGGGCGCGGCAAACGGAGCAAGGATGGGGTCGCAATTCCGGAGATCGCCCGGCATCCTGAATTGCACGGTGAAGTCCGCGTACCCCGTGATCCCCGGAGCTCGCTCTTCAACACCGACGGCCAGATTTTTTCCGATGTCGGGGTGCCGGTCGTGCTTTTTATGGAGAATTACGATATCAGCCGGACCGGCTACCACGAACGCGTGCGTGAGCCAACCTTTGCGCCTGACTGAACTGCGCGCGGCGGATGTCGAAAACGCAAAAAGCCCGTCCTGCGGTATCCTTGAATGGATCGCCGATCGTATCCCCCGCGACCGCGGCCTTGCGCAGCTCGGACCGCTTCCCGCCTACTGTACGTTCATCCCGCTGCCGCGAATCGGATGGTGCGCACCGCGCACATGATCCTTTTCTTTGCTATTTCCTCTTGGAAGCCCTTGCGTGTCCGCCTTCTCCAGTGTATCTTTCCGGCACAAGCCACGGTGCCCGACGGTCCCTTCTGCCGGAAGGTCGCCGCTTTGGCCGATCAAAAAGTCTCCCCTTGCCGCAGGTCACGGCGATGACCCTCCCCTGACATCCTGGGACCCAAAACCCAGCAGAGGATGGTGAGTAGGCAACCGAAATGAGAAGACATCCGTCTGTCTGTTCAGGCATTACATGGATGGTCGGTCTTCTGCTCCTGACATGCCTGGTCAAGTGCCAATCGATTGAGCCGCGGTTCGAGCAGTACAGGTTCGCCGTCCCCACTTGCGCCTTTCAAGACAAGTTCGGATTTCTGTGGGTGGGTACACAGGTCGGCCTGTACCGGTATGATGGATACCGCTTCAAGCGATACACCCCTGCATACGACGATTCGAATTCGATATCCAGCCTCTGGGTGACGGCCATCGATGAAGATCGCCAGGGGAATCTCTGGATCGGAACCTACGGAGGTGGACTGAACCACTACGATCAGACAACTGATCGCTTCGTTCGTTACACCTCAAAGGAAACGATCACCGGCGGGAAAAGCAGCGATTTCATCAACGCCGTGACAACAGATGATGATGGTTCTGTGTGGCTGGGTACGAAAGATCAGGGTGTTATTCATATGAACCTTGATCCTGGCGGGATCCCACGCTTCAAGCGATATAACTGTGCCGGGGACGCACCCCACAGCAGTTCTTCCGGGGAAAATTTTGTTCTCGCCCTCCACAAGGATCGCAAGGGGTATCTCTGGGCGGGAACGATGCGGGGTGGACTGAAGCGGATCGACCCCGCAACAGGCGACATCCGCCACTTCCGGCACGACTCCAGAAACTCCCACAGCCTCAGCCACAACACCGTCAGCTCTATCTGCGAGGACGAATCCGGAAACCTCTGGATCGGAACAGGTGATTTGGCGATACCGGATGGCGGAGGGGTCAACCTGTTCGACCGAAAAACAGAGCGATTCCGCCGGTTCACACACGATGATTCGGATCCGGGTTCTCTTCCGACCGACAGGATCGGGTCTCTCCTCATTGACCGCAGCGGGACGCTCTGGATCGGTACCATCGGCAACGGCGTGGTCACAGCCCCGGTGCGTACCCTGTCTGATGCAGCGAAGCCTTCATTCACAATCTATGAGACGTTGCGGGGCGGAATTCTCACTTCTCTGTATGAGGACCGTCTTGGGGATGTGTGGATTGCCACGTTCGGGTCGTTCCTGTACAAGCATGATCACTTCCAAAATCCCTTCATTCATTATCGGCGGCGCTGGGGCGAGCAGAATACCATGAGCAGCAGCGGGGTCCAGAGCGTCACATTTGATCGCTCTGGAAATCTCTGGTTTGGCCTTTACTTCACCGGGCTCGACAAGTACGACACTCGCACCGGCCGCTTCACCCACTACCGGCACCGTCCCGATGACCCGCATAGCATCGGCGCCGACTGCGTCAATGGCATCTGCGAAGACGATAGTGGATATCTGTGGCTGGCGACAAACGGCGGTGGTCTGAACCGGCTCGACACCCGCACGGGCATCGTCGAGCGTATCACCAGGAGGCAGGGAGATCCGTCTGGCCTGAGCTCGAATTTCCTCCGCGGCATCCTTCTCCGACACAACGGTGATCTCTGGGTGGCTTCGCAGAATCAGGTCCTCCAGCTGTACGAGAGAACACAGAAGCGCTTCTTCATGATCGATCTCAAGCCCCGGAACAGGGAAGGCGCTGACATCGTCTCGCTATGCGAGGATCGATCGGGGATACTCTGGGTCGGGACACTTGGGGAGGGCATCTTCAGAGTCCGGATGGAGAACGAACGTCCTGTGGAGGTGAAGCAGTTCGTGCATACTACCGGTGATCGCAAGAGTCTGACCTGTGAGGGGGTGAGCGACATCATCAGGCCCACTATCGTGGACACGAACGCCCTGTGGATTGCCACGGATCTTGGTCTGAACCGGCTGGACCTGAAGACAGAGACATTCACGCACGTGCTTGAGAGAGACGGGCTGGCAAGCGACTTCATCCTCAAGGTCCTGGAGGATGCCCGGGGGAACATCTGGTGCTGCACCGAGCAGGACATTTCTATGTACGATATCAAGAGCGGGGCGATCACGAATTACGGCCTGAACGAGGGGCTACCGTCCATTGACTTCGGGGGAGCCCGCCAGAATGCCGCGCGAGGATCCGATGGGCAGCTGGTATTTTCCGGCGCATCGGGGTCTGTGGGATTCTATCCCGACCGGCTCCGCCGCGACATGCGGATTCCTCCCGTCTATGTTATGGACATAAGGATCTTCAACAAGAGTCTCGATCTCGACACTGCTACCCCGTTCATCCGCGAGCTTACATTGTCTCACTACCAGCATGCCCTGACGTTCGAGTTCGCGGCGCTGAGTTACACAAGTCCCGGGAAGAACCAGTACGCATACATGCTGGAGGGCTTTCAGGACACGTGGACCTACTGCGGGAGTGAACGAACCGCCAGCTTCACCAACCTCGCGCCGGGCAGCTACGTGTTTCGAGTCAAGGGATCAAACAGTCAGGGAGCTTGGAATGAAACAGGCGCTTCGATTGCCATTACGATCACTCCCCCCTGGTGGCGCTCTATCTGGGCATATGCTGCATACGTCCTCCTGGCTGTCGGTACCCTGGTGGGAGCGTGGCGCCTGCAGACCCGCCGGCTACGCAACCGGCATGAGCTCGAACTTCGGCGGGTTGAGGCGCAGAAGATGAGGGAACTGGATACCTTGAAGTCGAGCTTCTTTGCAAACATCTCGCATGAGTTTCGCACTCCCTTGACTCTGATCCTTGGCCCGGTTTCTCAGCTCCTCGCCCGGGCACAGAGCGAGCCGGACCGCCATGACCTTGGCATCATGGAAAGGAGCGCACGGCGTCTGCAGCGGCTGATCAACCAGCTTCTGGATCTCTCGAGCATTGAGGCCGGGAAACTGAAGCTTCAGGCTCGCCCGCTCGACCTGGTGCGCTACATGCGCCGAATCATCGCCACCTTTGAGTCCCATGCGAAATTGCGGCGCATTGATCTGTCGTTTGCAGCGGTCCGTGACCGCATCGACGCATACATCGACCCGGAGAAATTCGAGCATGTGATGTACAATCTTCTCACAAACGCCTTCAAGTACACCCCGGACGGTGGTAAGGTGGAGGTAAGGGTTGCGCTTGAGGGAGACCGCCGTGACGGCAGCGGCAGCCCCGGAGACCCCGCTCATGTAGAGATCTCGGTATCGGACACCGGGATCGGGATCCCGCCCGAAAGCCGGGACAAGATATTCTCGCGCTTCTACCAGGTTGAGGAACCGCAGGCGCGTGAGCTGGGAGGAACGGGCATCGGGCTGGCGCTTGTAAAAGAAATTGTCGACCTGCATCACGGGAGTGTCTCGGTGGAGAGTCACGTGTCGGAGGGAACGACGTTCAGAATCAGACTTCTCCTGGGGAGGAACCACTTTGGGCCGGACGAGATCGCGGAGTGCGTTGCTCGCCGGGAGGGGGACCAGGGAGCCGTCGGGGAAGTTCCAGACCTGCCTCAAGCCCGATCGGATACGGTGAGGGTTGGCCCGGAACCCCGGGGTCGGCACGCAGCCGTGGTGCTCGTCGTAGAGGACAATCCGGACATGCGAGCATATCTCACCGGTTCACTCCGACAGAGTTATCGTGTCATCACAGGGGCAGACGGGGAGGAAGGGCTCCGTCGTGCAATCGAAGAGATCCCCGACCTTGTCATCAGCGACATCATGATGCCCAGAATAGACGGCTTCGAGCTCTGCGGGAGATTGAAAAAGGATGATCGCACCAGTCATATCCCAGTCATCCTCCTGACTGCCCGGACAACTTCGAAGGACAAACTGGAAGGGCTGGAGCGGGGAGCCGACGACTACCTTATGAAGCCGTTCGACGTGGAAGAACTCAAGGCTCGCGCGGCGAATCTCATTTCGTTGCGGCGCGCGCTGAGGGAACGCTTTCTCCGCGAAAGGCGATTGCTGCAGGAGGGTGCTCCTCTTGTGTCTCTGGATGACCAGTTCTTAGGAAAAGTCCTGGGAGTAGTCCAGCAACATCTCAAAGACGACCAGTTCGGCGTTGAGCCTCTTGCCCGCATGGTTGGTTTCAGCGTCTCCCAGCTCGAGCGCAAGCTTGAGGGGATCACAGGCCAGCGCCCAAACGAGCTCATCCGCTCGGTTCGTCTGGAGCGGGCGCGGCTACTGCTCGAACGAAGAGCAGGAACAATCTCCGAAGTCGCCTTTGATGTCGGTTTCAACAACCTGTCCTATTTTGCACGATCCTACAAGAAGCAGTTCGGTTTTCCCCCCTCAGAAACGCCGCAGTAACCCAGAATGGGTTTCCGCGTGAACCAAGAGCTACACTCAAAGGTGAGGCTTGTCAGGAGCCGAAGAGCCTCCACCATGGTTGCTCTGCGGAAAATGTGCGCGAATATGCCGAATGGGTGTTAGATTCCTGGCGAGTCGGGCCTTATCTTCCGGGCACAGGGCTATAGCTCCCGCACACATGATGCACGCTGGAGAGGTGAAGGCGAATGCTGTAGAAACAATTGCCAGGCGTCATTTCCTCTTCACGTGACTCTCTGTGCAGGAGACTTCTTGCCTCATTCACAAGCTTGGAAGGGAAAGTGCCATGAGGTCCCTCATTGCTGTTGCTGCTCTCCTGGTCAGCTCGATCCCCTGCTCTGGGCAGGGAAGAGTCATCAATGTCCCCGCTGACACCTCAACGATACAGGCAGCTGTCAACATGGCGCAGGATGGCGACACCGTCCTTGTGGCAGAGGGCCTGTACTACGAGAACGTCTTGATCCAGAGCAAATCGATCGTCGTCGGGAGTCACTTTCTGATTGACGGCGATTCGAGCCACATCGCCAGAACGATCATCAACGGGAGCCGCCCAGCCAACACCGATCTGGCGAGTGTCGTGAGGATCCGGGGATGCAGGGACACGACAACCGTCCTATGCGGCTTCACCATTACCGGTGGGTTCGGGAACCGTCAGCCTGACGGGTCGACATATGTCAGGACTTCCGCAGGCATCGGAGTTCCAGGTTCAAGCGCTTTGATAGCGCACAACAGGATCCTTGGGAATGCCGTCACAAAGGCATCGGTCCCTGATGCATACGAGTCGGTGACTGGGGGAGGAATCGGCGTATTCACGCGAGGCGTGGGCGGCACATGTGTCGTTGTGCGGGACAATCTGATTGCGGACAATACCATCGAGGGGCATTTCTCGTGTGGGGCCGGAGTTGCCATCATTACTGATATCCCCGGAGACACGGCACACTTCATCATCGAGCGGAATGTCATCCGGGGGAACACGAACAAAGAGCTCGGCACCTGGAAAGGGATGGGAGGTGGCCTGTCTCTTGGTGTCGATTTCCCTTCCTACGGGATCAAAGTCATTCGGGACAACATCATCGACCACAATCGGGTGGTAGGTGCACTTGCCGACACACGGACATTCGGCGGCGGAGTCTACATCGTATATACAGATACCCCCTCCGGCACCGTCGATCCTGACCCTGGAGAGCTCTTCTACAACAACATAATTTCACACAACCACTCGGATTATCTTGGTGGTGGCGTATCCATCTGGAGGTTTTCCAGCGAGACAACACATCTGACCTCCTGGGGGAACTACGTACCGAGGCCCACATTCATCAACAATACGATCGTGAACAACAGTGCACAAGACGGACCAGGGTTCTTCATTATGGACCATGTCCCGTTCTTGATGAACAACATTCTTTGGGATGAGCCCAAAGACAGTACTCAATGGGGTGAGATATATCTCGGCGATGTTCCCGAATGGCTCAGATGGCATGGACCGAACACGTACCGTGACGTTCGGTTGTGTTACTCTGCAATTCGTGGCGGTTGGAAAGATGCGCCAGGAGTTATCGATAGTGATCCTTTGCTTGACAGCACATATCGCTTGATGGACGCCAGTCCGTGCATCGGGAACGGGATAGACACCTTCCGCGTTGAGAACATCTTGTATCACGCTCCACTGTTCTGTTTCTACGGAGGGGAACGCCCCCGTCCCAAAGGTTCAAGACCCGATATCGGTGCATGCGAGAACCGGCTCGCCATACCGATCGCCGGGGCGGTCCGAGAATGGGCGTCAGCCTTGCCAGTGGCGTTTGCACTCAAGCAGAACTACCCCAATCCCTTCAATCCCAGCACGACCATCGAGTATGTTTTGCCAGCCGCGTCAGATGTGCGGTTGATTGTGTACGATCTGCTGGGTCGGGAAGTGTCGGTGCTTGTGAACGAAAGGAGGGATGCGGGAATCCACGAGGTCAAGTTCGATGGCTCGGGGCTATCGAGCGGCGTGTATCTCTATAGGCTACAGGTTGGGGAGTTTGTCCAGACACGGAAGGCGGTTTGTCTACAGTGACAAGTAGTCGGAAAGGGAGGAAACCCGCGACCTCGTCAAGAGATGAGATCTCTCTTCATAATGACTCAGTTACAGGAACCACTATAGATAATGTTGTCAACAATCCAGATGCTGAGAGCCGGTGGCTCTTGGAAGGAATTGTTATCATCTGGAATAGACGTCGGCATGCCGGGCTCCGCCTCGCTGCTTCGCTTTTCGGAAGGCCCTTACTGAACACCCGGTAGTTCCCTTGACTTTGGCAGCCTGAAAGGATATTATGCCGCCAGATATGCGTCATGCGGCTCGAAGAACGAGGCCGCGGCCGCCGATCGTGTTGTACCTCCCTTGACGACCAGCCTCATTCCTCGGGACCCGCTGACCACTACCCTTACACGTTGCACGCTTTCCCACGCGCAGCCCCGCAACGCAGGATGCCTCTGTGATGGTTACGACATCATCAGACATTCCAGCTTCCGAAAAGCTCCTCAAGCGAGGATTCGTCCGATGGTCAGAAACAAATCCAGAGAGAAGGTCCCATCGGCCAGGTCGAACGCTTTCGTGCTTGATCCTGGCGGCTTCTCTGGCACATCCAGTGCTTGGTCAGCCGCTACCGCCGGCAATCGAGTATATTACCATAGGACAGGCGTTCTGTTTCCTCCATGATTCCAATGGTTTCCTTTGGATCGGGTCGCAGGAAGGTCTTGCCAGATACGATGGATACGGTCTCAAGTTCTACACACACGTCCCGTTCGATTCGACATCATTGTCGGACAACTGGGTATCCGTCATACAAGAGGACAAGAACGGAAATCTGTGGGTAGGTACATGGGGTGGAGCGCTAAACTGCTTCAACCAGAGGACCGAGAGGTTCACTCGTTTCCTGCAAGGGCCGACTGGGTCCACATCCATCCACTGCAAGAACATTTCCAGTCTTGTTGTCAACGATGATGGCTCGTTGTGGATAGGTACGCAAGAAGATGGGCTTCTACATATGAGCATTGACAGCAGCGGCAATGCTCGATACAAGAAGTATGATTTCAGCACCGCTCACGAGGCCAGACAGAAGGAGAGGGAAAACGCGGTCTGGAGTTTGCTGAAGGATACCGAGGGCAGACTGTGGATTGGGACCTTCGAGAACGGGCTCGTTTGTCTTGATGCCGCCACTGATGAACGTTCGCACTACAGACATGACCCGCAGGATCCTGCAAGTTTGAGCTCCAATTCTGTCAGTTCTCTTTGTGAAGATGATTCGGGGAACATCTGGATCGGAACAGGCAATGCAGTTCTCGATATCAGAGGCCGAGGGCTTGCCAGGTTTGATCGCAAACGACACTCCTTCACTTCCTTCATGCATGATCCGTCGGACTCCGGGAGCACCCCTTCGAATTCTGTCAATGCCCTGCTGATTGATCACACAAACACACTCTGGATTGGCACGTATGACAACGGCCTGTATTCGGTCCCGTTGGAACACCTGGAGGGCCGCAGTGAACCGGTGTTCACCAAACGGGAGAATCTGGGCGGATACATGATCTACGCGGTCTATGAAGACCGGCTGGGCAGCATCTGGATTGGCCTCCTGGCGATGCACTTGTGCAAACTGGAAGGACAACAGACCCCCTTCATGTGGTATCGGCACATTTCTGGCAATCCTCATAGTCTGCGCAGTAACGCGGTTGCATGTATCTACGCTGACAGGAATGACAGAATCTGGTTCGGGTACAATTTCAGTGGTCTCACCAGATTTGACCCAAGTACCGGTACGTACATGCACTTCACGCATGATCCGGCCAATGCCAATGGCCTCAGTTCAAACAGGGTAAACGCAATATGCGAAGACAGCGATGGCATGGTGTGGGTGGGCACATACGATCGTGGTATTGACATTCTCAATCCTTCCGATGAATCGTTCGCACACATACGGGCAGCGCCCGACAATCCGTTCGGTCTGCGGTCAGACAATATTAAGTTCCTCCTCACATCCCGTTCTGGGGACATCTGGGTCTCGACCTTGAGTGAAGGGTTGCAGCTGTACGATCGGGAACGCAAGCACTTCACGTTCTTCGACATCGACAGCAGCACCTCAGATGACGAGAGGACATCGATACTCTATGAAGACGGCCAGGGCACGCTTTGGGTTGGCACAATGAATAACGGGCTGTACGGAGTGAAGGCGTCGGACGGACGGCTTCTGAATGTCAGACACTATGCGCATGATCCGGAAAACAGGAACAGCTTGAGCCAGAATTTTGCCGTGGACATCATTCAGTCCAGGGTTCGTAACAGGAATGCACTGTGGATTGCCACTACTGTGGGGCTCAACAAGCTCGATGTGAGCACCGGAACATTCACGCACTACTTCAGGAAGGATGGTCTGCCTCATGATTTCGTTTTGAAACTCCTGGAAGACAATGCGGGGAACATCTGGGCCTCTACAGCGTATGAGTTATGCGTGTACAATGTCAACACCGGAACATTCAGTAGGTTTGGCAAGGATGACGGTCTCCCCCTTTCAGGTTTTGCCGGATCGCGTCAGAACAGCGCTGTGACCCGTGGTGGCCAACTGCTCTTTGGTGCGGCGTATGGAGTGTTGGGGTTCTACCCGGAGAAGGTGCTCGCAAATCCTGCCATGTCACGCATCATGCTGACCGATTTCAAGATCTGGTACGAGCATGCACCCCTTGACACCGCAATACAGTTCAAAAGGGTCATTCCCCTGAACCATGATCAGAATACGTTGTCGTTCGAGTTCAGCGACCTGAATCTGACGATGGTGAAGAGAAACCAGTTTGCATACAAACTTGAAGGCCTCCATGATGATTGGATCTCCATCGGCAAAGCTCGGACGGTGAGCTTCACGAGTATCGATCCCGGGACATATGTCTTTCGTGTCAGCGGGGCAACCGATGGCAGCGTGTTGACGGGTGAACTGGCTGCGCTCACCATCATCATCGCACCTCCCTGGTGGAAGACGGTGTGGGCATACGTCGCGTATGTCTTCATCATCGGGACACTCCTGGGTGTGATCTACCGCGCGCGAATGCGGAGGGTCGCGCTTGCCCACCAACTCCAGCTGGAGCAGCTTGAAACAACCAAGATGCGCGACGTAGACAGGATGAAGTCCCGCTTCTTTGCCAACATCTCGCACGAGTTTCGCACTCCCCTTACACTTATTCTCGGACCTGTTGCGAAGTGGCGTGAGAGGGCTCACGAACAAGACGAGGAGAAGGACCTCGGTGTGGCCGCTCGCAACGCTAAGCGCCTCCTAAGGCTGGTCAACCAGCTTCTTGACCTTTCCAAACTGGAGGCCGGTGCGCTGAAGCTGCGGGCAAGCCGGATGAACATTGTCCCACTCGCCAGGGCTATCGCATTGTCGTTTGAGACCTCTGACGGATCGAGAGGGATTGCGCTGAATGTGGAAGCGGAAGAGGAATTCATCGAAGTCTTCTGTGACAAGGAGATGCTGGAGAAAATCCTCGGGAACCTGCTCTCCAACGCGTTCAAGTTCACACCCAAGGGTGGTTCAGTAACGTGCGCGGTACGACGGAATGCGGTTGCGTCCGAGAAAGGGATGACTGAAGTGGCTGAAATCGACGTCATCGATACCGGCATTGGCATACCGCGCGAACAGATGGAGAGGATCTTCAACCGCTTCTATCAGGTCGATAGCTCACACACGCGTGAGCACGAGGGGTCAGGCATCGGACTTGCCCTTGTGAAGGAGGTGGTTGAGCTGCACCACGGGACAATTCGCGTGCAGAGTGAAATCGGGAGAGGAACAACCTTCAGCATTCAACTGCCGCTGGGACGTGCCCACCTGAAGGACGATGAGATCGTCGAGGTGCCCGCAGATGTTGGATCGGCAGTACAGGAACAACAATCAAGCGTTGTGCAGGGGGATGCTGCAGAGACGGAGAAGGGAGCTCTATCCGCAGCAATGAAAAGCGACAAGCCCATCATTCTTGTTGTTGAGGACAATGCCGATGTACGTACATACATCAAAGACTATCTTGCCTCAGCGTATCAGGTGTTGGAGGCACAGGACGGAGAAGAGGGAATTGAAAAGGCACGGGAGATCATCCCGGATCTCGTGATCAGCGACGTGATGATGCCAAAGAAGGATGGCTACGAAGTGTGCAAGACACTGAAGGACGACGTCACGACAAGCCACGTTCCTATCATTCTCCTCACAGCCAAGGCGGGCAACGAAAACAAGATTGAAGGGCTTGAAACCGGGGCTGATGATTACCTGATCAAGCCGTTTGAACCGAAGGAGCTTCTTGCCAGGGTGAAGAACCTGATTGACTTGCGACGAAGACTGAGGGAACGGTTCAAAGCGTCGGCTCCGCTGAGGCCGGGCGAAGTTGCAGTCACGTCTATGGATGATGCGTTCCTGGGCAAAGTTTTGGCCGCAGTCGAGCAGCACATGGGGAACGAACATCTTCGCATAGAGGCGCTCGGGGCCGAGGTTGGAATGAGCCGGGTACAACTGCATCGAAAACTCATCGCATTGACCAACCTGTCACCCGGGGAATTCGTACGCTACATGCGCCTCCACCGTGCGATGGAATTGCTGCAGAAGAACGCAGGGACGGTCTCAGAAATCGCCTATACAGTCGGATTCAGCGATCCGTCCTATTTTTCAAAGTGCTTCCACAAGCAGTTCGGAAAGGCGCCCACCGAAGTCGAGAAGGCATCCGTACAGGCCGCACATCCAGGCAAGATACCATAGCCCCTCCATTGATAGTGGCCCTCCAGCCAGTTACCTCTATTCCCAGCCAGATGTAACAGAAATCCCTGAGTTTGAAACAGAATTACTTGGTACTCCGCCCCCCGAATGTGGTAAATTGTCGTGCACCACGCAGGCAGGAGTCGGCGCTCTCTGCCTGTCTCGGCCACCGGGACGCCGCTCTGGACCCTGATCCAGTTCCTTCGCTGCAGAGCCCACCTCCGGCGACCTTCTGGCAGGAAAGCCATCTTCTTCCTCTGGTCGGAGTCGACAATGAAGACTTCTTGGATCTCCTTGTTCGTGGTGGCAGCACTCCTGCCTGCCATTCCCGGAAGCCCATCCGTCCGAGCACTTGTGGGTGGTGACAGTCAGTGGAGTAGGATGAGAGCCACGAGATCCTCTGCGACTCCACCGGCGATCACCGATGGCACCCCCTCATTCTACAAGAGAAAAGCTGAATGGAAGAAGGTCATCGATGAATACTGGGGGCCGGGCTTGCCGCTTGCGCAGAAGCTGCAAGTGTTCAACACGTTTGCTGATTTCGTGCAGTCAAAATACGTGGCCTTCAACGGTCTCGGCATAAGCTGGGATTCTCTTCGCTCCCACTACCGGAACCAGATTACCGATTCCACAAGTCATGGCAGGTTCTCCGGGATCATGACCGCCCTTGCATACCATCTGGGAGAAGCTCATACCGTCATCTTCGACAGCAAGTATTTCAAAGTGGACCCGACAATCAACATGCCCATCTACCCTGCCTGGGGGACCCCAGTACTGGCAATGCTCGGTGCAAGCGGAAATCACCTTGGGGCGACTGTTTCACCACTGCCGGATAGCTCGCTCCTGGTGATACGGACGACAGCGAATCATCCGCTCGGATTGGCCGTCGGGGACGTTGTGCTGGGCTATGAGGGTATTCCGTGGAAGTACTTGTGGAAGGAACTCCTGGCCACGGAGATGCCATTGTTCCTGCCGTCCGGAGGCTCCCGGAGTTCTGTTGAGCATTTGTGGCTTACGGCCGGGGGCGTGAACTGGCACCTGTTCGACACCATCGATGTGGTGAAGTACCCTTCGGGAGATACCGTGCATCTGCCGGTGGACACATTGAAAACCCTGAAGGTGCCCGGCGTGCTGTGCTACAAGCAGTCTCTTGATGTTCCCGGCGTTCCTGAGCCGGACTACATGCAGATCTACTCGCTGAACACCCGGCCCGTCACATACGGGAAGGTGCAGGGAACAAACATCGGCTATGTCCATGTGACCTCACACGTCAACCCCGCTACGCGTGATGAGTTCATTCGCGCTGTCGATGCGTTCCGGAATACCGATGGAATGATCATCGACATTCGTCATGATTTCGGAGGAGAAACCCTGTATCATCTCGGGCAGGGTCTCGCCAGGATGATGAATTTCAAGACATACACGTTCGACATCTACCGGCGGGCGTCGCCGTCCGACTTTTTTGCACTTGTGAAGTTCCCGCCACCACCGGGGTCCGCAGGGGGGAATGACTGGTACATTGACGCAGATCCTGAGACGCTCTATGACCGACCTGTGGCTGTACTCGTGGGTCCTCATTGTGTGAGCATGGGAGACGTGAGTGCCTACATGTTGAAGCTCCTACCGAATGCGCGTTTCTTCGGAAAGCCCATCCGCGCATGTATGGCCGCACACTGGGAGAAGGAGCTGCTGCCGGATCTTTACGGTTTTGACATGGAAGTGTCGGACGCGATCGCGCAGGACTACCACACACCGCCGCGTCTCCTTGAGCGCGCCGAGTTCCCGGTTGATGAGGAGGTCTGGCTGACGCAGGCGGATGTGGTCAAAGGGGAAGACACTGTTGTGAAGCGTGCGCTGGCCTGGATGTGGCCTATGCACACGATGTTGCCGTGTCCTCCCGGTTTTGTCATCCTGGCATGGACACACTTCGACTGACTGCCCAAGTCGAGAATCCGAACAGCCACCCGATCTCCGTCAAGGCCTACATCAAGCGTGACACCACGGTTGTGGATTCTATGGCGTTTGCCGACGACGGCCTGCACGGCGACGGGAAGACGGACGATGGCCTCTGGGGGCTGACATGGAGGCTCCCTGCCAACGAGGAGATGTACAGCGCCACCGTCGTCACGACTGATCCCGTCGACAAGAGCGTCTACTCCATGCCGTTCAGTGCACGGTTCACTACCGCCGGGCCGATCGTGTTCCAGCACTTGTCTGCGAGAAAGCACTCTGGCGATCTTGTGGTGTTTGAGAACCCCGCTGTCTGTAATCATGGCCTCACGGTCGTCGTCCCGAGTGTAACGGGTACTCTTCGAAAGCTGGAGGGGGACACCGTCATCGACAGAGTGTACAACGCGAGGATCACCTATGGCGATATTCCTCCAGACAGTGTCATAGGCACATCCCGGTTCTATTCGTTGACTCTTCGATCTCCTGCCGATAGCATCCGACTCGGCGTGGATCTGGCGAGCGATGGGTTCACCTATTGGACGGACACGCTGACGTTCTACTTCCCCGACGCCGTAGCGGACAAGCACCTCAGTGTGATCCCAATTGATTTTGCGCTGCACCAGAACTACCCGAATCCATTCAACCCGAGCACGACCATCAACTACGGGTTGCCAAACGCGTCTGAGGTTCGGTTAGCCGTGTACGACCTGCTCGGTCGAGAGGTGTCAGTGCTTGTGAACGGGAGGAAGGATGCGGGAGTTCATGAGGTTAGGTTCGATGGCTCGGGGCTATCGAGCGGAGTGTATCTCTACAGGCTGACTGCGGGCTCCTTCGTTCAGACTCGGAAGATGATCGTCGTGCGTTAGGTTCTCGGCGGATAGCCAGGCAAAAAAGAAACGCCGCTGGTTAGAGCGGCGTTTCGTGCCTGGAAGAGAGGGCATCAACACAACCAGTGTTCTACCGGCAGCCAAGCTCAGATGAAGAACGGCGCGAGCACCAGCGTGATCGTGCTCAGGAGCTTCACGAGAACGTGAAGGGACGGACCCGCGGTATCCTTGAACGGATCGCCGACCGTATCCCCCACGACCGCGGCCTTGTGCGGGTCGGAGCGCTTCCCGCCCAGGGCGCCGGTTTCGATATACTTCTTCGCGTTGTCCCACGCCCCGCCCCCGTTGTTGAGGAACAAGGCGACCAGGATGCCGGTAATCGTCCCGACCATCAGCAAACCGCCGACTACTTCGGCTCCCGTGGCGCCCGCGGCCGGTGCACCCATGGCGTAGTACAGCCAGCGGAACACCAGACCAACCGCGACCGGTAGCAGCACAACGAGAAGCCCCGGCGCGACCATCTCTTTCAAAGCGGACTTCGTCGCGATGTCCACACACTGCTTGTAGTCCGGCTTGGATGTGCCCGCCATGATTCCCGGGTTGTTTTTGAACTGCTCCCGGACGTTTTCAATGATCGACTGTGCCGCCTTTCCGACGGCCTTGATCGCGAGCGATGAGAAGAGGAACACCAGCACTGCGCCAAGCATCGCGCCAACGAAGACTTCGGGTTTGTTCAGGTTGATGATGGGCTCGAACGATGGCATATACGCACGCACTTCGTCGATGTAGGCGCTGAACAGCAGGAACGCAGCCAGAGCCGCCGAACCGACAGCGTAACCCTTTGTGAGCGCTTTCGTGGTGTTTCCAACCGAATCAAGCCGGTCAGTCCGGTCGCGGATCTCCTTCGGCTGCTGGCTCATCTCGATGATACCGCCGGCGTTGTCCGTGATCGGTCCGAACGTGTCCATGGCCAGAATGTAGGCGGCCGTTGAGAGCATTCCCATCGTGGCTACCGCCGTGCCAAACAGGCCGGCATGCTGGAGTCCGGAGCTGTCTCCAAGGTAGTATGCGCCCACAATTGCAGAAGCGATAACCAGAACCGGGAATCCGGTGGATTCCATGCCGACGGCGATGCCGCTGATGATGTTTGTGGCCGGGCCGGTCTTGGAGGCATCAGCGATTGCCCGCACCGGACGGTACCTGTAGTCGGTGTAGTAGATGGTGATGAGGACGAACGCAAGCGCAGTCACCATGCCGACCACCCCGCACAGGAAGAAATGGAGGTAGTAGTCGGGGCCGAGCAGCCAGCGGGATGCCACAAAGAAGCCGATCATGGCGAGCACGGAGGTCACATAGAAGCCGCGGTTCAGGGCCTTCATCGGGTCTTCCTTGTCGGTCGTGCGCACGATCATAATACCGATCATGGAGGCGATGATACCGAACGCACGGGCTACCAGCGGAAAGAGGAGGACGCCGATCAGCGGGAGACCCTGTGATTCAAAGACGCCCACGTTTGCCCGATACAGAGCAGCAGCGAGGATCATGGCGCCGATATTCTCTGCCGCCGTGGATTCGAAGAGGTCGGCGCCGCGGCCTGCACAATCACCGACGTTGTCTCCCACAAGGTCCGCAATAACAGCTGGGTTCCGGGGATCGTCTTCCGGAATTCCCGCCTCCACCTTGCCGACAAGGTCGGCACCTACATCCGCAGCCTTCGTGTAGATTCCGCCTCCGAGCTGGGCAAAGAGTGCCACGAAGCTCGCCCCGAATCCGTAGCCCACGATGAGGAGGGGGATCTTCGAGATGTCATCGGTCACCCCCGCCGCCTGCACAATGGCAAACAGTCCGGCCACGCCGAGCAGACTCATGGCGACGACGAAAAAGCCTGAGACGGCTCCGCCGCGCAGGGCAGGCTGCAATGCGCTGTTCATATTCTTCAGCGCGCCCGCGGCCGTACGGATATTCGAGCGAATGGCCACCCACATCCCCATATACCCGGCGGCAACAGAACAGGCAGCGCCGAAAACGAACGAAAGGGTCGTCCAGAGGGCAAGCGCTCCCGTGCTCGCAGGATCATGGTCGGTGTGCCCACGCGCGAATGCGTACAGGATGTAGATCAGGCATGCGAGCGCAATGGCAAAGTAGATGATGGTTCGGTACTGGCGGGCCAGAAACGCCTCGGCACCGGCTTTGATCGCGTCTGAGATCTCGCGCATCTTGTCCGTCCCTGTGTCGCGCTTCAGGACGTTGCGGATCAGGTAGAACGCGAAGAGCAGACCAAGAACACTGATGCCCAGAATGAAGGTCAGTTCCATAGTGGAGAAGTCACTCCTTTCTCTGCTGGTTGGATTGAATGTACGAATCTGATTTCGGAGGTGTGCGCAATACCTTGATGAAGAAGTAGACGGCGAATGCGGTGACGATCGCCATGGTGACGATCATCATCAGGATGGCTCCTGTGGTCATGTGCCGGACTCCTTTCCCCTGGGCCGCCTGCGTGCGGCAGTGTACACCATAAGACAGACGCCGACGAAGACGGCAGTCAACAAAGCCCGTGACGCACTGACAAGGGTGAGACTCGTCTGCAAATGCTCGAGCTGTGCAGGGTCTGTGGTCGCCGCGATCTGCTCGCGGAGGCCTGTGTTGAGGACCATCTTGATCAGGGATCCGTTATCCAGGATCCACCCGTTCCCTGCCAGCAGACTGTTCCAGGCTCCCGCCCAGTCGCCGCCCATCGGCGAGAAGACCGATCCGATGAACACAAAGAGGAGGAAGAGGGGGGTGATGTATTTGATAATGAACTTGTACGGGATCGGAACCGTCATATCCGCTCCGCTGGTGATCTCCCTCCATCCCTTGTCGATGCCGAAGATCCAGGAGAATACAATTGATTCGGCGAGGGCGAAAACGACGAGGGAGACAGTCCCTGCCCAGTAGTCGTATTCGCTGAACACGCCGTAGTTATAGAAGAACACCGTGGGGAGACCCATGACCAGAACCAGGGCGCCAAAAGACCAGGCCGACTTCTCGCGGCCCCAGTTGAACTCATCCTGCAGAAATCCCATCCACGGGGTCCCCATCGCCAGGGATGACGTGATACCCGCGAAGAAGAGGAGTCCGAACCAGAACACTCCGGCGATCGCGGCGAGGACAGGGCCCCAGTTCTCAAAGAGGAATGGCATGGTCTGGAATGCCATCCCGAAACCCGCGTTCTCTTTCACCCAGTCGAGACCAAGATAGCCGGCGGCGATCGGGATCACGATCGAACTGCCGAGAACGACTTCCACGAACTCGTTCATCCAACCGGCGGACATAGCGTTCAGGGCGACGTCGTCTTTCGCCTTGACATAGGCGGCGTAACAGTGGATGGTTCCCATGCCGACCGAGAGGGTGAAAAAGATCTGTCCGGCCGCGGCCAGCCAGACCTTCGGGTTCGCCAGGGAATCGAACTGTGGAGACCAGAGGAAATTCAGGCCTGCCCAGGCGCTGGCATCGGGATGGGACGCGCTTGCGCCGGAGGTGCCGAGCGTGAGCCCTCGGATGGCCAGGAACACCCCGAACAAAATGAGGAGGGGCATCCCGATCTTGGCAGTCTTCTCAACCCCGCCACTCAGCCCGCGCGAGAGAATCCATGTGTTCAGCAAAAGACAGAGGATGTAGAACACCGGGGCTTCGAAAGGGATCCCGGTGGTGGTGGTCGTGATGTCGACGTAGTTGAGGAAAAAGTTCGCTACTTCTGTCTGGGACATTCCGTCGAATGTGCGGCCGATAGAGTGCATCACATAAGACATGGTCCAGGATTCAATGTAGCAGTAGTAGGCCGCCACGGCGAGGTTCGTCCATATGCCGAACACGCCGAAATACTTCCAGAGTCTCTGGCGCGCCATGGTATCCAGCATGAACGGGGCGGAATGGTGCCCGCGCATTCCCCCGAACCGACCCATGGCCCATTCGATCCAGAGGAGCGGAATGCCCATGACAAGGAAAGAAACCAGATAGGGGATGATGAATGCGCCGCCACCGTTGTTGATGGCCTGAACGGGGAAGCGGAGGAAGTTGCCAAGGCCGACTGCATTTCCGGCCATCGCCAGGACAAGCCCTACGCGTGTCCCCCAGCGCTCAGTGTTTGTAGACATAGCGCTCCTTTGTTCCGGTCCGTGCTGCATGCCCCGTCCGTCTGCGGAGGGGCTACAGCGAACCGGTTACACCGCTTCCGGACCGCATGGCAGGGCGCCCTGCGGTGAGCGGAAGCATCGTGATGATAACGGGAAGAACAGAATACACTAGCGCGAGAAGCAGAACCAGGGTTGTGAGAAGGTTCATGCGGTATTACGATGCCGGAGTCGTGTCCCGGGCTTCGGCAGGCGCGGGCGCTTCTTTGCCCTTGCTCATCCGGTGCCGCAGGTATTTGATAATCAGCGGAAGCACAGAAATGGTCACAACGACGATAATCACATACTCGATGTGGTGCTCGATCCCCGGGATTAAGCGTCCGAGGAAGTACCCGGTCAGCGTCATGCTGGCTATCCAGAAGATCGCACCAAAGACGTTGAAGGACGCGAACCTGCGGTATTTCATCTCGGCTATGCCGGCTACCACAGGAGCGAACGTGCGTGCAAAGGGGATGAACTGGGCGAGGACAATGGTGATGCCGCCATACTTCTCGTAGAATTCTCTGGTCTTGATCAGATGGTCCCGCCGGAACCATCGCGACTGAGGGCGGTTGTAAAGGGCATGGCCGGCTTTAAGCCCGATCATGTACCCGGTCGCATTGCCGCTGATGGCGGCAATACACAGCAATGGGATGAGGAGGCGTATGTCTAGCTGTCCGCGCGCGGCAAAGAGCCCGGCCGTGACCAGCAGTGAGTCTCCGGGCAGGAAAAACCCCACCAGCAATCCTGTTTCAGAAAAGATGATGGCAAAAAGGCCAATGTAGCCCCCCCAGATGACAATCTCTTCAAGCGTCGGCAGCTGTTCGAACACGAGCCCTCAAGTTGTTGTTGAGACAAGTCAAGATACGACCTTTGCGGAAAAGACACAACGGGAAAGTGCCCGGCCTTGCGAGTGGAGCCGCATGGTTGTATCTTCTACACTATGCACAGCATGTGGACCGCGTGACACTACCAGCGATGACATCGGTACTGGACCAACCGGTACAGTTTGTGAAGGGCGTCGGCCCCAAGAAAGGCGACGCCCTGGCGAGCGTTGGGGTCTCTACGATCGGCGACCTGCTGATGTATGTGCCACGGCGCTACCTTGACCGCACAACGGTTGCCACGATCGCCCAGGTGCGACGGCTGGCCCTTGCGAACGGCACCACGGCAGAAACAGACGTCCGGCGCGAAGTTACCGTGCTGGGTGACGTGCGTTCGTACAGGGTGCTCGGCGCCGGCCGCAAAGCCCGTTTTATGATTGTCCTCGGGGATGACACGGGCTCACTCCAATGCGTCTGGTTCGGGGGCGTCCACTACTGGAAAACCAGGTTCAAGGTGGGTGACCGGCTCGCCGTTTCAGGGCAGCCCTCGCTCTTCGGTGCGATCCTGCAGTTCGTGCATCCCGATGTGGACTGGATTGAATCCCGCGGAGAGGGGGGAGAAGGCGGAGATGAGTGGGGCCGTTTGCTCCATGGCGATGGCCTGATTCCACTCTACTCGAGCACGCAGGATCTCACGCGGGTTGGACTGGACAGCGGAGGTTTTCGCCGCCTGCTGATGCATGTCATCCGGCAACACCTGGACACGCTCGAGGACCCCCTTCCCGAATCCCTTCGCCAGCAACACCACCTGATGCCGTGGACCATGGCCATCCGGAGCGCACATTTTCCGCGGACCGATGCCGACATCCCCGAAGCTCTCCGCCGGTTGAAATATCAGGAACTCTTCGAGTTCCAGCTCAAGCTTGCGCTGCAGCGCAGACGGACAAAACAGGAATCGAGGGGGATCACGTTCAGGGTGCAGAGCAAACTCGCCCGGGACTTTGTCGACGGATTGCCGTTCACACTGACTCCGGCACAGACGAAAGTGGTGCGCGAGATTCTGGATGACATGGGATCAGAGCATCCGATGCATCGGCTCCTGCAGGGTGATGTCGGGAGCGGCAAGACAGTCGTGGCCCTCATAGCGATGCTCGTTGCCGTCGACAGCGGATACCAGGCTGTGTTCGTGGCGCCGACGGAAATCCTCGCGGAGCAGCACTTCCGCACCATGCGGGCGCTGCTGGGCGGTCTTCCGGTCCAGCACAGGCTGCTGGTCGGCGCACAACGGTCAAAGTTGCGCCGTGATGTCCTGGAGGACATCCAGTCAGGCGGGGCACAGATCATCGTCGGCACACATGCGGTGTTCGAGGATGAGGTCCGGTTCTCCCGGCTGGGCCTGGCGGTGATCGATGAGCAGCACCGGTTCGGGGTGCTCCAGCGCGCGCGGATCCGTGCGAAGGGCGAAAACCCGGATGTGCTGATCATGACGGCTACGCCGATTCCCCGGACGCTTTCGCTGACGCTCTATGGCGATCTGGATGTTTCGGTCATAACAGCCCTCCCCTCCGGCCGGCGCCCGATCAAGACGGTCCTGAAGTTCGATGACGAGAAGGAGGGGGTCTACGGGTTCGTCCGTGAGCAGATCACGGCTGGCCGGCAGGCATATTTTGTCTATCCGCTCATCGAGGAGTCGGAGGCGCTGGACCTGAAGGCGGCATGCTGTCATGGCTCAATTCCTGAGCCGGAAGCTGGATATTCTGGTGGCAACCACGGTGATCGAGGTGGGGATCGACGTGGCGAACGCGTCGGTGATGGTCATTGAGAACGCCGAGCGGTTCGGCCTCTCACAGCTTCACCAGCTGCGGGGCCGGGTCGGCCGCGGAAGCGACCAGTCCTACTGTATCCTGATGACCCAACGGTGGCTGGCCCAGCGGGCGCGGAGGGCGGGGGGGGCGCTTGCCAACCAGGAATCGCTCGAACAGTACCGCGCGGCAGAGCAACGGCTCGCCACGATGGTCCGGACCACTGACGGGTTCGCGATCGCGGAGGCGGACCTCGCCCTCCGGGGCCCCGGGGATTTCTTCGGCACGCGGCAG
>JAGDMK010000393.1 GCA_017860635.1 Bacteroidota bacterium
CCTGTGACATGGAGTGGGGGCGGCGCGTCCGAAAAAGGCATCAGCTCGGATGGGCGCATCCTGGTCGAGATCGATCCTTACTACTACCGGCCAACTGAGGTTGACTCGCTCCTGGGCGACGCGCGAAAGGCGCGGGAGAAACTCGGTTGGGCGCCCAAGGTTGAGTTCCGGCATTTGGTTTGTATGATGGTGGAAAGCGACCTCGCATTGGCAGCCGGGGAGCGGCGCGCTGCAGGCAAGGATTGAATTGGGATGAAGTGAAATATGTTTGACACGCATTTGAATTACTATCTTAGACGGGCACTCTCCACCCACGTGTTACTTCAGGAAGCACTCGTATACAAGACCATACTTCTGGAGACGCTTCTCTCACGCGACTCTGACACCCTCCGAACAGAAGAAATCCCGTTTCGCTATCCGGATGGCCTGCCTCCGGTGAATCTTCGATTCATTGTTCCACGCCCCGGCAGCAACCAGGGGCACCCGGCTCTGCGCTTCGACGTGGTCGATCTAGGTGAAAAGCGCGTCAATTCATGGTCTGTTTCCCTGCCGCCATCCCGGAGGGCGAACACGCTCTTCAAGACGTATGTCCGGAGATACAAGCCTGCCTATCTGCGGATGCGACTGCCCTTCATGGGGCTGGGAATCCCACACTGCTCGCACATGTCGAAGACAGGGTATATATGTGCGTCCAACGGTTTCTATAACTACGTAATCGACACGCACACAAACACGGCCCGGATATTTCCGGAGGACTACCTGTCCGCGGAGCCGATGCACTACTCGAAGCAGGGCAATTTCTCCTCCGACAGTGCCTACTGGTATTTCGTACGCTGGCCCCTGGCCGGCTGGGCCGACCTGATCGACGGCCCACGAAATTGCCTGCTCGCCGGACGACAGGTACGCCGTGTTCTGCACCTTCAAGCAGGAGCTCTGTGTTCCATATCCGAGAGGCTCGTTCTTCTCCTCGCGACCGGGATACCGTTTGAGTCATCAAGCCGGAATCAGACCGCAGCAGCTGGTCACCATGGACCTGAAACGCCGGCTTCATTGGCTCACTGCCCTCCCTGCGCCGGTGATCGGTCACCACGTATTTGACCCGGATGATCCCGCGGTTTTCTATTCGTCGGCACACAACATCGTCTTTCATCAAATGAATGCCATCCTCGAGGGCCCCGCGACTCTGTTCAGGCTGAGAATTCAGGACGGACACACATCGATTGAAGGGAAGTATTCCGATGATCGTTTCATGCGCATATTCCAGCATGAAGTGTTCCATCACAAGGGCGTGACATACCTAGCCGTCATGTCATACCCCCGGTACCTCTACATTCTGCGCGCAGCAGATATGAGCCTTTACAGGAGAATTGACGTCTCGCCGGAACAGGAGATTGAGTGTAGAGACGGCGGAAGCGCTCTATGCGAAAAAAGCAAAGGAATATACTTCACCGTGAACGCTTCGGAAGACGGAAGGTATATTGTGATGGGATCTGATGTCGAATTCCTGATGTATGACATGGGATCGGATGAACTGATCTCGCTGGGCGGGCATCTGCCCAGGGGCTTCGGAATCGGCGAATCGATTCCACATACACGAACGTGCGGCGAGTAAGCGGGCAGGCCATCTTGTTCCGAAATCCAGGGGGTGAGGAAGGACTGGGTTTTGCATGCCGGGTGCAAACCCGCGAGCGCGACGCTACAACCGATACCGGTGGAGACGGTAACCTCTGGGGACACGCATGCTGAGCAGGCTCGCAGGTACATATTTGATCGGACTTGATCGAATTAACAAAGCTCGATATTTGAAGAGAGAGCTTCGTTACTGGAAAGAACGGGTGGAAGAGGTGCTCGCCTCCGGGAAGCATGGCTACAGGTGTGAGGCCACCGGCGAGGGTGCGGTCACGTGTGGCTTCGAGCCGAGGGAAGGAGGGGGAGAGGTCCTGGTAGCCGAAGTAGACCGTCGCGGTTTCCTGCTTTTCCGCGCCGGGACTATTCCCGGTGCGACTGTTGTCACTGAGGATCAGTTTGTCCCTCGAACGCGCTACGGCCTGCAATTGATTGGCCGCAACGGGGCTCTCGGGATAAGGAAATCCTATCGGGGCGACTACTGGTCCTTTGTAAATGAGCTCAGGGCGCTCCACATGCTGGGTATGGCGAAGGCAAACGTCCCTTCTGTCATGGCAGTAGACTTCGAAGGACCCAGCCTGACGGTTTCGTATATCTGCGGAACAACTCTCGCGGACCACCTCGCAAGCCACGGAGCGCTGTTCCCAAACCGGGAGATCGGCGAGCATCTGAGATATGTACGGCCGAGCCGGGCAGAGGGCTTGCGGATCATTGAAGCGGCGAGGCGTGTGCTCCACAAGGCCATCGATCCCCGGTGTGTGGAAGACATCTGTGCTCAACTGAGAATTGTTCATGCCGCCGGCGTTGTCTGGAATGATGTAAAGTACGGCAATATCATCCTTGAGGCATCGTCCGACAACGCCCGGCATCGCATGCATCTTGGCGACACGCTGTTTGAAATGCTGCGCAGACGCGATTCGGTGAAACTGGCCCTTTGTCTAAATGGTAATTCCGCGAAACCAGCCGGCAGGAGCGCGGCGACAGAGCACCGCTGTCTTTCAACGGTCCAGAATCTCTTCGATGAGCTTCGAAGAGAGGGCATCAAGTACTGTCACTGGAAGAGCAATGCATCC
>JAGDMK010000072.1 GCA_017860635.1 Bacteroidota bacterium
ACCGGTCTTGCCAGCGGGATCTATCTCTACCGGCTCGAGGCTGGCCGGTTGTCGCAAACGGGGAAGATGGTTCTTCAAAAGTGACGATTGTGGCCGGCCATCGGTACGTTCTGACCGAAGCCGGTCATCCGTACGGTCTGACCGCAGCCGACCATATCGATGCATTCCGCCCACGACCGGCTACACTTCCAAGCTACGCTCGGCCCGGACAGTTCAATGCTTCAGAGGATCCCGCAATACCTGAGCAACGCCTTGCTGAGCTCAACCCTCTGGCGGGCGTCGGCATCCGAACGAACATCCAGCTCGGTCGCGAAGAAGTACACTTTCTTATCGCGTTCGACGTATCCGACGTACCAACCCACTTCTGGTATGCCGTCACCTGACCGGCCCGTCTTTGCGCGGAGAGTGTAATCCCCGGTCTGCTCGGCAATCATGATTTCTTTCACGAGCGAGATGGTCCGCTCCGAAAAGGGGAGGCGGTTCTGATAGAGCCGCACGAGGAACTCAACCTGCTGACGGGGCGTGATGCGCAGACCGCCCCCAAGCCAGAACCAGTCAATAGGCCCTCCCATGGTGCGGTTGCCGTATCCGACGGAGTCGAGGTATGCCTGCATCCGCTGTTTCCCGATTCTCCTCGCCAGTTCCTGGTAAAACCAGACCGCCGAGACCTTGAATCCTGAAGCCAGTGTGTGATCGCGGTTCCAGTCGGGAACAGACCGCTTCACCTTGTCCCAGGGGATGATCGTCTCGGGAGAAGCGATGACGCCCGTCTCCAGGGCAACCATGGCGTTGAAGATCTTAAATGTCGATGCCGGGATGTATGCAGAGTCCCAACGCTCGGGGCGATACCCGATGGAGTCCCCGGTCTGAAGATCGTACAGAAGGAATGTCCCCTCGACCCCGCGTTCGGCAAAGAGCCGGCCGAATTCCTGAGCCGCCACCTCTCGGGACGGCAGGCGAACTTCACCTGCATCCTTCCGATATTCATCGGTGAATAGCCCGATCTTTTCGACCGGAATTCTCTCGAATCCGAGCTTCCATGCGGGTGAATCATCTCTCAGCCGGAAGTCGCGATGCGAGGCATCCACAAAGCCCGGTTGATCCAGCACGTTTCCCAATCCCTTGAGCGTCGCGCACATCGACGGATCATTCCGCGTGTACTCTGCCGCGTATCCGATGTGATACGGGTCGTAGTCGAGAGTCCATTTCCGGGTCCGCACGAACAGCACCGAGTCACCGATGAGATTCCGTTCAACCTTTACGTGCGTGAAATCCATCCCTTCCGACATATCCAGCCACGTCCCACCGGTGCTGATGTTGTTGATGACCTTATGCCCGTACGGCATTCCCAGATTGACGGAGTCGAGATAGGTCGGGAGTTTCGGGTACCGGGTGCTGTAGGGCGGCTCCTTGTACCGGATGTCGTTCAGTTTTTCCGCGATCTTCCAGGGACCGCCGGGATAGTAGTAGAACTTGTGCGGCCAGATGTAGATGTTCACTGACGGATGGCAGTTCACAAAAATGTTGTTGGTGACAACGTTATCCCGTCCGCTATTGAAGAAGACTCCGATGTCCACGTTGACGATGATGTTTCCATGGATGGTCGTGTTCGAACCCGGGAGATCCAGGTAGATCGCCCGGCACCCGCCTTCGCCGATGCCGTGTATGTCATGCACGTAGTTATACCTGATCTGCGTTCCCTGTTCCGAGTAATCTGCCCCGGTATTGATGCCGCCCACGTCTCCCGATTCGTGCGCGAGATCATAGATGTCGTTGAATTCAATGACGTGGTCGTTGCCATAGTACTGGATGCCGGAGAACGGTGCGTTGTGGATCCGGTTGTGCGAAATGACATTGCCCACGCCATGTACGAAAATTCCTCCATTGAAGGCCTGGACTATACATCCGTAGCGCGTGATATGGTTGTTGGTTGCAAAGTTGCCTGCGGGCGTGAGCGTGTACCGATCGCCTCCCGTTATGCGTATGCCGGTCGCTCCGACGTCGTAGATGTCGCAGCTGCGGATCCCGTTTCTGAGTCCGCCGTCGATGATGACGCTTGTGTCATTGTCGATATTCCGTAGCGTGCACCCTGCAATCAGGTTGTCAGTGCCCTCATGGATCTTGATTGCGCATGCCCGTGATCCTTCGAAGATGATCCCCCGGAAGATCACGTGTGAGGTATTCTCAAGTCGGACCATGGGCTCATTGAGCAGGGACACGGAGACATCGCCGTCGTGCAGCGGAGCCGGAGGCCAGAAGTACAGCATTCCCGATGTTTCATCCAGCATCCACTCGCCCGGAGCATCAAGCTCCTCCAGCACATTGAGAAAGTAGTATCGTTGACCCTGTTCGTATCCGTAATGGTGGTGCGGCGTGGCCGGATAGATTGATCGTGTTGCCGTATCGATCCGTGCGACCTTCTGATATCCGTCACGCCAGTCCCAGACCCAGTATCCGTGCATCCAGATGTCAGTCTGCTGCCTCCAGCGAGAAGGACGGTTTCCTTCGTAGAGGAATCGGCCTGAATGACGGCCCGCAGGATGTCCGCTCTTGATGACTTTCTTGTCGCCCGGATTCAGGATGGATGACGAATCAAAGGGGACATCGGCAATTGTCAGCCATCCCGTGTTGGGATATCGGGCAACAGTCATCCGCGCGCCTCTATAGTAGAGGTTCATGCGGTTCGGAAGCGTGCCGAAGTCAGATATTCCCTGCGCACGCAAGTCCGTGACGAGCACATGGCCTCGAGCCTGAGCCTCGATACGCCGGAGAGCGGTCAGATCGGTCGGCTGGTGGAAGCCACCAATCGTCTTTCCTCCGATGCAGCGGATTTCTTCGCCGGCAGCGGAAGACCAAACGACCGGATGCCGGGCAGTTCCGGAATCCGATGAATCCAGGAGGAGTGTCCGTGTGATGGAATACACACCTTTACGAAGTTGGACCTCTGCTGGGATCCCGGCCTTCCTGGATACGCGGACAGCATCACGCGCGCGCTCAAGCGTGACGAAGGGCCCGTCGGTGCCGGCCCGGTTTGGCGTGGGAAGCATCCCGGACCACAAATCGTTTCCGGAAAGAGCGATATAATAGAGGCGTTGAGTCCCCTCCGCCAGAATGGAGTGGGGGAGTGAAGAGACCAGGGCGGCAATGAGTACCAGGAAAAGAGATCGTCCATGGATTGCACGAATCCTCAACGGATGTCTGTTCGTGCAGTTGCGCGGTGCGGTTGGTCTGAGCCGGTCATCCATCTCTTGAGCCGTGCTGATCATAGCGTCTCTGTTCTATTGTGCAAGGAAAGTGTATGTCTGCAATCTGGAGCGACGGAGATGCTCACACAAGGTACGGGACGCGCTGCAGAGTATCAATGTTCGTGGGAAGGCAGACGTTTGCAGAGACGAGTCTTCGCCGTGGCGGATCTTTGTAGAGGCGGGGCTCCGCACAAACTGTTGCCTCCTCAAAAGAGCGAGACGAATGCTCCACAGTCGATGGCTGCTTCAGAAAAGTCATACCGATGTTGCATAATTGACAGCGGAATGATTCTGCCGTATATTGCCGTGTACATCTGTAACCGGCCTGTGGAATCGCGCGAGCTCCTCGGAGACCGGGTTCGAAGCTCATGCGACATTCAGAAACAGGAAGACGGGGGGAATTGACGACGGGTTGAACTGGCATCGGAGGATGAGATGAAATGTGTCAATAAACGGAATGGGTTGTTGCTTTCGCTTCTTGTGTTCGGTGCAGCTGCCGTGAATTGCCTGCATGCTCAGGGTGAGTCCGCGGTACCTTTCATCCTGATTACGTCATCGGTGGATGGAAACGGCATGGCCGGGATTTCGGCAACGGTTCCTTCGGAAGTGGCCACCGCGCCAATAGCCAACCCTGGTCAGCTGGGACTCTTCAGTCTGAGGAATCTCTTCAGCGGGACTCTCTATCCATCGAAGACCGACTGGCTGCCTGAAGTCAACGTGAAGGGCCTGACGTATAACACCTTCGGTGTCAGTGCCGGGTACAACCTTCAAAATCTGGTGTCATTGCCGTTCCCTGTCAGTATAGGTCTGGGATACTCGAGGATAAGGCTGGATCTGGGACGGTTCACCGTGACGGGCCCGAGCGGACCAACGCCGATCGGGACATTTGACAGCTACGAGACTTCTGATCAATTCACGACGGGGATCGGGCTCGAATACATCGTTCAAGTCGGCATCGGATTCACCACGAAGCGGATCGTATCATCCCTGACCCCGGCCGGTACAGAGGTCGGGCAGGGAACCGGTGAAGCTAGAGTTTGGGCCTCCGATTTTGGCGTGCTGGTGAAAGCTCCGCTGGTGGATGTCGCCTCGGCTCTTGCGGGCGGGCGCCCCGAATTGCTGTCCGGCCTGGAGCCGATGGCCGATCTGTCGTTTGGCTATGTGGACGGCAATGAAGGGAAGGAAGTGCGCTATGTCGATGTTGCGATGGCCGACCCGCTTCCTAGAAAAGCGCTCCTGGGCGTCGGCCTCGAGGTGGGTGCGGCGCTGAGGGTAAGGGATTCGAGATGGAGGCTCGTGAGCTTCACGCTGGCCCGTGAAGCCGAGGACCTGCTGATCGTTCGCCAGAGCGATGGGTCGTTCACCTATCAGACCGGCATGGGCGACCTCTCATTCATCGAGAATGTCATTGAGGGAAAGTTGAATGAGAAAGCGACCGTGCGAAAGGGCTGGCAAGTCCAGGCTGGCGAGTTTCTCTTCGTCCGTGAGGGGCGTGTCAGCATGCCCGGACTGAGATACTCGACACGCGGTTTTGGGATCCATCTCAATGGACTCTTCAAGCTCCTGGACATCGCGCTTCCGGAAACTCAGGAAGGATGGATCAGGTACGTCGCAGATCACTTCGATCTCCAGCTCTCCACCAGTTCCTACGGAGACACCACGTCACCGATCGACGGCACGACATTCACGCAGCTGAGCGTCGTCGTGAGGCAGGTTCCGTGGTAGAGTGAAACCTATGTCTCTTCATCACTGAACCGGGGTGCGGGGCCATGGCGTGTCACAGCAGATCGTCGAGTTGCTTGACGTGCTCACAGTCGATTCGAATGATGGTTGATTCGAATACGCCCTGACCTTGCTTCTTCCGTTATGCTGGGCTATCTTGGGTGAGGATCATCCACCCCCCGGCTCAGAGTGAGCGACGATCGAGCTGAAGACCTCTTTGTCCGCCGGGATGGAGAGGTCTTTCCACGCAGTGGGGGAAATCGGTCTTCCCGCGAAAGAAGGAAATCCGTCTCCCCAACCAGGACTCAATCTCCAATCCGTTCACCTCACGTACCCTCAACGGAGGCACCATGTCCAGAACTATGCTTGTGGTCGTGTTGCTGGTTGCACTCGTACTCGTGGTCTCACACCCCGCTGAAGCTCAGAAGCCCGGGGAGATCGTATTCTCGACGACCATGATCAATCCTGCCTCGCCGGCCGGTTTGACGAAAGCCTTCAAAGCCGGAGATCCGATCTATTCCGTCGCGTATGTCTCGGCGCCGTTCGGCAAGCTGGCGAACTCTCCCAATGCCAAGAAGATCGAACTCGGGGTATTTCTCTATATCATTCAGAAACCAAAGTACGACTATCAGCAGCCGCAGGAGATGCAGATGGCATACAGCGCGCTGAACATCTCCGGCGCCGCCGTGCAGGCGACATCCCTCCCGGTCGACATCGTGCCGGTGCCCGGGAAGATGACTGCGTATGGGACGGCGGAACAGTCGTACAAGAAATTCGGCGCGAAGTTCGACGGGCCCGTGATCTACGCAGAGGAGCTCAGCAAAGTTGAGGCGGGGAAGCAAACGATCAGGGTCAAACTGCAATGCAACTATGCCACAGTCGCGGAGGGTGAGTTCACGATTGAGGGAAGTGATTTCAGTGTCTATGCGCAGAAGTCGGAACAGGTCAACAACGCAGCAGCCGGGATTGCGACAGCCGGCGCAACGATGCCCAAAGCGGCGATGACCGACAAGGCACTCGAAGCGGAGATGATCTCAGCGCTGAAGGCCTCACAGACGTACAAAGACCGCATGCAGGGGACCATCGTCAAGCTCGTCATCGTTGACCCCGAATGGTACATCAGGCGTCATGAGCTCACCGGAGCGATTCTCCACCGGTACATCCGTGCTGCGGTTGCCATCAAAAACTCCAGCGGGAAGTGCACGGTCTGGCCGCTCGTTACATTCCAGCAGGACTACGTGGGCAACAAGTTCCAGAAGTCGAGATTCGACGGGGTCGGTGATCCGTATACCATCCCGTGTGAAAGCATCAAGTAGAGTCGACATGATACGGGAGTGCCGGCAGATGCATACTTGCACCTGTCGGTTCGGCAAGAACCGCACGTCGTCATAGTAGGAATGTCACGCTGCATACGTCGTCGTCCAAATTCACGGAGATCCCGCGGCCTGAAACTGATGCGGGATTTCCGGTTTTGTGATCTCAGATATGATATTTGGCGTTCAAGAATAGGCAGTATTGTAGAGTACGTCGTGGGACAGATGTACATCCAGAATTTCCGTGTGGAGTCACACCATGCGCTTGCCCGGCACGACTAAACAGGTCCGTATTCGCCACTATCTCCTCGGTGCAGCGGCAGTATGGACAGTGGCAGTTGCGGGGTTGCTTGCGTATGAGATCGTGGATGAGCTCGAGCGGGCGGAAGCGTTTGCCCTCGTCGAGGCACGCACAAGGGCGGAGCGTGACCTCGCGTGGATCTCCTCATTTACGGGGTCTATATACGTATCGGACGCTGACACCACGTCACGCGGTGTGGTGCACCAGGGAATCTACGCCGATTCGATCGTGACGCCCGAAGGGCTACGCTTCTATCAGCTGACGCCGCCGTCGATGGTGCTGCGTCTGCAGGCTCTCTCCGGGACCCTCGCAGGAGCGCGCGCACGACTCGTCAGCCGGACGCCGCTCAATCCCGCAAACATGCCGGACAGCTGGGAAAAAGCGGCATTGGAAAACCTCGGTCCGGGTGAAAAGCATGTCGTCGAGCTGGCGTCGGCTGAAACCGGGACTGAAGTGAGGATGATGATCCCGCTGCAGCTCACCGGCGCGTGCCTCCGTTGCCACGCAGCACCACCCGTTAAGAGTGGTCCGCCGACGGCAGGCGTCTCTCTCGCGCTTCCTCCGGGGGGATACTACTCGGCGATCCTCGACCACCTCTTGCATCAAATAGTCGGCTATGCAGTCCTTTGGCTGGTGGGTCTAACCGGACTCTTCGTTGCCGGCTGGAGGCTGGAGACCGGCATCAAAGAACGTGACGGAGCACTTGAACAACAGCTCAGGCAAGAAACGCTCTTTCGGGAAGTCTGGAACCAGACGTTTGAGGGCATGCGTCTGATCGACAGGAATGGGATCATCCTCTCGGTGAATGAGGCCTATTGCCGCCTCGTAGGCAAATCCCGGGAAGAGCTTGAGGGCAAGCACGCTTCTGTAATCTACGGTCCAGAGGATGCAGACCGGATCTCTGCCGAGCTGGCTGAGCGGATGAAAAGTGGAGGTCCACCCCGTGGGGATCTCCTGGATGTTCACATGTGGGACGGGAGATTGCTGTACCTGGAACGTTACGACGTCTTGATGAATGCGTCCGATGAAGCCCCGCGGCTCCTCAGCGTGTTCCGCGATCTTACCGAGCAGCGCAAGTCTGCGGAAGCACTCGAGCAAAGCGAGGCTCAACTCAGGCGGGCGGAAGAGGAACTCCGTCTGGACGGGTTGCGCATGCGGATTGCGGCCGATCTTCATGACGACATCGGTTCCACCGTGAGCAGCACGACCATCTTCAGCAGTATCTTGCGACAAAAGCTTTCGGTCGATGCGCGTGTGCCGCTCCAGTTCCTGAACCGCATCGAAGACAACCTCCGGACGATCCAGGATTCACTCCGGGACATTGTGTGGTCTGTGAATCCGGAGAATGACGCTCTCGAGAATGTACTTCTTCGGATTCAAGAACATGCCGCCGAGGTCATGGAAGTGAAGGGAATCACACTCTCTCTGCGCCGGCCGGAGATCCTGAGGGAGGTCCACGTACCCATGCAGATCCGAAGGCCGATTGTGCTCATTCTGAAGGAAGCGGTTAATAATGTCGTCAAGCACGCTGCCTGCACCAATGCCTGGCTTTCGTTCGACCTTGAGGACGGGATCCTCCGCGTCGCACTCCGGGACAACGGGAAAGGGTTCGTTGTTGCCAAGGCAAAAGGGTACGGACTATCAACGATGAGCGGGCGGGCACAGAGCATCGGGGGCAGTCTCGTCATTGACACTGCGCCAGGTCGTGGGACCGAAATCCGGTTCTCATTTCCCATCGCATGAATATGCGATTGTTCCTGGCGTGATTTGTCGGTATGTATGAGATATGGTCATCGAGAGTTGAGTTGATGGGTGATCCGGAGATACGGGTAGCGATCGTCGAGGACAACCGGGATCTGCGCGAAAGCCTCTCCCAGTTGCTTCAGAACACGCAGGGTCTGTCGTGTGTGGGCTCCTTCTCGGCGTGTGAGCATTTCCTGGAGGAATTGGACGTCCTTGACCCGAATGTCGTCCTGATGGATATTGGTCTTCCCGGCATGTCTGGCATCGAAGGTGTGTACCAGGTCAAATCCCGCCGTCCGGACGTGGAAGTACTCATGCTGACGGTCTTCGAAGACGACAAGAAGATCTTCGACTCGATCTGTGCCGGCGCCTCCGGTTATCTGCTCAAGCTCACCGCGCCAGCGCGCATCATTGAAGCGATACGGGAGATCAACGAAGGCGGTGCTCCGATGACTGCCAAAGTTGCCCGCCGCCTGCTTTCTTCCCTTTCCGGGGACGCGCCGACACGATCGCTCGAGGTGATGCTGACGGAACGCGAGAAGCAGATCCTTGCAGGACTGGTCAACGGCCTGAGCTACAAAATGATTGCCCATGAATGCTCGATCAGCATCGACACGGTCCGCTCGCACATCCGGCATATCTACGACAAACTGCACGTGAACTCCCGCACGCAGGCAATCACGCTTGCAATGAAGAACCGCCTCGTGTAGGCCTCATTCCGCAGCAATTCACGACTCCTCGTTTTCTTCCACAATCACATCTTTGTGCGATTGAACGGGAGTGGTTCTCTCTCTAGATTCATCCCCACTATCCAAGGCGACGGAACCGCGCCGCGATTGCGGACCTGCACGAGCATCGACAGGCCCATGCCATGGAAGACCGGTTCATCCGTCGCGTCCGATCCACCATTCAAAGGAGAGGTGTCATGAGAGAGAAACTTCCGATTGTTTCATTTGTGCTGGCGACGCTGCTCCTGGTGTCGTCAAGTCTTCAGGCGCAGGTGCCCTTGAATCCTCAGAAGATCCCGCAGTTTGTCGATCCGCTTCCGCACTTTGCAGGATTGCGGCTGGATGCAAAGTTCGGAGGCAACATGACTATCACGATGAAACCGACGCAGCAGATTGCGGTTTCGACCGGAACCAAACTTGCGGGTGGAACCGTGACGCCTGGCGGGACAATCGGTGTGGCGAATCTGTGGGCATATGAACTCGACTACAACGGCACAATAAAGCCTGCCCACTGGCCTGCATTCACGATCGAAGCGCAGCGGAACAACCCACTACACGTGACGTACGTGAACGGGCTTACGGGACAGACGTATGCGAACCTTGGTCTCACGGTGGACCAGACCCTCCACTGGGCAAACCCGGACAATCTGCCAATGATGGATCCGGCGACTTTCAGTCCATATCTGGGTGAACCGCCCGCAGTCGTACACTTGCACGGCGGCGAAGTTCCCCCGCTGTCCGATGGGGGACCAGATTCGTGGTTCACGCCCGGGTACTCCAAGACAGGCCATGCATTCAACGGTACCCCCGCAGGCGGAGCGGCTGGAGTCCCTGCGCCGTACTTCTACCCGAACACACAGGAACCGGCCACCATCTGGTTTCATGACCACGCGTTGGGTGCTACCCGTCTGAATGTGTACGCCGGCATGGCCGGGTTCTATCTCCTCCGCGGCGCGGATGAGAATCTACTCGGGCTTCCGGGATTTGCCGTTGACGACCTGGTTCAGGAAGTTGCGCCAGCGGGCGCGAGCGGTGTTTTCAATCCGGCGCCATACCTGCCCGAGATCGAGTTCGCCATACAGGACAGAATGTTCGATACGAACGGCAAACTATTCTTTCCCAGTGTCGGTCTCAATCCGGAACACCCCTTCTGGGTGCCGGAGTTTGTGGGAGACGTGATAACAGTCAACGGCAGAACCTGGCCGTACCTCAGTGTTGCACCACGCAAGTATCGCTTCCACATTCTTAACGGATCCAACGCCAGATTCTACAACCTCTCGTTCCCCAAGGGAGGGCCGACGATCACCCAGATCGGCACTGATGGGGGCTTCCTCGACAACCCCGTCTCGCTCGGCAATGGACCGCTCCTGCTGGCTCCCGGAGAGCGCGCAGTGGTCGTGATAGACTTCACTCTGTTCGCAAAGCCCGTTGGTTTCAAAGGGAATTGGAAACCAAAAAGCTTCATTCTGGGAAATGACGCACGCACGCCGTTCCCCGGCGGTGCGACGGTCCAGGGGAATACTACCGGCCGTATCATGCAGTTTGTGGTCAATGGGCTCATGGTTGATGGTCCGGATGCCGACGCCGTTGCGGGTGACAACAGCACTATCCCTGCGAACCTGAGACCAGCCAACCCCCTCGTGAAGTTGACAGACTTCGCCGGTGGGCAGATGCCCGGTACAACAGTCGCAAAGAAGCGGCAGCTCACGCTGAACGAGGTCATGGGACCGGGTGGGCCGCTCGAGGTTCTGGTGAACAACACAAAGTGGAACGGATTGAGTTTTGGTACGACTCCCCGGGCCGATTTCGATCCGCTAGTGCCGGGCGGCGGTGGCATGCACGATCTCTATTTCTCTGAGACAATCGACGAGGGAACCACTGAAATCTGGCAGATCATCAATCTCACCGCCGACGCACACCCGATCCATCTGCACCTTGTACAATTCCAGCTCATGAGCAGGCAGCCGTTGAATGTGGCCGGATACACCGCTGCATATGACGGCGCATTCCCCGGTGGCGGCATTGACCCGATGACCGGTTTGGCCTATCCCCCCGGCGTGTTCATGGGCGGATTTGGTCCGCCGCTGAACTACAACGCTGTGAATACAGATGGGGCAATAGGCGGCAACCCTCCCATTGCACCGCATCTGATCGGTGCACTCCGACCTGCGAGCCTGAACGAGCGCGGCTGGAAGGATACGTTTATCATGTATCCCGGCGAAGTGACCACGGTGATTGCACGCTGGGCACCTACTGACAAAGCGGTGAGCCTACCTCCTAACAGCCTGTGGTTTGACTTCAATCCTTCTGGTGGACACGGCTATGTCTGGCACTGCCACATCATCGATCATGAAGACAATGAGATGATGCGGCCGTACAGGGTTACAGCCAACCTGAACGCGCCCCCGGGAAGGTTCTCATCTGCCATTGCGATGGCGACCAAGAGTCCTGAGTCGGACATCGCCGACGAAGTGGCGTCTGCGCGCCCAGCTGCTTTTGAACTGGATCAGAACTATCCCAACCCCTTCAATCCGTCGACAGAGATCAGGTTTGCTCTGCCAGAAGATGCACGTGTAGTCCTGACGCTCTATAACAGTCTGGGCCAGGAAATCCAGCGGCTGCTGGATGCCGATGCGCCCGCCGGGAACCACACGGTGAAGCTCGATGCTTCAAGACTCTCAAGCGGTACATACTTCTACAGAATCCAGGCAGGCAGCTACACGGCCATGAAGAAGATGATGCTCATCAAGTGAGTCAATCCCTCAATCACCGGATCGGCTTCCGCTGAATCCGCAGACGTCCGGGGAGGTGGGACCCCGGTGCGAACCTCCGCGACCCCGCAGCTTCGATCAGCTGCGGGGTCGTTTTTTGGTGAACTCCGGGGCGCTTCTCTGTGTTCAAAGGATGACAAACGTTTCTATTCCTTCTCCGGACTTCTGATACAATCATGCACGACATCCTCATTGTCGGCGCCGGTCCCGCGGGCCTCGCCACGGCCATCACCGCAGCCCGGGCCGGCCTTTCTCCCGTCGTCCTCGAACAGGGCGGCATTGCCGATGCCATCCGCCGCTTTCCCGTCAACATGACATGGTTCTCCACGCCTGAACTCCTGGAAATCGGTGACGTCCCGTTTGTCATACCGACCGTCCGACCGACGCGTGTGGACACGCTGAACTACTATCGCCGGGTGGCCGAAGTGCACAAACTGGACATTCGTTTGAATGATGGCGTGAGATCTGTCACCAAAGATGCTGGTGGATCCTTTGTCGTCACCACACACAAAGGCCGGCATCACGGTGCGCGCGCCGTGGTGATTGCCACAGGGTACTTTGACCAGCCCGCGCGACTCAATGTCCAGGGGGAAGAGCTTCCTCTTGTGAACCACTACTACGATGAGCCATTCCGGTTTGCCGGAACGGATGTCGTGGTTGTCGGGGGAAGAAACTCGGCAGTGGAGGCTGCGCTCGATCTCTACCGGCATGGGGCACGCGTGCTGCTGGTCCACCGCGGCCCGGCACTGAGCCCCGGTGTCAAGTACTGGATCCTTCCCGATATTGAGAACCGCATCAAGGCAGGTCAGATCGCAGCGGCGTTTAACACGACCGTAGCGGAGATCCGTGAGGATCACGTAACTCTGAGTGATGTGCACGGAGAGCGTGAGCACAGGGCAGACGCGGTGTTTGTTCTCATCGGCTTCGGGCCAGATTCACGCCTGCTTCGGGAAGCTGGCGTGCAGCTGGATCCGGACACGCTTGCCCCCGCATGTGACCCCATCACGCTGGAAACGAACGTGCCGGGACTCTTTGTCGCCGGCTCCGTCGTCGCAGGCAGGGAAACAAACAAGATCTTTGTCGAGAATGGCAGGCAACACGGCACTGTCATCATTGAATCTCTTCTTCGAAGACTGAAGAGTTGATTCACCTTCCCTGATTCCTCTCTGTCTTGCCTCCTGCTTCGCATAAAAATCGAGTCCAGAAAGATCGAGTCCGGTGTCGCTTTCTTGATTCTTCTCCTGTCTTTTCGTACTTTCCTTGTCAGCATGCGCTTTTCCTCGTCCACCCGGACCACACAGTGAGGACTACGAATGAATCAAGGCACGATTGTTCAGATCATCGGCCCCGTCGTCGATATTGACTTTTCCGGCGGTGCGCTTCCCGCCATCCTGAATGCCGTCAACATGCCTTTCCCGGGGAATGAAGTGCATTGATTCCGGTGCTCCTATCACGGTTCCGGTGGGACCTTCAACGCTGGGCAGGCTGATCAACGTGACCGGTAAAGGGATTGACGGACTTGGGCCCGTTGTCAGCGACAAACATTATCCCATCCACCGTTCAGCACCGGCATTCGAAGACCTCTCCACAAAAAGGGAGATGTTCGAAACAGGACTGAAGGTCATTGATCTTCTCGAACCCTACTGCAAGGGTGGCAAGACCGGCCTGTTCGGCGGGGCAGGTGTGGGGAAGACCGTGATCATCATGGAACTGATCAACAACATCGCAAAACAACACGGCGGCATCTCCGTGTTCGGCGGTGTGGGTGAACGTACGCGTGAGGGTAATGACCTCTGGCTGGATATGAAGGAGTCGGGTGTCATCGACAAGACCGCCCTCGTGTTCGGCCAGATGAACGAGCCTCCCGGCGCCCGCCAGCGTGTCGGGTTGACGGCTCTGACGATGGCAGAATATTTCCGTGACGAAGAGGGCAAGGACGTCCTCCTCTTCATCGACAACATTTTCCGGTTTGTACAGGCCGGATCCGAAGTGTCTGCCCTCCTCGGCCGCATGCCGTCCGCTGTCGGCTATCAGCCCACACTGGGGAGTGAGATGGGTGAGCTGCAGGAGAGAATCACCTCCACGAAGAAGGGTTCCATAACGTCGGTGCAGGCAATTTACGTGCCTGCGGACGATCTGACAGATCCTGCGCCGGCGACGACGTTCTCCCACCTGGATGCCACCACCGTGCTGAGCCGGCAGATTGCCTCGCTGGGAATCTATCCTGCGGTGGATCCGCTCGATTCCACCTCGCGCATCCTTGATCCGCTCGTCGTGGGTGAGCTGCACTACTCGGTTGCGAAGCGCGTTAAAGAGATCCTCCAGACCTATAAAGACCTGCAGGACATCATCAACATCCTTGGCATGGACGAGCTGTCTGACGAGGACAAGGTCACCGTGGCCCGTGCCCGGAAGATCCAGCGATTCCTCTCGCAGCCATTTTTCGCCGCCGAACAGTTCACCGGTCAACCGGGCAAGTATGTCAAGCTGGAAGACACCATCCGCGGATTCAAGGGGATCTGTGAGGGTGAGTATGACCATCTTCCCGAGCAGGCGTTCCATATGGTCGGCACTATAGAAGAGGCAGAGGCGAAAGCCAAGCAACTCATGAACGCCTGATCCGGAGCCTGATGCATGTTTGATCGACCGTTTGCAGTTGAGATCATCACTCCCGATCGCACCGTGCTGAAGACTCAGGCGGTGAGCGTCAGCGCTCCGGGGGTGCTGGGTGGTTTCCAGATCCTCTACAACCACGCTCCATTGCTGTCCGCGCTCGGACCCGGCAAGGTGCAGGTGAAAGACGCGGCAGGCACGGAGTATGTGTATGCCACGGGCGGAGGATTTCTGGAAATGCGCGACAACCACGCGCTGGTCATGCTGGAGAGTGCGGAACGCCCCGAAGAAATTGATGTTGCCCGCGCCCGCGCTGCCCGGGAACGTGCCGAAGCACGGCTTCGCGCACGGAAGGCTGATATTGATGTAGCACGTGCGGAAGCGGCATTAAGCCGTGCCTTGAACCGGCTGCGCATCGCCGGAGTGTCATGACTCACACAACAAACCGGAACGCGCAGAAATGACAAGAGTCTTTGGTTTGATGATGGCGGGAGGGGTGGGAACCCGCTTCTGGCCAAGAAGCCGCGAACGAAGCCCCAAGCAGGCGCTCGAGATCATCGGGAAAGAGACGATGATTCAGAGCACCGCCGGGCGTCTCGCCCGCAAAATAGATCCCCGCAGCCTGTTTATCGTTACCAACCGGATGCAACGGTCGCTGATCGTAAAACAGCTTCCGTACGTTCCGGAAGAAAACATCATCGATGAGCCGGTCGGACGCAACACCGCGCCGTGCATCGGCCTGGCAGCTCTCCATATCCGGCGCATCGATCCGACCGCTGTGATGGTCGTTCTTCCTGCTGACCATGTGATTCAGAACGACGACGAGTTCCTGCGGATTCTGGATATCGCCATCGATACTGCGGCAGAGTCCGGGAGTCTGCTCACCATCGGCATCCATCCGCGCCATCCCGAGACGGGATACGGGTATATCCAGATCTTTACCGAAGAGGGACCGCACAACCCGTATGCCGCACGGGGCGTGATGAAGGTGAAGACGTTTGCAGAAAAGCCGAATCTCCAGACCGCGCAGCGGTTTCTCGAGAGCGGCGACTTCCTCTGGAATAGCGGTATGTTTGTCTGGCGCGTGGATGCCATCCTCGAAGAAATCCAGCGCTGCTTGCCGGACCTATACGCCGAATTGATGAAGATCGACCAAACCATCGGCACACCCCATTACGGGGCAGCCGTGGAGCTGGTCTACGGCATCATCCGCGGGATCTCGATCGACTATGGCGTAATGGAGAAGTCGGATCGTGTGTACTGTATCCGCGGAAATTTCGGCTGGAGCGATATTGGATCCTGGGACGAAGTGTACCGCATTTCCGGAAAGGATTCGGGGGGCAACACGATTACGGGTACCGTCATACAGAAGGACACGAAAAACTGCTACGTGTATTCCCCGACCAGGGTGGTCGCTACCATCGGGGTGGAGGATCTGATCATCGTGAACACTGACGATGCCTTGCTTATCTGCAAACGGGGACAGTCGCAGGATGTGAAGGAGATCGCATGCGCACCGTTCTCCTTTACCTCTGTTTTCTGGCTGGTTTCATGGTGACAGCCGCCGGGTGTGCCGGAACGTCTCCGCGCTTCACCTCATCATCCGGCGAGGCGCCACCCACGCGCGATCTGTCAGTCCACCAGCTGTCGGGAATCGCTTCATACTATGCCGAGGAGTTCGACGGACGGCAGACTGCGAACGGAGAGGTGTACGACATGCATGCGATGACGGCTGCGCACCGGACACTCCCGTTCAACACAACAGTGAAGGTGACGCATCTCCAGACCGGCGAAAGCGTTATCGTGCGGATCAACGACCGGGGCCCGTTCAAAGACGACCGGGTGATCGATCTGTCACTGGGAGCGGCCAGGAAGATCGGGCTCATTGCAAAGGGTACCGGTCCCGTGCGACTTGAGGTGCTTGAACTCGGTGCACCAGGAAAACTCATAAGCGAATGACGCGCACGCTCATCACAGAACGCCAGATCCTCGAAGCGGTTGCACGGGGATGTTCGCGGCTTGAAATACCCCACGACGCCCTGGTTACGCCGCTAGCGGCTGATGCGGCATCCGCGAAAAAGCTGGTGCTGATCCGTGCCACACCCGGTCAGCCACAAGGTGTACCCGGCGCAACGTCCCTCCTCTCGCATGCCGCCGCGCCTCAGAGCGGCGCTGTTCCAGCAGCACTTCCATCCGTAACGAACCCCTTCCAGAAGCCCGTCGTCGTTATCGGGTCCGATCACGGGGGATTCGAACTCAAATCCCAGCTTGCGGAACACATCCGCGGCCAGGGTTTTCAGGTGGAGGACGCCGGGACGAAGTCGGCCGAGCCGTGCGACTATCCCGATTTTGCGTACGCGGTGGGTTCGCTCGTTGCATCGGGTGGGGCGACCGTTGGCATTATGATCGATGGCGCCGGAATTGGATCGTGCATGGTTGTAAACAAGATACCGGGAATCCGGGGCGCCTGCTGCACCCACGAATTCATGGCCCGGAACGCGAGGGAACACAACAATGCAAACGTGCTGACTCTCGGGAGCCGAGTCGTGGGACTCGAAGTCGCGAAAGCCATCGTGGACACTTTTCTCCGGACGGCATTTGCCGGTGGGAGGCACGAAGGCCGCGTACAGAAGATCATGGAAGTCGACCAGAAGTACCGGCGGAAGTAGCATGGAAGGAGCAACCAGCCGCCGGTCTCTCTGACCGGCGCTTCTGTTTTCAGGGGGTGTCCACAAGGGAGCCTTTTGGGGCATTTGGCTTGCACAAGGGAAGCTCTGGAGGCATTGGACTTCTAGGAGGGAAGTTCTGGAGGCATTGGGTTTCTAGGAGGGCAGTTCTGGAGGCATTGGGTTTCTAGGAGGGCAGTTCTGGAGGCATTGGGTTTCTAGGAGGGCAGTTCTTTCAGGCTGTTTCCGGTCCGTGCTTGCCATTGTCGTGGCGATTATGTACGTTCTATCCGTTTCCTGCATGGCATACTGATTTGAGAATGGCGGGTTGCGAAACTTTGCCGCCCGTCCTAGTGTTATACATATACGGGTTATTCCAAGCTTTGTCTCACCGTTCTTTGCAAAGCTTCTGATTTTTCTGAAGTTGAACGGCTATGCCTCCCGGTTGCATTGTGGATAGGGTGGTAAGTGGCAAAGGGGGCCGATACACATCAGCACGGAAGGACACCGATGAAAAAGAGAAGCTATCTTCTCGTAGTCTGTTGTCTGGTAACGGTAGCAGGGTGCACGCCGTTTGGTGACGGCCTGCTCCGCAGATCCGGCCAGGAACAGACAACGGAGGTTGTATCCCCTCCGGCTTTGCCCGAAGGGCAGATCGAAGCAACCAGGCCTGACCCTCTCGTCGATGGGCCGACCAGGAAGTTCGTCCGGACGTATGGTCCGACGATCAAACAGTACGCAGCGCGGTACGGGTTCGACTGGCGTCTCATTCTCGCCACGATGAAGCAGGAGTCACGGTTTTCACCCACGGCAGAGAGCCATCGCGGGGCCTATGGCCTGATGCAGCTCATGCCCGGGACGGGCGAAGAAATCGCCAGGGAACTTGAAGTGGAAGACCTCAGCCACCCTCATGACAACATCAGAGGTGGTGTGTACTATCTGCGGCAGCTGTATGACCTCTTCGAGGAGGCTCCCGAACCTGACAGGACGAAGCTGGCGCTTGCCGCGTACAATGCGGGGATTGGGCGCATTTACGATGCTCAGGAGCTGGCTGCCTACCTGCACGAAGACCCGCTTGCATGGGATTCAATACGGGATGTGCTTCCCCTCCTCTCCCGACACCATGAATCCCTTCACCGGAACGTCTGGAACCAGGACCGCCCCAAGACTGGCTATTTCCGGAATCCCGGTGAGACGATTCAGTACGTCGAAAACGTCATGTCGCACTACGATGACTACCTGCTCCTCCTGAACTGAGCGATTGCAGCGGAGCGCTGCGACGGGAAGCGCCTGCTGCCTGCTGTGGTACGACGG
>JAGDMK010000240.1 GCA_017860635.1 Bacteroidota bacterium
TCGTGCGAGGAGATAGGCGCAGGCATGAATCTCACGCCGGAGGAGATGGAAACCGTAGTGCTTGCGGCGTGGTTTCACGATGCGGGGTATGTGGATGGAGCTCGGAATCATGAGGAGCGGAGTGCGGGAGCAGCGAGTGCTTTTCTGCAGTCTGAGGGACTTGACGAACGCAGGATCGGGGAGGTGATTGGCTGCATTCGGGCGACGAAGCTACCGCAACGTCCGACAACGCTTCTACAGCGGGTGATGTGCGACAGTGACATCGCCTATATTGGTGGAGACGCATTTCGTGAGCACAGCGACGCGTTGCGGATGGAGTGGGAATTACAGGCCGGGATTCCGTTCACGGAAGAGGAGTGGTTAGCGAAGAACATTGAGTTTGTGAAAAAATTCCGGTTTCACACATCATTTGCGCAAGCCAGGTTTGGGAAGAAGCGGGAGGAGAATCTGGATGAGTTGGTTGCGCGCTTGAAGCGCTTGCGCGATGGCCTTTACAAGTAGCGGGACTCCCATAATTCTCCTGGGATTGCACTTTTTCGCGGGAGTGCTTATATTACAGGCTGAGTTGTGTCTTCAAATCTGCAGTAGGACGGGTAGCTCAGTTGGTAGAGCAAAGGACTGAAAATCCTTGTGTCGGCGGTTCGATTCCGTCCCCGTCCACCCCACTTTTCCCCCTGCTCCCAAACTGATGTCCTGCCCTATTTGCTAGGGCGTGGATATTGGGGCAATCATCCACCTGAGTGTCTTCGATATGCTCGGTCGCGAGGTATCAGTGCTCGTGAATGAGTGGAGGGACGCAGGAGTTCACGAGGTCAAGTGCAACGGTTTATTCCCTGCAAGGGGTGTGTACTTCTGCCGACTACAAGCGGGAGATTGTGTTCAAACGAAAACACTTATGGTGTTGAGGTCATCTGACACTGTCTTGAAATCAGTATTCTGCGACTCTTTGAATCCCACATCGTCAACGTGTGGGATTTGTTTCTGACCCATTCACCAACAATGTCATCATTGTTCTCAAGTATCAACCGGATGGGAAGATGAAAGTCTGGAGAGCAGTTTTTGCTCCAAGCTCACAGTGAAGTTTCTGTACTTGCGTTTTTCAACAACCTGCTAGAATATTGTGGCGGAAAATTGACAGAGAACTATTCCGAGGGGAACTAATATGGCTTGATAGCGGTTCAAGATAACATTCTGTACCCGTAATCTTCTATACCTGTTCTTTCTGTATCACGAAAGTCGAGAAGCCCGTCCAGCCGATTGGGGACGTTCGTAGGGAGGAAAAGACCTAGAGATGAAAGCCTCAAGAGATGAATGAACTGCAGGAACTCCAGGATGGGGTCTGGTCACTGCCGTATCGTTAGTTCTTCGGGCCGTTGGGATCAAACACGCCGGTGAAATTTCCATAATCGGCCAGACTGTTTCTAACTACGGGAACCTCGAGCGCTTGGGTGGCGGAGGTATGGGTGTCGTTTACTCTGTCACCCACAATCGTTACTCGGCAAGCTGGTTGCAGCCTTGTGGCTGCGGGTTTCCGGCAAACCTCGTGAGCGTCGTGAAGACGATTATAGGCCCAACAACTTCTGAGGGATGATACCTTGCAGGACTGACCCGCTTTTCAAGGGGCGAGTTCCACTCCCGTATAAAAGGGGGGTCCGGTAGCGTGGAACGACACGGCCGGCGGTACCGGCTGCTCTTGATAGTCCGACAGAAAAACAATGGAGCTTAGAATGAAGAAGACGTTCACGCTCTCAGTGTGCTTTGTCCTGCTCTCCTGCACTATGTTCGGACAGGCTAGTTACGACGGATTTATCTCCCGGTCTCACACTTACATGGGGACAACGCTTCCGTATCGCCTCTTTATCCCCACCGGCTACTCAAGCGCCAAAAAGTACCCCATCGTCTTATGCCTGCACGGATCCGGCGAGAGCGGGACGGACAATCTCCGCCAATTGACCTACCCGATGGCCACATCGTGGGCCGATCCCACGAACCAGGCGAAGTACCCCTGTTTTGTTGTCGCGCCCCAGTATCCGGACGGCGGGACATGGAGCCTAGGTGTCTCGCTCCCTATCCGCCCGGAACTGGCAGCAGCGAACAATATCCTCGATTCCCTTGCTCGAGAGTTTGCAGTCGACACGAACCGATATTATGTCACCGGCCTCTCCGACGGAGGATTCGGGACGTGGGACCTCATCATTCGGTTCCCGGGACGATTCGCTGCCGCGGTCCCTGTGAGCGGCGGTGGAGACCCAGGGTATGCCATCAATTGCGTCGGCGTGCCGGTCTGGGATTTTCATGGTGCGATCGATGCGATCGTCCCTGTCCAGTATTCGCGGAATATGATCAATGCTCTTCACACAATCGGGCGGCCGGTCGTGTACACACATTGCCGCAATCTCGACTGCACCGGGCTTCCCGACAGCACGATTGCCATGTACGTGCAAAGCCATGCCGATCTCTTCTATACAGAGTTTCAGAACGGCGACCATACTGGATTGACGTGGAACCAAGCCTACAACTACGCCTATCTCTTCCCGTGGGTGTTCGATAAATATAAGAAGCAGCCGGGAGCAATCACGCTTTCCAACCTGAAGTCCCACCGGACTCTGAAAGGAATCGAACCTATTACCTGGACCAGCACGACAGTCGGCGACAGCGTGGAGATCTGGTTCAGTCCAGATCTGGGGGATACCTGGGGTCTGATCAGTCGTTCAGAACCGAATACGGGAAGTTACAATTGGAATACTGCGCACGTGGGGGATTGTTCATTCGGCCAGATTGCAGTTTACCTCAAGAACGCAGAGCATCATATCTATGGTGTCACTCGGTCAGGGAGCTTCTCCATCAGCAATTCCACTACCGGAATGCCCTTTGTCAAGGTTCTCGATGACGACTTCACCAATGGCATCCCCTTCATGTCGGATTCCCTCGAGATCTCTCTTTTTCTTGGAGATTCGAAAGGGTCGACGCTCTCTGTTGCGGCCATGTACAGCGCCGATGGTGGTGAGACATTTGTACAGGCAGACGCCTATGTCGCCCATTCCGACACAATCGTTCAGGTGCGGAAGATAGGGATCACATCCCTGGCGAATTCCGACCGGGCTATCCTGAAGATGGTGGCAAGCAACGGCAGCAACACCGCATCCGCACAGACCTGTTCGTTTGTTAAACGTACAACAAGGAACAAGGGTCTGACCGCCGCTCATATCGCGGGGAGCGGCGGCACGACGGTATCGGTCAGCGTCATCGATCCCGCCGCGCTCACGGGGCATCGGTACCGTGTGACATTCAACGACACGACATCCTCTGCGAAATCATATGACGTGCTGGACGGCAATCTCGGAGTGAAGGTCATCAGGGGAGCAACGGAGTTGGACGGCACAACGGAGGGACCGCTCTTTGACGGACTGCGGTTGCGGGTGAAGGATCTGCAGCGGGCTATCATCAATCAGGACAGCACACGCTGGCTCGACAGCCATACAACGCTTCACACAAATGTTGCCGTTGTGGAGAGGTTTGTCGATCCCGTGACTGTCATCGGTTACCCCGATCCATATGACTATCGTATTACTCTGACAGGATCTGTAGTCGACACCTCAAAAGCGGCCTTCGGGATTAGTGCATCTCCTATGAAGTTCATCGTTTGGAATCTGACTAAGAACCGGAAGGCCGACGTCTTGTTTGACGATCCAGACGTGAACCAGACGATTTCCTCGTTCGATGAAGTGGAAATGCTGGAACCTGATTCCACCGGATCACCGAGACTCTCCTGGGGGGTGTTCTTTGTTGCCTCTCCTGGCGATACGTTGCCCGTGCCGGGTTCGGTGTTTCAGGTGAAGACTCTGAAGCCGGCAACAGCCGCGGATATCTTCGAGTTCACTGCCACGGCCACTTCGGTGACGCATGCCACGACTTCGCTGCAATATGGTCTCAGCCAGAATTACCCCAACCCCTTCAACCCATCGACGACGATTCGCTACGAGCTGCCCTACAAGTCAACTGTTCAGCTGACAGTCTTCAACACGCTCGGCCAGCAAGTAGCGACGCTCGTTCAAGGGGACCAGGAAACGGGTTACCACGAAGTGCGCTTCAATGCATCTGGCCTCTCGAGCGGCGTTTACTTCTACAGGATGCAGGCTGGGAATTATATCCAGACACGCAAGTTGATATTTCTCAAGTGATCCGGCGGCGCGTGCACCTCCGGCGTAGATTCCGTCCCCGTCCACGAAAACGGTGTCATCAGTGATGGTGAACCGTTTGTTTTTCCTCCGTTTCACACCCGCTTGTTATCAATGTCGTCAACACTTTGTCCGTTGTCCCTCTGACTCACTCAAGGTATCAGCCCTCCCGTTGAACTGCAAAACTGTCCTACCCGACGACCCGCCGAGTATCTGTACAAAAGCATGACATCTATGTGACACATCTCCTTGTGTGGTGCGATACCTTTAGATAGCAGATTCTGCAGACACATTCTGCTTCGGAGGGCACCATGAAGCTCATTTGTGTTTGTCTGTTCTTTGCCATCCTGCTTACTGGATGCTACTCCCATACGACCATAACAAAGGACGATCCTCTCCCGCATCCCGCTGTTGAAGTGAGTTTTCAACTGCACGATGGGAGACATATCCTGTCACACGAATACCAGAGAGTCGAGAACGGATACACGATCGTCGGCAAGTTGATCTACAATGACAACAAGCATAGCAAGGACTTCTCTGGAATCGTCCCAGACGATCAAATCAAAAACGTTGTTACCAATGAGTTTAGTAAAGCGAGCACTGTCTCTGCGGTGGTGGCAACGGTTCTAGGAATTGCGGTGGCGCTGGGACTAGCCGTGCATTCCAGATTCTAAATGTGTCCCGATTGGGGCGTACCATCAGGAATCCGTGAGATGCCTGGGGATTGAGTTGGCAGAGGTGTGTTGGCAAGGGTGTTCCCGGGTATTTGACTTTTGGGAAAGACCGGAGTATATTTCCCGCGTACACGTACGCACTCTGACCCGAGATTGATGTCCAGGCGCCGTCGAGGCTTCCTGTACTGCTGTTCCCGCGACGACCCACAGAATCATTCCTCCAGTCAGCGATCCATCGCAGCGTCTGTAAGAATAGGTGGCTTCCCGCTCGGTCACCCGCGATGTCCCTTGTGCCCCCCCCACAGGAGGAGGCTGTGTTCTGGACTATCGCCTTCAGTCTCCCTCCCGCGACCCTCACACGTTTTGCAGGCGGTGGTTGTCCCCTAATTCCCAGCGTATCACACGACGGAGAATCCAATGCGCGCCATTCTGATTGCAGCTGTGTCTATGTTGTTGCTCGCACCTGTTCCCTCGCATGCGCAGAAGGACAGGTCAGCCGTTGGCATTCGTGCATCAATTGGCACGGACGTCAATCTGGGCCTTGGCTTTGGCGTAGGAATGAGCTATTTGTGGGGTCCCTCCTACAGCGGGCCATGTTTCGAATTCGGTGGCGACTTCTTCTATCATCATTCGAAAGTGACTGAAGACGAAGTACGGGGTGTCTTCACAGAGCACGACGTGGAAGAAACGCAGCTTCTCTTGTTCACTGTGCGGGCAAACGGCATTTTCAACTACAACCCT
>JAGDMK010000241.1 GCA_017860635.1 Bacteroidota bacterium
CCTGTTCCCCGGCAAGACGCAACAGGAAACCGGCGAAACGAGCCAGGTCCCTCCTGCCCCGGAGCTCGTCGATTCCATCAACCCGTTTAACTGGCTTGCAGTCGGACGCATGATCCGGGATCGGCGTCCTGACCTTGTCATCTTCAAGTACTGGCTGCCGTTCTTCGGACCATGCTTCGGCACCATTGCCCGCATGGCGCGGAAGAACAAGCATACCAAGGTGCTGTTCATCTGCGATAACGTGCTACCCCACGAGCGACGCCCCGGCGACAAATTGTTCACGCGGTACGCGTTCAGTGCCGGGGACTATTTTATCGTGCAGTCTGCCGCAGTGGAGCGCGACCTCAAGACCGTTCACCCGAACGCCGTGTATCGTTTCGCACCGCACCCGGTGTACACGATTTTTGGCAAGGCGATGGAGAAGCACGAGGCCCGGCGCCTTCTCGGACTTGCCGAGGAACGCATTGTGCTCTTCTTCGGGTATGTCCGCCGGTACAAAGGTCTTCAGATCCTTCTCTCCGCGCTTCAGGAGGTCCGGAAGACCCTTCCCGTCCATCTCCTGGTGGTGGGAGAGTTCTATGTCGATCAGGCGGAGTATCAGAAGCAGATCGAGGACCTCGGGCTGCAGAGCTCCGTCACTGTGGTTGCTGACTATGTTCCCAATGACAGGGTGGCTGCCTACTTCTCCGCAGCAGACGTCGTGATCCTGCCGTATCTCTCTGCAACACAGAGTGGCATCACGCAAATCGCGTACAATTTCGACAAGCCGGTGATTGCCTCAGACGTCGGCGGGCTCGCGGAAGTGGTCAAGCACGGCGTGACGGGAACCATCGTCCCCCCGAATCAACCCGGGCTTCTTGCCGAGGCCATACTGGAGTACTACCGCCGCAATCTCGAGGCGGCAATGGTTCCGCGCGTGAAAGAGGAAAAACGGCTCTATTCCTGGGACTACTTCGTCGAAGCCATCGAGGCCTTGTGCCGGGAGCAGTCTCGCTAAAGGTTGCCGGGAGCAGACACGGTAAACGCTGCGCGAAGGCAACCTTGCCAAAACAGAACATATGGATACTCCTCGCGTTGTTGTGATCGTTGTGAACTGGAACGGGAAAGACGTCACGCTCGACTGTCTGGCCTCGCTCCAGTGCGTTCACCGTCCGCCTCCGCATATACTGGTTGTGGATAACGGATCCACAGACGATTCCGTCACCGCAATCAGAAGTCAGTATCCGGACGTAGATCTGCTGGCCCTCAACGAGAACCGTCGGTTTGCGGGAGGAAACAATGCGGGGATCCAGAAGGCCTTTGCCGAGGGTGCGGACTTCGTCCTCCTGCTCAACAACGACACGGTTGTCGACCCGGACTTCCTGTCGGCGCTGCTGGCCCGAATCGGCACTGAAGACCGGTGCGGCATGGTCGTTCCGAAAATCTATTACCACGATCCACCCGACCTGCTCTGGTATGCAGGCGGAGAAATATCGTTCTGGACCGGCACCATGCGTCACCGGGGGATACGAGAGGTGGACCACGGGCAGCATGACACCGCAACCGAAACGGGCTATGCTACCGGATGTTGTGTGCTTGTGTCGCGAGAACTGATTGCACGTGTCGGCCAGCTGGATGAATCCTTCTTCATCTACACCGAGGACGCGGACTGGTCCATGCGCGCCCGGCGTGCCGGATACCGGATCATGTACGAGCCGCGCGCACGAATCTGGCACAAGCTCTCCGTCAGCACGGGCGGCCACCTGTCCTTATTCAAGTTGAAGAACAAAGCTTTCAGCAACTATCGTTTCTTTGCGCGCTATGCGCGCTGGTACCACTGGCTGACATTCCCCTGGCTCAGCACTCTTGTCAACTTCTGGGCGGGCATACGGTACCTGATGCTGTCACGGCTGCGTACATCACACGCGCCGGTACCTCGTGCAAAGAGCAGGGTGCATTCCTCCGGATGAGGGACGCAGCACCACGGAATCGCACTCTGAGAGGCGGCACGTGCGGTAGACCATATGGAATTCGGCAAACATATCACGAAGAGTCTCTGGGGCCTTGCGGACAAGGCGCTGCCGGTAGCGTACGGACTTGCCTACGTCTATCTCGTCATCCGCGTGCTTCCGGAGGAAGAGTTCGGGAATTTCGTGCTGTTGCAGGAGATCTTTCTCATTATCTCCGGCCTGGCAACTGCTCTGGCCCTGCAGCCCATGCTCAAGTTCGCATCCGAGGCGGGTAAAGATTCCTCTCCCATCGTCATTGTCGGAATACTTCTGAATCTCGCGTTCGTGATCCTTTCTTCTGTTGCCGTGGTGGTAACGCGAAATGTGCTGGGTGACGTCCTGCACGCGCCGACACTCGCGCCGCTGCTGCTGTACGTGCCCGCCATGCTGGGGGCATCGTTCATCCGGAACATTGCACTCGTGCTGTTGCAGACGCGATTCGGCATCAGCAGGATTTTCTGGGTGGACGCACTGCACTTTCTGGGCACCCCTGTTCTCGTGTGGGTGTATTCCCGGATGCACCTCTTCGATTCGGCCAAGGATCTCATCCTCATCAACATCATTTCACTGTCCGCTTCGTCGCTTCTCGGTCTCATTCTGACCTGGTCGATGGTCAAATGGAAGGCCCGCCCGACAGCTGGCGATTTCCGGCGCACCTGGGAGTACGGCAGCTATTCGCTGGGTGGCAATGTCAGCTATCTTGTCTATTCCAAAGCGGACACCTTCATCCTGTCGGCATTTACGGGTCCGGTACAGGTTGCGGTGTACAGCTCAGCAAAGGTCTTCACGAGGATTTTTGACATGGTCACTCAGGTTATTCAGATGTTTCTGCTTCCCGGTGTTTCTTTGCTGGCCTCACGGGGTGAGCGGAAAAATCTGAAGGCTGTTGTCGAGAAATCACTCCTCTTTTCCGGCGTGGGGATGTTGTTCGTCATGATCCCGATGCTGTTTCTGGCCGGGCCGCTCGTGAGCATTCTGTATGACGGACGGTATCCCGACGCCGTGCTGATCCTTCAGATCTTCATGCTGATGTCACTGGCGGTTCCGGTCCTGGCCATCGGTTCGAATGTGCTGATGGGACTGGGCGAGGCCCGGGCGAGTTTCATCCTCGGCATTCAGATGCTCGTTATCTCCGTTGTTGCGTACCTCGTGACGATACCCTGGTTTGGCGCGGTCGGAGCGGCCGTGGGGGTCGTGGTGGCGTCGTATGTCATGGCCTGGATCGCACTTGAGCGCGTCCGGCACTACGTCCCGTTCACTATTCCTGAAGTCCTGGCCCGCTGGGGGGACATCCGGGTCTTTGCGCGTTCACAGTTCCGGAAACTCACACGGCATCGCGCATGAACCAATTCATTGCCTTCTTCAGGCGTGCGTTGTTTGAAGGTTCGCCACGCAGCATTCAGACGAAACAGAACATCGTCGGGCTGTTTCTCCTCCGGGGTGTGTCCGTAGCCATCAGCTTCATCCTTGTTCCCCTGACACTCACCTACCTTACCCCGGCGAAGTATGGCCTCTGGATGACGCTCAGCTCCATTCTGTCATGGGTCATGTGGCTGGATGTCGGCCTCGGGAACGGGCTGCGCAACCGGTTTGCAGAGGCCCTGGCCCGCAATGACCGCGAACTTGCCCGGAGCTATATCAGCACGACCTACCTCTTCGTCGGATTGATCGGCATCATGCTCTTCCTCGTGTTCGTGCTTCTCCAGCCATTCCTTTCGTGGACCGGCATTCTGAATGCCCCGGCGGACATGGAACAGGAGCTGTCAAACCTGGCGTATATTGTCGTGCTGTTCTTCTGCATCCGGCTTGTCGTCGGCCTGATCGGGACCATCCTTACGGCGGATCAACAGCCAGCGCTCAGCAGTCTGCTGGAAGTCCTGATCAACGCGGTTTCGCTCGTTGCCGTCGTCGCGCTTACCTACAGCATTCCCGGGTCACTCTTCTGGCTGGGTGTCTGCCTGGCTGGAGCCATGGTTCTTGTTCCTCTCGCTGGCAACATCTGGTTGTTCCGCGGGAAATACCGTGAGTTTGCTCCCTCTTTCCGTTTTGTGCGGGTTGAACACGCGCGCGGACTGATCCATCTGGGCGCTCAGTTTTTCATCCTGCAGCTGGCGGGCCTCGTGATCTTCACCAGCGCCAACATCATTATCACGCAGCTCTTTGGACCTGAGGAAGTCACGCAATACAACATCGCGTACAAGTACTTCGGTGTTCCCGCGATGGCGTTTGCGATGCTGCTGATGCCGTTCTGGTCCGCATACACAGACGCCTTTGCACGCGGTGACATCGCCTGGATCCAGATGACCTTCCGGCGGTTGAAGCAGGCCTTCATCCTGCTCACTGTCGGTGTGGTGCTCATGGTGGTTCTGGCTGACACCGCATATGCGCTCTGGATCGGTCACGCGGTGCACATCCCGCTGAGTCTGTCTGCGGCAATGGGTGCGTATGTGCTCATTGTTGCGTGGAGTAGCATATTTTCGTACTTTATCAACGGAACCGGAAAAATCCGGCTACAACTCCTCGTCGCCGTCCTGATGTCTATTGCCATGATCCCACTTGCCCTTCTCCTCGCCGGAAAGGGAGGCTTGCACACGACGGGCGTTGTCCTGGCTATCTGTCTCGTCCTCCTGCCCGGTGCGATCCTGTGGCCGATACAGACAGGAAAACTCCTGAGCGGGCGCGCAACAGGGATATGGACACAATAGGACCTCTCCATGAGTCTGACTGATTTCCTTGTCTCCCATCTTGAACCTCTGCGACGCCGGCTGAACCAGTTGAACGATATGACGCGGCGTCTTGACGACCTTCAGATGGCCGTTGGACGCATTGAGCAGAGACTGACCCTTTCCCATCCCGAGTCAGATTCCCCCTTACGCCGCTGTGAATTCAAGACGTACTCCCAATGGGGCGAGGATGGCATCATCCAGTATCTCATCCATGCTGTGCCCATTACGGTGCCGGTGTTCGTCGAGTTCGGCGTTCACGACTACCGCGAGTCCAATACGCGGTATCTGCTCCAGCATGACAACTGGACCGGGCTTGTTATGGATGCGGGCCGGGAATGCATCGAGACGATCGCCAAGGACCCGGTGTACTACCGCCACAAACATCGAGACGATCAGCAAGGACCCGGTGTACTACCGCCACAACCTGCGTGCACTCCACGCGTTCATTGACCGCGAGAACATTAACACGCTTCTCCGCGAGAATGGCGTCACAGGCGATATCGGCCTGTTGTCCATAGACATTGATGGAAATGATTACTGGGTCTGGGAGGCAATCGAATGCATCACTCCCCGGATTATCATTTGTGAATACGACAGCCTCCTCGGCCCCGACCGGAAAGTCACAAGCCCCTACGATCCTG
>JAGDMK010000004.1 GCA_017860635.1 Bacteroidota bacterium
AACATCCTCCGCCGCGATGGACATCGGTGCCAGTACTGTGGAAGGGCGGATCTCCCGCTGACGGTGGATCATGTCATCCCGGTTTCCCGGGGAGGAGAAGACACGTGGGAGAACCTCGTCTGTGCTTGTGTCCGGTGCAACAATAAGAAGGGGGACCGCACTCCCGAAGAAGCCGTGATTTCGTTGCGGCGAAAGCCCATGCGTCCGAATCACGTGACCTTCATCCGTCATGTGGTCGGGTCTCTCGACGAGCGCTGGAAGCCCTACCTTTTCCTTAACTGATGGGGTGGGTGTTCCTGAACACTGCGGCAGCATGGGAATGTTCCGCAGGTGACAGGCTGACGGTTTGCGGTGATCACGCCCCCCGTATTCCCTGCGCTCCGGGCGAAGCGCAGCAGTCCCCTCACACACCAATTCCACTATGGATCGAATGAAGCAACGCAAGACAATTTTAAGCGGGATGCGCCCGACCGGAAAGCTCCACCTGGGACATCTGGTAGGAGCACTGGAGAGCTGGGTCGCATTGCAGGGCGAATACGAGAATTTTCACCTTATTGCCGATTACCATGTCCTGACCACCAACCTGGATTCGTCGGGAATTCAGGCCAATTCCATCGACATGACGATCGACTGGCTGGCAGCCGGGATCGACCCTTCCCGGAGTCCGATATTCCGCCAGTCCCACATCAAGGAACATGCCGAACTCCATTTGATCTTTTCGATGCTCATCACCGCCGCGCGCCTTGAGCGGAATCCCGCAGTCAAGGACCAGGTGCGCGACCTGCATATCGAGAACATCACGTACGGACATCTGGGGTATCCCGTACTCCAGGCCGCGGACATCCTCCTGTACAAAGGAGAACTCGTGCCTGTGGGTGAGGACCAGGTTCCGCACGTTGAGATCTCACGTGAGATCGCCCGGCGGTTCAACACCCAGTACGGTGTGGTCTTCCCCGAACCCGAACCCAAGCTGACCCGCTTCTCGCGGCTGCCGGGGCTGGACGGAAAACGGATGAGCAAGTCTGTGGGGAACACCATTGTGCTCTCCGATCCGCCCGACGCCATCCAGCAGAAAATGCGCGGGGCAGTCACCGACCCGCAGAAAGTCCGGAAGAATGATCCGGGAAGACCAGAGATCTGCCTGGTGTTCACCTATCATCAGAAATTCAATGCGGGCGAGACGGCGGAGATCGAATCAGGGTGCCGGTCCGGTGCACTGGGCTGCGTCGAATGCAAACACCGCGCATGCACGCGGATCGTCGATGCGCTTACCCCGTTCCGCGACAAGCGCGCCTACTTCGATGCGCACCCCGGAGAGGTCGAACAGATACTGAACGACGGCGAACGCCGCGCACGCCTCCGTGCACAGGAGACGATGGCAGAGGTTCACGCCGCGATGAAACTCGGATAGCCGCATGTACCGTGTCAAACTGACTGAGTTCGAGGGTCCACTCGACCTTCTCCTGTTCTTCATCAGGCGGGATGAGCTGGATATCACCAATATCCCGATCTCCCGGATCACGCAGGAGTTCCTCGAGTATCTCCATCTGATGGCATCGCTCGATCTGGAGGTGGCCGGCGAGTTCATCGTCATGGCCGCGACCCTCATGCAGATCAAAGTCCGCATGCTGCTGCCGCGCGACGAGAATGCTCCCGAGGAAGAAGATCCCCGGGCGGAACTGATCCGGCGGCTGATTGAATACAAACGCTTCAAAGAGATGGCACAGGAGTTCGGGTCGCTGGAGGAGGAACATCGGAAAGTGTATTACCGCCGCTTCTTCGAAGGCGATACAAAAACGCTAGTGGAAGAGGAAGACGACGGCTTCCTGAAAGATATCTCCCTGTTCAACCTCATTGCGGCATACAAGTCGGCACTGGACCAGATGCCGCGCAAAGTGGTCCATGAAGTGCACCTGCTGTCCGTGACGGTGGATGAGCAGATGAGCTTCGTCATGGACTTCCTCCGGGTCCACGGTCCGACTACACTCCTGCAGCTCGTCGCGCACATGGTGGAAAAAATCCGGATCATCGTCACGGTGATTGCCGTGCTGGAACTGACAAAGAACAAGGCCATAGCTCTTGCGGTAGTGGACGGGAGGGATGATATCGCCATTCGTCCGCTGACTTCTCTTGCGCCTATGGCGCTGGCATCTCGATGACTCCCGACCTCCCGCCTCCGCCCGTCAGCCGGCAGATCCTGGATGTGCTGGAGGCCCTCCTCTTCGCCACGGATGAACCGCTGTCCACAGGCCAGCTCACGGAGTTGCTCGAATACCTGTCGGAGCAGGACCGTCCCCGCCCGCTCAATGCAGATACCATCCTGTCATGCATCGCGTACATGAACCGCGAGTATGAGGTCCAGGGGAGGACATTCCGGATCAAGCCCATTGCGGGCGGGTATCAGTTTGCGACGCTGCCGGAATTCGGCATCTGGCTTGGTCGCCTGGTGAGGGAACGGTCGAAGCGCAAGCTCTCCGTGTCCGCACTGGAAAGCCTTGCCGTCATTGCATACAAACAGCCCGTGACAAAACCCGAGATCGAAGCCATCCGGGGGGTAAACGCCGACTACGTTCTCCGCACGTTGATGGAGCGGAATCTCGTGACGATTGTCGGGCGGGCCTCCACACCGGGGCGTCCGCTTCTGTATGGTACCACGCGCGAGTTCCTCAAGCACTTCGGCCTCAACGATCTTGCTGATCTTCCGAAGCCACGGGAGATCGATGAATTGATGGCGGAAGCGGAGTACGAAGTGGAGAAGCGGATGCTGCGTGAGCTGGAGGAGAAACGGGAAGCGGAAGAGGGTAAGGATGAGGCAAGCGGACTGCATCTTGTGGACGGAGACGAATGACCACGCGAAAGAAGACCGATGCTGGGCTGCAACCGGGCTCTCCGGATACGGTGCGCCTCAACAGGTTCCTGAGCATGTGCGGCGTTGCGTCACGACGGAAAGCGGACGAAATGATTGCCGCCGGTCTCGTCAGCGTGAACGGTGCCATCATGACAAAACTCGGGACGACGGTTCGTCCGCAGCGCGACCGGGTTTTTGTCAACGGCAAGGAAGTCGCCCACGTCGACGCGCCGGTCTATCTGGTGATGAACAAGCCGAAGGATACCATCACCACGATGCATGATGAACGCGGCAGGGCGACCGTGATGGATCTGGTGCACGCCCGGAAGCGCGTCTTTCCTATCGGGCGGCTGGACCGGAACACGACGGGCGTCCTGCTCTTCACCAACGATGGGGCATTCGCAAACGCTCTCATGCACCCCCGATCCGAAATACCAAAGGCGTACCTGGTGACGTGTGACAAAGCTGTGGAGCGTGAGCACATGGTCCAGCTTCGGAACGGCATCCGGTTGGACAAGAAGATGACCGCACCTGCCGATGTGGTGCCCATTCCCGGGAGCCGCGGAAAAGAGGTGGGGATCACCATTCACGAGGGCTGGAACAGGCAGGTACGGCGCATGTTCGAATCGTTCGGATATGATGTCCGGAAGCTGGATCGCGTCGCTTACGGACCTATCACAAAAGAGGGACTGCCACGCGGAGCCACCCGTCCGCTGACACCCCGGGAAATACGGCAACTCAAGACGCTGGCAGGTATCGAGAGGGAGTGACCTATGCACAATTCACTGCTCCGCCGTGCCGCCCTCATCCTCTTCTCCTCCGTGCTTCTTGCCGCCTGCTCCTCTTCCGTGTATCATGACGTCTATCCAACGCTCGAAGACGGACGCTATGACACCGAGTTTCCGTACAGAGGGTGCTCCAGGCAGCTGGAAGAAATCAGCGAGACAGTGCATATGCTGAGCAGCATTGCGTACTATCGCACCTACACGTTCGACGAATCCGAGCGGATGCTCCTCGCGAACCTCACTCCCGATGTGCTGGAATCGCGGCAGGACCGTTCAGTGTACATCAACAGTACGGCCTCCGGGACGGCGACCGTCATCAGTTATGACGGCCACAACATCCTGCTCCTGACCTGTGCGCACATCGTCGATTTTGAAGACACCGTGCTGTCATACGTCGTCGGGCGCGACCGGCGCGTGACGCCGTTTCTCAAGAGCGTGGCGGTCAAGGAGAAGCAGACAAACTACGTCGCCGTGCTGCCCGAAGGGGGAGAGATGGAGCTCCTGGCGATGGACAAGTCCGCGGACATCGCGTTGCTGAGCAAGCACTTTGTGACCGAACCGCCCACGCGTATCCGGGTGTTTTCCTATCCGCCGGGGAAAGCCCGTGATCTGGAGTGGGGGACATTCGTGTATCTCTTCGGGTACCCGTCGGGCTACAAGATGGTGACCAAAGGGATCATCAGCAGTCCGAACAAGGACCGGCGCGGGACGTTCATGGTCGATGCGATGTTCAGCCGCGGATTCAGCGGGGGGATCGCGCTGGCCATCCGGGATGGCGTGCCGAACTTCGAACTTGTCGGGATGATCAAACTCGTCTCCGCGCATTCCTCGTACGTTCTGACTCCGGAAAAAGAAAATGGAGAAATCGTCTACGACCCTGCGGTGCCGTATGAGGGTGCGGTGTATGTCGAACGAAAGCTCGAGGTCGAATCAGGCATCACGCAGGCAGTCCCGGTTGAGTCGATCCGGGAATTCATACAGAGTCGGGCGGCCCTTCTGCGCAGCAGAGGCTTTTCACTCGTGAGCTTCCTCAAGTCGGAGTAACAACACTGATGCTGGACCAGGCAGGCGGCCTGCTTCTCTCGGATCTGAATCTCGCGCGCCGCATCGAGGCCGCGGATGCCGCAGTGGGGGTGACTTCCGCTGAGATCCACGCGCGCCTTCATCCGGAAGACGGTGCGATTGCAGAACCCATGGCAGGAGGAGTGGCTGTCTTCGTCGGCGTTTATTCACCGCTCACGCAGGCTCTCGGCATCGGGATGCGCGGCCCCGTGCGGAGCCTGGAAATGGACCGGCTGGAACGCTTCTTTGTCTCACGCGGCGCGACCGTGAACATCGAGCTGTGCCCCCTTGCCGACCCCTCGCTGGTCGAAGAGCTGGGGAAACGGGGCTACCGACTCCGCGAGTTCTCCAACATGCTCGTGCGCAAGATCCGCACGACGGAAATGCCGCCTGCCGGCTCCTCTGCAATCAGCGTCCAGCTCAGCTCCCCCGAAGAAGCCGATGTCTGGGCGAAAACCGTGGCCCTGGGATTCGGTGCGGATCTTGCCCAGGCAACTGAGAATGTCTCCGCGTTGCGCGACCTCGTGCTCCGCCCGACGACGAAATGCGTCCTGGCGTGGGTTGAAGGTCGGCCTGCGGGCGGCGGAGCGCTGTCGATCCATGAGGGCGTAGCTGCCATCTTCGGCGCAAGCACGGTTCCTTCGTTTCGGCGGCTTGGCGTACAAAGCGCCGTCATCCGTTCGCTGATCACGTATGCCCTCGAGGCCGAATGCGATACCGCCTATACGCTTACGCGTCCGGGGAGTGTTTCACAACGCAACGTTGAGCGACAGGGATTCCGGGTTGCGTACACCCGGGGCACGATGGTGGGTCCGCGAGATCCCTCATGACCCGGCACCAGACACCATAAGGTCCAGTTCCATGGTTCCCCGGCCAGCACATTCGACACGACGCGGTTTTCTGCACACCATCGGTGCCGCTCTCGGCGGAGCCATCCTGATCCCGGACCACGTGCATGCGGGACCGCGGACCGTCCGCAAGCCGCCACGCCTGCGGGAGGGCGACACCGTTGGCCTGGTCAATCCCGCCGGGGCCACCTATGTCAGAGAAGACCTCGACATCGTGAAGGATACGCTGCGCGCACTGGGGTTATCCTGGAAACTCGGGACTCACGTCACCGACCGCTACGGGTATCTTGCCGGGACCGATGCGGACAGGGCAGCCGATCTCAATGCCATGTTCGCCGATCCGGAGGTTGATGCGATCATGGCAGTCCGTGGGGGATGGGGATGCAACCGGCTGCTCCAGCTGCTCGACTATGAATCCATTGCGCTCCATCCCAAGATCCTCATCGGGTACAGCGACATCACATCTCTCCTGATTGCGTGTCTGGCCAGGACCGGCCTTGTGACATTTCACGGTCCCGTGGGAACCTCCACCTGGAACCAGTTCTCTGTGGGCTACTTCAAACGGGTGCTGATGGAAGGGAGCATGGAATGCTTCCGGAATCCCCGCGTAACAGGAGATTCCCTGGCGCAAACCCGCGACCGCGTGCACACCATCACACCGGGCAAAGCGCGTGGCGTCCTCATCGGCGGGAACCTCACCGTGCTGACGGCCATGCTCGGTTCTCCATATCTACCTCCCTGGGACAAGGTGATTCTCTTCCTGGAGGATGACAACGAGCAAATCTACCGCATCGACCGGATGCTCACGCAGCTCCGGCTTGCGGGTGTTCTCGGTGCCCTCGCTGGTGTTGTGTTCGGCAAATGTACGGATTGCGGGCCGGGCGGGGGGTACGGTTCCCTCACGCTGGAAGATGTGTATGCCGATGTTATTGCGCCATTCCGCATCCCGGCATTTGCCGGCGCGATGATCGGCCACATCGAGAACAAATTCACGGTGCCGCTGGGCGTCGAAGTAGAGATGGATGCATCCGACGGCTCGGTGACCATGCTCGAGAGCGCTGTGCGCTGAACGCCGGGCAGTGCATCGACCTGCGTGCTGTTGTGATGAGGGCATGCAGTCTGGTTCATGTCTACCAATCATACCTGTGAGGTCAGTATGGCGTCTGCCGTAGCACGACTGTTCTCCAAAACCGATCGGGATCGTATCCGTTCTGCCGTGGCTGAGGCGGAGGCCAGGACATCGGGCGAAATCGTTCCGTATGTTGTCGAGCAGAGCGACACCTATGAATATGCTGAATGGCGGGGTGGGGCGCTCGCGGGGATTTTGACGGCGACAACATTCGCGGCCCTTCACGAGCTGACGACCCTCTGGCTCCCCCTGAATTTCGCAGGCCTGATACTCGTCACGATCGTGGCGTTCGTCGCCGGCATGCTCCTCGTCCGATTCATCCCGCCGCTGAAGCGCCTGCTGGCCGGTGGGAGCGAAATGGACCATCGTGTCGCACAGCGGGCAGCAGAAGCGTTTGTCGCAGAAGAGGTGTTCAAAACCCGGGAACGGACGGGAATTCTCCTCTTCATCAGCCTCCTGGAACATCGCGTGCTTGTCGTCGGCGATACAGGGATTAATGCCAAGGTGGTGCAGCAGGACTGGGATGAGGTTGTCGCAACGATTGTCGCCGGGATAAAAGCGGGCACTCCCGCGGACGGCATCGTCGACGCGATCGGCATCTGTGGCAACCTGCTGCAACGGCAGGGCGTCCGGCGGCGGGTCGATGATACGGATGAACTGTCGGATTCTCTCAGGATGAGCGACCGATGAGAACCATGGTCCCCGGAACCAGAAACGCCCTCGTGCTTTGGTGTACTCTTCTGCTTGCTGCCGCATGTATTCCGGTCGCCGGCGCAACAGAGGTTCCGTACCTCGGCGGCCGTGTCAATGACACGGCAGATCTGCTCTCAGCAGCGACAGAGCGGGATCTGGAGGCGCTGCTTGCAAGCCATGAGGATTCGACGTCCAACCAGCTCGTCGTCCTGACCATCAAGTCGCTCGAAGGCGAGGCCATCGAGGAGTATTCGATCAGGGTCGTCGACACATGGAAACTCGGTCAGAAGGGAAAAGACAACGGGGTGCTGCTGCTTGTGGCCCAGGACGACAGGCAGGTCAGAATCGAAGTCGGCAGGGGACTCGAAGGCGATCTGACCGATGCGCTGTGCGCCCAGATCATCCGGCGGGAAATCGTTCCGAATTTCAAGGCGGGTGACTACGACCGCGGCGTGCGGGCAGGAGTGGATGCCATCCTGGGCGCGATTGCCGGTTCGTATACGGCCGATGCCACAGACGGGGATTTCGGTGCATTCGGGGAAACCGGCATAAACATCTTTGCGTTTCTGTTCTTCCTTGCGATCGTCGGACTGTTCACGGTGATCGCCCTGATTACGCCGGGATGCGGGGGATGGTTCCTCTATGCGTTCCTGCTCCCGTTCTGGGGTGCGTTTCCATACGCGACTCTCGGTGCGCCTGTGGGGCCCGCTCTCGGACTTCTCTATGCTCTCGGGTTCCCGGTCTTGAAGGCTCTTCTTCCGAAGAGCACCTGGGGCAAATCATTCCTGAAGAAACTCGGATCCGCATTCGCGTCGGGAGGGAGCGGATCGGGCGGATGGACTTCCGGACGGGGCGGTTCTTCAGGAGGGTGGGGTGGAGGCAGCTCTTCTGGCGGAGGATTCTCCGGCGGTGGAGGAAGCTTCTCGGGAGGCGGCTCGTCCGGAAGCTGGTGACGGTCATTGGTGCTCGGTTTATGTGTCAGAACACTTTGCGGAGCGAAGCATGATTCTGGATTCATTGACGAACGCGAGCCGGTACGCAGCATTGCATCCGGAGTTCGGGAGGGTATTCGCATTCCTTGCAGATCCTTCCGCGCGTACCCTGGAGCCGGGCCGGAAAGAAATCGAAGGGAAGGACGTCTATGCGATCGCCAGCACCGGCCCCGGGAAAGCCGCTCCGGATGCCCGCCTTGAAGCGCATCGCCGCTACATCGATGTCCATTTCCTCATCTCGGGCAAGGAGAGTATGGGGTGGAAGAGCGTCGAACGATGCTTCGATACAGAACAGCCTTATGATGACGAAAAGGATATTATCCTGTACTCGGATGATCCTGCGGTCTGGTTCACCATTCATCCCGGCAGCTTCGCCGTTTTCTTTCCCTGGGATGCGCACGCACCCATGGTCTCCGGCGGAGTGGTCCGAAAAATCGTCATGAAGGTTCTCCTCTGATCATGTCCATGACCCAATCACCGCTGTCCCGCACCTGGTCGTTCGTTATGGTAGGAGCGACCACCGTTGTCGCCATCCTGAGCACTCTTCATCTCCTGACAGCCGACGAACCGGCCCCCTGGGTCCGGGTACTGGAATACGTCGTCTCGCTGCTCATGGTGGCCGATGTCGTCGTCCGCTGGAAGGCGGCTCCTCGGCAAAGAGCATACGGTCCGGCATGGCTGTTCGTGGATCTCGTCGCTGCAATGCCGTTCTATCTGTTCTTCGGGCTCAGATTGCCCGAGCTGCTCCGGCTGGGAAAGCTGCTTCGCGTTGTGGAGAGCATGAAGGAATGGTGGTCACACTACGTAGACAAGTGGAGCACCTTCCGCCTCCTGTACTTCGGCTACTGGATTACGCTTGCCGTCCACGTTCTTTCCTGCGGGTGGTTTGCACTCCGCGCCCTGACACCGGGCACTCACGGAGTGGAAAACACGTACATCCGGGCGCTCTACTGGTGCGTCACGACGCTTACGTCCGTCGGGTACGGCGATATCATTCCGCTCACCAATCTTGAGACGCTCTATGCGGTGTTTGTCATGGCCACTGGCGTGGGCGTGTACGGCTATGTGATCGGCAATATCGCGCACATCATCGCGAATCTCCATCCATCCCGCGTGCGGTATGTCGAGACCATGGAGGGAATCAACGCATTCATGGAATACCGGGGTCTGCCGGCGGCACTGCAGCGGCGCATCCGCGATTTCTATTCCTACAGGTGGGAAAAACGCCTGGGCTTTGACGAGTCGGCCATCCTCGATGACCTGTCCCCGTCGCTCCAGAGTGATGTCTCGCTGTTTCTGAAGAGAGACGTCATTGAGAAAGTTCCGTTCTTTCATGGAGCAACCGACGAGCTGATTCGGGAGATCGCCCTTGCCATGCGCCCGCAGGTGTATATGCCGGGGGACCTGATCTTCCGGGCGGGCGAGAAGGGGGCCGAGATGTTCTTCATTGGCCGCGGTCAGGTGGAAGTTCTGGCGAAAGACGGGGTGACCGTCCAGGCAACTCTCAGCGACGGACAGTTCTTTGGCGAGGGCTCTCTTGTCCTCGGCCAGCCCCGGAGTGCCAGCGTCCGCGCGATCGGGTTCTGTGATCTTTACGCGCTCGACAAGAATGTCTTTGAAGGCATCATGTCGCGCTATCCAGATTTTGCAGAACATATCGGTGCCATGATGCGAGAACGGTTCGGACAGCCCCGGTCGTAGTCCGCACGCCCCGGACGCGGATCAGAGTCCGCGCTGCAAGGGAGAACACTCTTTTTTTATGAGCAAAGGATTGATGACATGATTCGCAGAGCTGCCAGTGCCGTCGTGATGCTGTGCATCGGAGTGCAGTTCCTTCTGGCTGATGAGGGGATGTATCCTCTCACGCAGCTGCTGGAGATAGACCTGCGTGCGAAGGGACTGACGATCAGTGCGGAAGCACTGTATAACCCGCAGGGCACAAGTCTGATCGATGCCATTGTCAATATCGGCGGATGCACGGGCTCCTTCGTGTCCGCAGACGGCCTCATCCTCACCAATCATCACTGCGCGTTTCCTGCCGTGCAGGCCGCAAGCACGCCCGCACTGGATTATGTCACACACGGGTTCCTGGCCCGGAAGCGCGGTGAGGAAATCCGCGCGCGCGGCAACACCGTCCGCATCATTGAATCCTACCGTGACGTATCTGCCGAGGTGCTCGGAGTGCTGGCTGATTCGATGTCGCCGGGCGAACGGACGCGTGCGCTCGCAGCGAAGTCCAAGAGCCTGGTCGCCGAAACAGAAACCCGGACTCCCGGGGTGCGGGGGGAGGTTGCGGAGATGTTCGCGGGGAAAACGTACGTGTTGTTCGTCTACACCTATCTCCGCGACGTGCGGCTGGTTTATGTGCCTCCGCGGGGGATCGGGGAGTTCGGGGGAGAAGAAGACAACTGGATGTGGCCGCGGCACACCGGCGACTTCGCGTTTCTCCGGGCCTACGTTGGACCGGATGGTTCGCCGGCAGACTATGCGCCGGAAAATGTCCCCTACCATCCCAAACGGTGGCTGCGCGTGCAGCCGCAGGGCGTCGATGAAAACGACGCGGTGTTCATACTCGGATACCCGGGACGGACCTACCGGCATCGGACGTCGCATTTCCTGGCATACGAAGAGAACGGCCGGCTTCCTGCAGTCGCTGATCTGTATGAGTGGCAGATCGCCACGATGCTTCGCATGGGTGCAGCAGACAGGAGCATAGCACTCAAGTACGACTCGCGGGTGAAGTCGCTGTCGAACACGTCAAAGAATTACAGGGGCAAGCTGCAGGGATTGCACCGTCTCCATCTGGTCCAGAGAAAACAGGAGGAAGAGAAGGGCATGCAGGCGTTCCTGGAGGCAGATCCGACGCTTCAGAAACGCTACGGCACGATGCTCCGGGAGATCGCCGACGTCTACGCGGCGATGACCGCGACTGCGGGGACCGAGGTCTTGCTGGACAACCTGCGCACAAGCTCCACGCTTCTCTCTCAGGCCTTTATCGCGACCGAAGGGGCCAGGGAACTCCGCAAACCTGATCTGCAACGTGAGTCGGCATACATGGAACGCAACATTGGTCGGACGCGCGACGGTGTGCGCCTGGCCTTGCAGAATTTTCACGAACCCGTCGACCGTGCACTGTTCGAAGAGGTTCTCCGTCGACTGCAGGCGCTGCCGGAGACGGGTCGTCATCCTATTGTGGACTCCATCCTCACGGAGATCCGCGGGCAGGGGGGCATAGGGCCGTGGCTGGATGATCTGTATGCGCGCGCAACGCTGCAAACCCCCGAGGCCGTCTTTGCACTCATGGACGGCTCGCCGGAGGATGCCTCGCGCTCCACGGATCCCTTCGTCCAGCTCTGCCGCCGCCTGACGCCGGTCTATTCCACGTTGAGAGAACAACGGCAGGACCGGGAGGGGAAGCTGACGAGACTGCATGGGGATCTCGTCGAAGTGAAACAGCTCTATCAGAAGACGACGTTTATTCCCGACGCAAACAGCACCATGCGGATGACCTTCGGGCGCGTCAGAGGGTATGCGCCCGCGGATGCGACGGTGTACCGGCCGTTCACCACGCTGAAGGGAATCATCGAGAAAGCCACCGGTGTGCCGCCGTTTGCTCCGCCTGAACGGCTGATTGCGCTCTACCGCGAGAAGCGGTTCGGGAGGTATGCGCACCCATCGCTGGGAATGGTCCCGGTCGCGCTTCTCTACAATCTCGATACGACCGGAGGCAACTCCGGAAGCCCGCTGCTCAATGCAGCAGGAGAATTGGTCGGCGTGAACTTCGACCGCACGTTCGAGGCGACGATCAATGACTATGCCTGGAGTGAAGAATACAGCAGGTCGATCGCAGTCGATGTCCGCTATGTCCTCTGGGTGACCGAATTCATCGGCGGCGCGCAGGAGATTCTCCGCGAACTGGGTGTGCAGTGAGTGTGTGTGCGGTAGCCTGTGTGCAGTGGGTGTCGTGCAGTCGATGTTGTGCAGTGGGTGTCGTGCAGTCGATGTTGTGCAGTGGGTGTCGTGAAGTGGGTGTTCTGCTGTGGGTGTTGTGCAGTGTCGGTTGTGCAGTGGCTATAGTGCAGCGCACTGTTGTGCGATGCACATGGATTCGCTGGACTCTGATTACATCGTTTCGTACATTTTAGTAATTACACTCTCTTTCATATGTGGAATGCCTCATGGAACTAGGGCGCGTCGAAGGTACCGTTGTGTCCACGGCGAAGACTAGCCGGCTCAAAGGGTACAAGCTGCTCCTGGTTAATCTGATCGGACCCGATGCTTCGCCAGGCACAAACCATGTCGTGGCAGTTGACGCCGTCGGCGCCGGGGAAGGAGAGGTTGTCATCGTCGTGCGCGGAAGCTCCGCCCGCCAGGTCGATGACCTCTCCACTATCCCTACCGATACCAGCATTGTCGCCATCGTGGATTCCATCGAGTACCGCGGCAAGACCGTCTTCCGGAAGAGCTCCTGACATGAAGCTTGGAAAGGTTACCGGAAAAGTCTGGGCTACCGCCAAGGATCCCAAGCTGAACGGCGTGACGCTCTATGTCATGCAACCGATAGACGAGTCCGGGAAGGCGCTGGGGACTGAACTGATTGCTGTGGACACAATCGGTTCGCGTGAGGGAGACATTGTTTTCTGGGTGGGAGGTGCTGAAGCAACCTTTGCTTTTCCCGGGCGCCAGATCCCCAGCGATGTGACCATTGTCGGCCTTGTCGACCGCCTCGACATCCACGGCACGTGAACCCATGATCCTCTGCAGGGTGGTCGGCTCCATCGTCTCCACAATCAAACACGATTCGTACAAGAACACGAAATTGCTGATCGTCCGCCCCATCACACCTGAAGGAGTGCTCAAATCAGGGACCATGGTGGCGGTGGACACGGTCGGCGCGGGCGAGGGAAACACCGTGCTGGTGGCTTCCGAAGGGCGCGCGGCAATGGAAATCATGGGATTTGCCGCCCGGCAGCCCCTCCGGAGCGTCGTGGTGGGGATCGTTGACCATATTGAACGCGGACACGGTGCATCATGACACAGGATGAAGTGCGGAGATATGTGGAACAGGCGGTACGGGATGCGCTCGGGCAACGCCTCGGACCTTCCTCCGGAAACCTCGTGCCGCTGAACATCTCCGCACGGCACCTTCACATCAGTCAGGAACATTTGGATATTCTGTTCGGACCAGGCGCACAGCTTACGAAGCTGCGCGATCTCCTGCAACCGGGGGAGTTCGCCGCAAACGAAACCGTTTCGGTGGTCGGCGCCAATCGCCGCGTTTTCGAACAGGTGCGCATTCTGGGCCCCGTGCGGAAAGCCACGCAGGTGGAGCTGTCGTACACCGATGGCCGGTATCTGGGGATCAATCTTCCCGCCCGCGTGTCAGGCGATATTGCCGGCACGCATCCTGTTGTTCTGGTTGGGCCCAGGGGAGCGCTCCATCTGCCGCAAGGCCTGATTCGTGCCCTGCGGCACATTCACATCGGCGAAGATGATGCCGCACAGCTTGGCCTTCGCAACGGCCAGATGGTGAGTGTGCGCACGACAGGCCCCCTGGCCATCACGCTCCACGAGGTGCTCATCCGGATGGGGAAGAACGCGCGGAGGGAAATGCATATTGACACGGATGAAGCCAATGCCGCCGGCCTGGGAGCCGGAGCCGTCGGCGAGATACTCAGGAGCTAGACAGACGGTCCCTGGGAAGCGGGGACGCACAGAAGACTTCAGTCGCATTGGAACGATGAGAGGCAGCGTGATCGATCAGCAGACTGTCAATGAGATTGTTAACACCGTTGTCGCGCGGTTGCGCACGGAGGGTGTCGGCGGAGCCTCGCTCCGTCCGGTTCAGACGCTCTGGGGTGTATACGACCGCGTCGAAGATGCCATTGCCGCGGCGCGGGAGGCACAACCTGCTTGGGCATCCACATCGAAGGCGGTGAAGGAGCGCGTCATCAATGCGCTCCGCGAGGTCATGCATTCCCGTGCAGAGGAGTTCGCCCTGCGCGAATGGGAAGAAACGGGACTCGGCCGCGTCGAGGACAAGGTGGTGAAAGTCCACAATGCCGCGCGGGCGACCCCGGGTCTTGAGGATCTCGAACCGCGTGTCTGGAACGGCGACAAAGGCCTTGTGGTCGAAGAATACGCGCCGTTCGGCGTGGTAGCTGCCGTCACTCCATCAACACATCCGATTCCCGTGTTGTTCAACAGCCTGGTCATTATTATTGCATCAGGCAACACGGTGGTGTTCAATGTCCACCCGGCCGCAAAAAGGGTTTCTGCGTATACCCTCGACCTGTTCAACCGTGCCATCCGGGAGAACGGGGGCCCCCAGAATGTCGCCACGATGGCAGCCGAGCCGACAATCGAAGGTGCCGCCACGCTCTTCCGGGACCGCTCCATACGCCTCATCGCTGCGACCGGCGGCCCGGGTCTGGTGAAAGCCGCGTTTGCGTCAGGGAAAAAAGTTGTTGCCGCGGGACCCGGCAATCCACCGGTTCTGGTTGACGAGACTGCAGATCTCGACAGGGCGGCCCGTAACATCATTGACGGGGCCGGGTTCGACAACAACATCCTGTGTGTTGCGGAGAAAGAAGCCTTCGTCGTAGACGCGGTCTACAGACCGTTCCTCGATGCCCTTGCGCGGCACGGCGCGGTGCGGTTGACAAAGGAGCAGATCGAGATACTTGCCGCAAAGGTGTTCTCAAAGGATGACCAGGGTCGCATGCAGACGAGCCGCGATTTCGTCGGCAAGAACCCCAGCGTGCTTGCGCGTGCTGCAGGTGTGAACGTGCCGGACAGCGTCCGCCTCCTCTTCGGCGAGGCCGAATTCGATTGCCCGTTTGTGCAGGAGGAGCAGATGATGCCCTATCTGCCGGTAGTGCGGGTCCGGGATGTGAATGAAGGCATTGCGCTCGCGTTCAAGGCCGAGCACGGCTACGGGCACACGGCGATGATCCATTCCAACAACCTTGATACAATTACGCGATACGGAAAGACAATGAATACCTCGATCGTCGTCGTCAATGGATCGAGTCTGGCCGGCCTCGGCGGCATGGCTGGGGAAGGCACATTCTCCCACACGCTCTCGAGTCCGACTGGGGAAGGAGTCTGTACGCCGCGGCATTTTGCACGCACACGCCGCCTTTCGTTCGGGGGGACGCTGCATATTGTGTAACTCCGGCTTGATACCGGACCGGGGAACAGTCAATCTGTACTCTGTACGTTGATCACTTTCTCATACCAAGGAGCACGCATATGGCAATGGAAGCACTCGGAATGATCGAAACCCGCGGACTCGTCGGTTCCGTGGAAGCGGCAGATGCGATGGTGAAGGCCGCCCGCGTTCAGCTCATCGGCAAGGTGCTTGTCGGTGGCGGACTCGTGACTGTTTTTGTTCGCGGAGATGTGGCGGCATGCAAGGCAGCGACAGATGCCGGGGCTGCAGCAGCACAACGCGTCGGCGAACTGGTCAGCTCTCATGTTATCCCGCGCCCGCACGATGAGATCGAGATGATTCTTCCCCAGCGGACTGACAAAGCATAAGGAATCTCCAGGTGAACAACCTGCTCACCCTGAAAAGGGATCTAGTTGAAGTTGGCCGGCGCGTCTATGCCCGCGGATACGTGGCGTCAAATGACGGGAACATCAGTGCGCGGCTAGACGAGAAACGGGTCGTCATCACACCGACGGGCATTAGTAAAGGGTTCATGACGCCGGAGGATATGGTGGTGGTAGACCTGGAAGGGAAGGTGCTTTCCGGAACGCGGAAGCCTTCCTCCGAGGTCTACATGCACCTTGCGGTCTACAAGAACCGGCCTGATATCAACAGCGTGTGTCACGCCCACCCCCCGTATGCCACCGGGTTTGCGGTGGCCGGTATTCCACTGGACAAATGCATCCTGCCCGAGGTCGTGATCGTACTCGGCGGCATACCGCTCGTGGAGTACGGCACGCCCGGTACGGAAGATTTCTTCCGTCCCGTGCTCAAGATCCTCGACAAGTACGATGCGTTCCTCCTTGCGAACCACGGTGCGCTGACGATCGGGAAGGAAATCTACAACGCCTACTATAAGATGGAAACCCTGGAACACTTCGCCCACATCGCCTTTGTGGCCGAGCAGCTTGGCCACATGACGGTGCTCAACAAAGACCAGGTGGCGAAGCTGACCGATCTCCGGCAGAAGTTCGGCATCCGCACGAGCGTGGGATGCGTTTCCTGCGAAGAAGACCCCACGACGTGTTCGGTCCCGGCTCCGGAACCGCCGGCAGGAGGTCAGGATACGGAAGCCCTCGTCCGGAGCATCACGGATGCGGTCATGAAGAAACTCCAGCAAGGGTCATGAACATCGTCGTGTGCAACATCGGATCGAGCAGCTTCAAGTTTCAGCTGCTCGAGATGCCGGCAGAACACCAGCGCGCCCGCGGGTACACAGAGCGCGTGGGCAAGCAGGACGCGATTACGACTTACTGGGTGGGGGACCAGCAGGTGTCGCAGCGCGTCTCTCCCGTCCCGTCGCACCGCGAGGCAGTTCAGGAAGCGCTGGCATTCTTGCTGGATCCCGCCCATGGCCTGCTGACCTCGCTCGAGCAGCTCAGCGGCGTCGGCTTCAAGACCGTCCAGGCGGGGGAAAAGAACGGATCTGTGCTGTTGACGGACGACGTGCTCGAGGCCATGGAAGCGTATCGTGACCTTGCCCCGGCGCACAATCCCCCCTACCTCACGGCAATCAGGATGTTCCGCGAGCTCCTTCCCCGCACGCCGCTCGTCGGCGTGTTTGAGCCGGGATTTCACACCACCATCCCCGACTATGCCCGGATCTACGGAACGCCGTATGAGTGGTATGAGCAGCTGGGTGTCCGGAAGTATGGGTACCACGGAGCGTCGCACAAATTCATCGCGACGGAGGCCGTGCGGCTGCTGGGGCTGCCTGCAAACAATCACCGGATCATCTCCTGCCATCTCGGCGGCTCCTCTTCTCTCTGCGCCATCAGGAATGGAGCCTCCATCGACACTTCGATGGGCTTCACGCCGCAGTCCGGTGTGCTGCAGGGAACCCGCATCGGCGACCTCGATCCGTTCGTGCTTCCGTATGTGATGAAGAAAAAAGGGATCTCCCTCGAACAGGCTCTCGCGGAGTGTTCGAAGAACGGGGGACTGGCAGGGATATCAGGGATCTCCGCCGATATGCGGGAAATCAATGCAGGCGTGGCACGCGGGGACAGACGCGCGACACTGGCCCGCGAACGATTTGTTTATGACTGCAAGCGGTATATCGGTGAATATCTCGTCCTGCTGGAAGGTGCCGATGCGATTGTATTTACCGGCGGGATCGGCCAGCGTGATGCGGCCCTCCGTCGCGACGTGCTGTCAGCGCTGGCGTTCCTCGGGCTGAAACTGGATGCAGCCCGGAACAATGCTCATGCCACAGTGATCACGGCCGGAGATTCTTCAATCGCGGGCCTTGTGATTGCCACAGACGAAGAGATCGTCGTTGCCCGCGAAACTGTCCGTGTGATCAGGCACTAGCCTGCCCGGGTTCCCGCGGGCGGTCTGAGTCTGCTCCGTCGTGCGGCGCACGGCTGGTCAGAACGAACAGTGTGGGCCCTGCCGCTTTCCTGTTCACTGCCCCGGATCATTCATCACATGCGACTGATGCGCGATGGATTCCTGATGAATGATCTCGAACAGCTTCGTTACAAATTCCTCTGTCAGGTTTTTCATCTGTCCTTCCTGAAGCCGCGTCCGCACGATCTCATCCCACCGCTGCGATTGCAGGATCGTGATGTTGTTCTGTTTCTTGTAGACGCCGATCTGCTCCGCGACTGACATCCGTTCCGCCATAATATCCAGCACTTCGTGGTCGATCTTGTCAATCCGCTCGCGCAGTTCCTCCAGCTTCGTTCTGGTCAGTACATCGGTGATCACCTCCTTGCGGAAGACGAGGTGATTCAGAAGCGCGCCGGTCTCTTCAGGCGTCAGCTGTTGCTGGGCATCGCTGAGGGCTTCGTCCGGACGGATATGCGCCTCGATCATAAGGCCGTCGAAGTTGAGATCCATGGCTGTCTGGGAGACGGCCTGCAGCGTGTCCCTCCGGCCGCAGATGTGGCTGGGGTCGCAGATGATCGGCAGTCCGGGGACCCTGCGCTTCAGTTCGATCGGGATTTCCCAGTTGGGCTTGTTCCGGTAGTGTGACCGCTCGAACGTCGAGAACCCGCGGTGGATTGCCCCCAGTTTTGTGATACCGGCCTTGTTGATCCGTTCCAGCGCGCCGATCCAGAGCTCGATGTCTGGGTTGATGGGGTTCTTCACGAGGACAGGGGTATCCGTTCCGCGGAGTGTGTCGGCGATCTCCTGGACGGCGAACGGATTCGCGCTTGACCGCGCGCCGACCCAGAGGATATCAATCCCGGCCTTCAGAGCGTCCTCCACGTGACGGCTGTTGGCGACCTCGACCGCGGTGGGGAGGCCGGTGGCCTTGCCGGCGCTGCGGATCCAGGCCAGCGCCGCACTCCCGATTCCCTCAAAGGCGGAAGGCCTTGTGCGCGGCTTCCACACGCCGGCCCGCAACGCATGCACACGCCCGAGCTTCTTCAGCGCTACGGCGGTCTGCATTACCTGGCTCTCGCTCTCGGCACTGCATGGTCCGGAGATGATCAGTGGCCGCGGTGCATCAAGACCGATAACACGCTGCCGTTCAAACGATATATGTGCTTCCATTCTTCACCCCATTTGTGACATCATTCTTGGCTTCGTTCTTCACCCCGTTCATCCCGGCCAGCACTCTCCGGATGGCATTTGCCTCCTCCATTGTCCTGGCCAGCTTCGCGGTTTGCCCCGCCTCGAGCAACTCCTTGAACGCCGTAATGTTCTTGATGTACGCGTCAAGTGCCTCACACACGAACTGAGCGTTCTGTTCGAAGATGGGGGTCCACATGGCGGGCGAACTCTTCGCGAGCCGCACCGTTGACTCGAACCCGGATCCGGCAAGGTCAAAGATCGTGGAGGTACTTTTCTCGATCTCAAGCACTGTAGTGGCGAGAACAAATGATGATATGTGTGAAATGTGCGACACATATGCGACGTGGCGGTCATGCTCACGGGCGTCCATGAAAAGCACCCTCATGCCAAGAACGCCGTAAAGTTCTGTGACGCGGGCCAGCGCGTCGGGATCAGATGACTCACGGTCGCAGATGATGCCGAGCTTGTCGCGGAAGAGTCCGTGCAGTGCTGCGCCCGGACCGCTATTCTCCGTGCCTGCAATGGGGTGCGAGGGGACGAATCGGCCCCGACGGGGATGATCCTGCACCGCCTCGCAAATGCCCCGCTTCGTGGATCCCGCGTCTGTCACGACGGCGCCCGGAGCGAGTGCATCCAGGATGCCGGGCAGGAGCGTGGTGGCTGCGTTGACCGGCACCGCAAGGATGACGAGATCTGCTGATTCGAGCCCCTGGCGGAGATCCACGACTTCATCAACAAGCCCGAGCGAAAGTGCCCTGGATGCGTTGTCACTGCTTTGATCAACGCCCAGAATGCGGCCGGAGAAACCCGAGGCCTTCAGGTCCAGGGCCATGGATCCTCCGATGAGGCCGACACCAATAACCGTCGTCGTCATACAGGCCTCGCACTGGAATGGTGCAACGGTGAATGCCTCTGCACACGCTCGAGGGCGGCTCTGAGCGAGCCTGTCGGACTGCAAAGCGACAGTCGGAGGTACCGGCTGCCCCTGGGTCCGAACACGCTGCCCGGCGTCAGAAACAGGTGCATGGAGTGGAGGATCATGTCGCTCATCCCTTCCGCACTGGAGGCCTGCTCGGGAATCCGGCCCCACACAAACATGCCTGCCTGTCCGGCCTCCACGGTGCATCCGAGCTGCGTGAGCACGGACGTGCCGATCTCGCGCCTCCGGTCGTACTCTGCCTGCAACTGGCGGTACCATTCCGGTCCGGCCCGAAGAGCACGGATAGCGGCTTCCTGAACGGGAAGAAACATCCCCGATTCCACATTGCTGGCAACACGAAGGACTGTGTCAATATACTCTTTGTGACCGGCCATCCATCCGACCCGCCATCCTGCCATGTTGTGAGACTTGCTCATGGATCCGAGTTCCACGGCGACGTCTTTTGCTCCTCCGCACGACAGGATGCTCATGGGTTCAGCCGAGGAGGTCAGCATGGAATAGGGGTTGTCGTGGCAAATCAGAATCCCGCGTTGCCGGGCGAAGTCGACCAGGCGCTGCAGCGTGGGACGCCGGGCTGGTGCTCCGGTGGGCATGTGCGGATAGTTCGCCCAAAGCATCTTAACGCCGGTCAGATCCATGCGCTCGAGAGCCTCCCAGTCCGGGGCCCATTCCTGATCAGGTCGAAGTGGGTACACCGCAACTTCCCCGCCTGCAAGGCGCGTGACCGACGAGTACGTGGGATATGACAGCTCGCTTACGAGTGCTCGGTCTCCCGGATTGAGAAACGCCAGGGTAAGATAGATCATTCCGTGTTTTGACCCGGGCAGGGGAAGGAGTTCAGTGGCCGGGTCAACCGACAGCCGGTGCGTGGTGAGAAGATACCATGCGATAGCCTCCCGCAGAGCCGGGAGCCCCTTGTGGGCCTGATATCCGTGGTGATCGGACTTCTGCGCAGATGAAGCAAGCTCATGGATTGTCGAGGACGACGGAGGGAGGTCGGGGCTGCCGACGCCAAGATTGATGACCGGCAAACCTTTGCCGACCATCTCATGGATCTCCCGAAGCTTCGCCGAGAAATAGTATTCCTCCACACCCAGTAACCGTTCTGAAGCTGGAATGATCATGCGCTTTTCTTTCCTCTTGGATACGTGCCCAGGACATGCAGTTCGTGGACGTAGGGGGTAATGACCGCCAGGGCATCTGTCAGATGCTGGATATCATCAAACTCCAGGTCGACATGCATGAAGTACTCCCACTCGCGTCCGAGAATGGGAAGCGATTGGATCTTTGTGAGGTTGCAGCCATGCTCAGCGAGGACGGTCAGGACACGGGCAAGACTTCCGCGCGTGTGTGAGACGTGAAACGCCAGTGAAGCCTTGTCCGGAGGAGGCATCTGTCCGTTGAGATGGTCTTTGTCCGTCAGGACCAGAAACCTGGTGAAGTTCCGCTTGTCCGTTTCAATCCCCGGGGCGAGAATGTTCAGGCCGTACAGCGATGCCGCCCGTCGCGCCGCAATTGCACCGATGCCCTTCTTGTGATGATCGCGTATCCAGGCCGCACTCGCTGCCGTGTCCGTGGTCTCAATCAGGCGGATCTGCGGATGCTTCTCAAAATATGCATGGCACTGCTGGATGGCCATGGGATGCGAATGCACTTCCCGGATATCCTCAAGGCTTTGACCGGGGAGCGCCAGGAGGTTCTGGCGGATGGCCAGATAGATCTCGCCGATTACGGCAAGTGTGGAGGTGCGCAGGAGGGCGTAGTTCGGAAGTATCGTCCCGGCCACGGTGTTTTCGATCGCCATCACCGCGTACCGGACTTTGCGCTTCTTCATGACCTGAAACAGGTCACGAAATGTCTCGCAGGGAACAATGGTGAAGGGCGAGGGAAAGTACTGGGCACAGGCCTCGTCGTGAAATGATCCGGCTATGCCCTGAATGGCGATGATAGGTTGGTCTGGGTCCATATAACGAAAAATCCCGACTTGATGTCGGGATTGGCTGTTGGTGTATGCAGTTAAGGGTGCATCAGTCCCGACACGATCCGCTCGCGCGATAGAAGTAATAAAACGCAAAGCCGTGGAGGACGCTGGAATTCATGCTCTTTAATAAAGCACTATCCATGTCAATAGCAAGCGGAAAAGATATAGTCCGTGCCTGATGCGCCTCAGAGGATCTTGTGCTGCTTCAAGAACTCTTTGATCCCGGCGTAAATCTGGAGCATTTCCGCGCGGGAGAACCCGCCGTGTTTGCCGTTTGGAATCGTCACCAGACGGTTGGGAACGCCCGCTTTATCCAGGGCCGCATGCAAGCGGGTCGCGTGTGCATAGGGCACAAGCTGATCGCTCGTTCCATGAATCGTAAATATGGGGGGAAGGTCTTTCCGGATGTACGAAAGCGGAGAAACCCGTTTTGCGATCTCCTCGCGGTCCTTGCCGTTGCCAATCCAGGAAACGGCGTAGTTCTGACGATTGGGTCCGGCAAGGAGATCCTGGACATCGGTTATCCCGAACCAGTTGACGATGGCTGCGACTTTGAGGACCGGGTTGGTCTGATCCCATTCCCGCGAGACGTCGAAACCGGCTGCGGAGTCCAGCATCCCCGTCATGAGCGCAAGATGGCCCCCTGCGGATCCGCCCGTTACCACAATGCGGGTCGTGTCAAGGTTATATGTCCTGGCATTCTTCATCACCCACCGCAACGCCAGACGGCAATCCTCCACTGCTGCCGGTGCCAGGGCCACCCGGGCAAGGCGATACTCCACGTTCACTATTGAGAAGCCCATTTCGAGGTAGGGAAGAAGATGGATGTTGTTGCTCTCCTTCGTTCCGCCTACCCAGCCCCCTCCGTGAATGTTGATCACGGTCGGTACAGGGCCGGTTGTGCTGCGCCGCGCATAGACGTCAAGTTTCGACTCGTAGCTATTCGCTACGGAATACGTAACGTTTGGAACGATCCAGTAGCTTTGCTGAATGTCGATCGCCCATCCGAACGGTTCGGCGGGTTGAGGCTGGCTGAGAGCCAGGGACACAGTCAAGAGCGTGAGCAGGAGCATGGCAATCGTACGCATGAAAGGCCTCGGTCAAAAGTGTCGTGTGTGGTTGAGGAAGGTACCAATGACAATATAGGCGAGCGGGGGGAGAGAATCAACGGAACGAACGTGCGCCGCACCGCGGGCAGCCGCGCCGCCGACAGCTGCACCGTGGGTAGCCCCGGGGGAAAAGCCGCGCTGCAGACAGCCGCACCGTGGGTAGCCCTACCGGGCAGCCGCGCCGCGGACAGCTGGACCGTGGGCAGCCCCACCGGGGAACAGCCGCGCCACGGACAGCTGGACCGTGGACAGCCCTCCCGGGAACAGCTGCGCTGCGGACGGCTGCACGGGGGCAAGCCCACCGGGGACAGCTGCACTGGAGATTGGAAACAGTGAGCGGGAATGCCTACATTACGACCGACTATCGAAAGGATGTGCGGCCATGCACAGGGCAGTGATCATTGCTCTCCTGCTGGGATGTGTCGCAACGGCGTTATCTCAGTCGCCTCCGTCCGTTGCTCCTGCGGGCCAGAGCACGCAATGGACGATCGACCGTTGTGTCAACACATTCGACCCTTCCCGTGTGGACTCGACGAAGGCGGGCTATCAGTACTGGTTCGCAGACAAAACGTTCCTCGATGGCCGGACGCTCAAGCTGAGCGTGGTCCGCGCCGGTTCTGCTACCCATGCCCCTCACACCCATGGTGAAGATGAGTTCTTCTTTGTGCTGGAAGGAAAGGCAGAGTTTGTGATGAACGGCGATTCGGCCCGTGTCGGACCGATGACAAGCCTGTATTGTCCCCCGGGTTCCTTCCACGGAATCCGTAACATTGGAAGCACAGACTTGAAGTACCTTGTGATCAAGAAATACGAACCGGTCGCACTACCGGAACAGAAGAAACCATGAGCAGACTACGGTTGAGAACACTCTCAGTCCCCAAAACGATCGGAGTCTCCACCGCGTCATTCGTGGCTGCGCTGCTTGTCGCGACGTCATCCATGCACGGAACCGCATTTGCGCAGGTCCAGGGTCGGGGGACAGACTCGGTCAGCATTGAACCGTTCAGAGATAGTGCACACCACTGGTATGACATCACCGATGAAGAGCATGTAATCACTCCTGTCGCAGGGCAACGGCGCTACGCAAAGGGCCAGATGAAGGAGATCGCAGACAACATCCTTCTCTATCAAAAGAAGAATGGCGGTTGGCCAAAAAACTATGACATGCAGGCTATCCTCACACCGCGGCAACGGGATGTGCTGCGCAAGCATGTGGATGACAACCAGACCACATTTGACAACGGTGCGACCCATGCGCAGGTGGACTTCCTCGCGCGGGCGTACCGTGCAACCCGGGAAGAGAAATACAGACGAGGGTGCGTGCGAGGGATAGAATTCATCCTTCAGGCTCAGTATCCGAACGGCGGGTGGCCGCAATTCTATCCTGACACGAGCGGCTACAGGCGGTATGTGACGTTCAATGACGGTGCAATGATGGGTGTGATGGGAGTGCTGCGGCATATCGCGACAGGGGCTGCGGAGTATGCATGGCTCGATGAGCCACTGCGGGTGAGAGCGAAGAGTGCATATGAAAAGGGACTTGCGTGCATCCTCGCATGCCAGATACGGGAGGGTAGGGAGTTGACGGGGTGGTGCCAGCAGCACGATGACCGCACGCTGAAACCCCGCCCGGCACGTTCCTTTGAGCCTGCCGCAGCTACAGGCATGGAGAGTGCGGAAGTCGTCCGGTTTCTCATGGAGATTGAGAATCCATCCAGGGAAATCATCGCGAGTGTACAGGGCGCCGTGGACTGGTTCTTTCGTTCCCGGATTACCGGCATCCGTGCAGAGTTCGTCCGTGCACCGAACGCACGGTACCGGTTTCACGTGGCGGATTTTGACCGTGTGGTCATCTCCGATCCCGATGCTCCGCCGCTGTGGGCACGGTACTACGAGCTCGGGACAAATGTCCCGCTCTTCTGCAACAGGGACGGGAAGCCCGTGTACACACTGGGCGAAGTGGACAGAGAGCGGCGGACCGGTTATGCATGGTACACAGAAGAGCCGGCCTTCGTGATTGCCCGCTATCCGCCCTGGCAGCGGCGCTGGGATCCGGCACGGAATGTCCTGGCCGCAGACACACTTCTCCGGGCGCGTACCGTGCCAAGGGATACTTCATTCACGACGCAAAGCGCGTGGAGCAAGCTCCTGAAGCAGTACCCTCATGCCAGGCCTGCGACATTCGCCGGTTCCGGGAAGGTGCGGCTTCAGAAGAATCTTGTGTATGCTGCGCATGGATACAGGCACCTCTCTCTGGATATCTGCTCTCCCGCGGACACGGCAGGCAGCCCGTATCCCGTGGTCATGCTGATCCATGGAGGAGGGTGGAGGTCAGGAGACCGGAGCCAGGAACTCCCTATGGCAGAAGCCCTGGCTGAGAGGGGATACGCGGCGGTGACGGTGGAATACCGGCTCTCCGCTGAAGCGCGCTATCCGGCAGGCCTCCACGATCTCAAGACTGCAATCCGCTGGATCCGTGCACACGCAGCAGAGTACGGGCTTCATCCCGACCGGATCGCCGTAATGGGCGGTTCTGCGGGAGGGACGCTGGCCGGATTGCTCGGGACGACGGCAGGATTGCCGGAGTTTGATGACAAGGGTGCCTACCCGGCAAGGTCGACGGCTGTCCAGGCCATTGTCGATATGGATGGAGTGCTTGACTTCGCTGATTCCGCGGAGAGCGGCAAGGATAATGATCCTGCCAGGCCGTCTGCCGGGAAGCTCTGGTTTGGCGCATCGTTCAAGGATAACCCTGACATCTGGCGGCACGCATCCCCGGTGCGATGGGTCAGTCGTCAGACACCCCCGTTGCTTGTCATCAACAGCTCAGTACCGCGGTTCCGCGGCGGGCGGGATGAGATGATCAGCCGGCTGCGCGAATTCGGGATTCCTGCCGAGGTCTATGAATTCCCCGATGCCCCGCACCCATTCTGGCTCATGCATCCCTGGGTCGACACGGTGCGGGACAAGGTCGCTGCGTTCCTGGACAGAGTCCTGAAAGGTGTCTAGTCTCGGGCGCCGTGCCCACGCCCCTTCTGCCGAATCCTGCCTGTGTAATGAGCATATGCTCATTACTTTGAAGCGGCATTCTACGGCCTTTGTCAACCTTTCCTAAAGAGGGAGAGAACGGATCCCCCGGCGGTTACGCCGGGCGGGGAGAAGTCAGCATCCCCCCCGGCAGGCACGCTGGATGCGGAAGTGCACATTCCCCCTGAGTATGCACGCGGCCGGGGGGATAAGAAATGCTAGCGCGGAAACTTCTCCAGGATATCCCTGACGGCATCCTTGTGGAGGGCAACGCCGAGCATCTTCAGCTTCACGTAGTCTTCGTGGTAGAAGTAGTACCCGGGATGAGCGCTGTTGTAAGCGCTGCTCCAGGAATCCTTGATGAGATACCAGTCCTTGCCGTTCCGTTCGACATACCCCACGAGATGAAGGCCATGGTCGTCTGCCGTGGTGCCGTTGCTGAACCGGAACTGCCGTGCAGCGTCATCGATCGCTGTCGAAGGGATGTCGAACGAAGGGACGACCGCAATCCCCGCCTTTCCCCTGGAGTATCCGGCCTCCGAAAAGTCCCCGCCGATTGCGAGCGAATACCCGCTGCGGATGGCGCGCTTCACGATCGTCATGAACACATCCAGCGGCACATTGTGGTACTCCTTGCTGTGCCACCAGTTGTCGGGCACCTCAAACTCGATCTTCGTGTAATACGGCTGTTCCAGCAATGAGAGAAAATCCACATAGTCATCCGGGTTCAGCCGCACCACAGTCTTCAGGTATTCTTTCGGACTCAACGGTTTCCCGTCGACAAGGAACGTTGCTGGGGGAGTTCCCATGTGGTGGTCCAGAAGTGCCCGCACGGTTGCGATGACCTCGGCTTCATTCCATGCCCCCGCCTCTTTGACCGACGTGAGGTACTTCTTGAATTCGGGAAACAGGGTGTACTCGTGGTTGTAGTACTTCTGACCCTCCTTGAGTCCGGTGAACGCTTCCCGCGGCATGGCACCATACTGCTTCAGGATTCTGAAGACCGCGTTGGCTTCGGATCCCTCACCCAGGTGGGATTCACCGCGCGTCCGGACGTATTCTCTGGCCTTCTCAACATATTCCCAGTAGACGGTGTGGAGCTCCGAGAGCTTGATCGTACGGCCGGACGTACGCATGATTTCCGATTCAAGGAGCGACGTCGCAGAAAAACACCAGCACATGCCCGAACGCCCCTGCAGCAGGGGAGGCAGGTGTTTAACCGTGGTGAACTCTTTGACCTCCTTCGGCTGATCGACAGCGGCGAAGTCCACCATCATCATGTTCTTTTTCGCATCCTTGTCCGGCTTTGCGCCATCCAGAATCGCATTGAGTGAATCCAGCATGGCATCAATGCGGACCTCGAACACCGGATGAGCAACCTTCTCCTGGGCCCACGATATCATTGCGCACGCCCCGATGAGGGCAACGAAGAGAATGTGTCGCATATACGTTTCCTTTCGCACGAGACCGGAACTAGTGAGTCTCGATCGAGAACTCCGGGACTGTTCCGGAGTCGATGACACGCACAGATGCGGTGCGGTTCCCTGATGAGATATGGGCTGTGTAGACGGCACCTTCCCGGTCGACCCGCGCGCTCCCAATCGTGCCAGCCGACTGAGTAGGAACAAGAACCGTGACCAAGCATACCTCTTTGGCTGGCTGGGCAGTCGCCACGTCGGCATAAGGATAGAGCCGGGCCTGTGCCGGAGGAATGTCCGGCAGCGAAGCAGTGTATTTCACTCCGCTGTTGGAAGCAGCGCTGCCAGTGAGGCGGGCAAGGGGCCTCGTGATCGTGAAGGCCTCCTGGTGGACAACAACAGATCCTTTCCCATCCGTGTTGTAGCCATAGAACCGGGCCAGCACCGTCGACGCCGTGTCCCTCTTTAGAACCTTGTCAACGATTACCACGGCAGGAAGTTCCGTAAGGGTTACCACGGTTCGCGTGATGGACTGGACATCCGGCTGGACGAGTGCGTATGCAGGTGTGGCATCGCTTGTCCAGAAGAAATAGCCATCCCGTTCTCCTCTGCGTATAATCGTTGCCGACGCACGAGAAGAGTTGGTCCCTTCGCTTCCGTCAACGTACTGATGTCCCTTTCCGTCGATCAACACTGCGCTGTGCCCCGCAGTCAGGCGCATCTTCCAGGCAGGGTCCAAGCGGAAGTACGGCGGTCGGAAAGGATCAACAACGAGCCGCTCTCCGAAACACTTGACTATCAGGCTGTTGCGGTCAGCGTGCTCGTGGTTGAACGGACCTCCGCTGCGCAGGGCAACCACGAGATCGGCCGGTCGGTATCCTGTCCGCCCGACGAGCCACCCGAGATCTGAATGCCAGACCCGGCTCCCCGCGGGTGGAGGGGTGGAGGGGACTGTCGGATCGAAGTAAAGCACCGACCAGATATCCCGGGACTGTGCAAGATTCTCGCCGAACCAGCGTGCAATGCCGTCACGGGTTTTTCCGGCAATCCAGAATGAGACCGATGCGTGTGCCGCGCCGCCTGCATCGCTGAAGTTCACAATCGTGAACGGTTCATCCTGTGTGGACTGGTTCATCGCGAAGAGGTAATCCTGATAGCCCTGCCAGTTCAGCATGTCGGTCAGGTCTGCGACACCCGAGCGGCGGAGAGCGTCGATGGCCTGGATGATGTGCAGCGTCGTGTAGTGGGCGTACGAGACGCCTTCGTTATACGACCCGTCCTTTGCGTAGATGTCACGGAATGTCCCGACGCTGTGGCTGGCCTGTTCGAGCCAGCGACGCGTGTCATCAGTGTCGCCCATGTGCGTTCGGTAGACGAGTGCCGAGAGCGCAAGTGCGGAAGCAGGAATGGCTTTGAGGTTGATCGTGTTGAGGATAATGGGCCACCGGGCAAGGCTGAGTCCCCGCTCCTGGGGGCGATGTGTGAAATACGTGCTCGTAGTATCCAATGACCACCCCTTCACGCGCTCCGGATAGCGCATGCCGTACGTCGCCAGGTAGCACGGTTCCGTGCCCCGTTCTGCCATGATTGTGAGCCAGCGCTTCCGCTCTGCAGAAGAGACCCGTTCTCCCAGGGCTTCGATGGTAATGGCAACGGCGATCGCCGAATTCGGCGCGCGCTGGAGTCCGATGACCTGTGTCCCGCCTTCGAGAAAGTAATCCCATTTCGGAAACTTCATCAGGGTCTCGACGCACTCCTTCGCCAGCGCGGCGGCGTCTGCGTCGCCCATGTACAAGTACAGGAGCGACATTTTTTGCGCCAGGTCGCCCACGCGGGAGATATCATAGAGGTGGTCGTTGTAGCGCACCTCGGACCTGAGGAATTTCCGCTCGCGCACTCGGTCCAGGGTGTCCATTTGCGTTCGCAGTATTGAAAAGAGAGGGTTTGTTGCGTACAATTCGCGGTACCGGGACATCTGTTGAGGTTCGAAGAAGACCCCGCCGCCAGTCGATGCGATCAGAACGGCCTGTACGCCGAGAATCGCAGCGATCACCAGGCCGGATCTGAGAGTGGTGTGATCTGGACGAAAAACCATGGATTCTCCATAGGAAGGTGGGAAAATTCGAGCGATGCTGCACCAAACCTATGGAAACCTGCGACGAGAATCAATCAATTTTGACATTTCTGTGACATTTCACGATCCCCGGAAGACGTATCTTGGTAAAAAGAGGAGGGCCAGATGACGGCGAGAGCAGAGTACGGCAGGAGGATGGTGGCAGCGACTGCTGCGGTCGTTCTGACTATTGTCCTGGGAGGATGCACAACGACAGAGCAAGTCCAGATGTTTGTCCGCGATGCGTATGTTGATGGTCCCGTCATGTCACCGCCCGTACACGTGGCTACAGAACACGCACGAAACACCATGACCATCTCGGCATACGGAGTTGCCCAGCGAGCGGCAACGTTTCGCGGTACCGTGGATGGCTCGGGGTCCGGGATGTGGCGTCCACAATCGGATACGATTCGGCAACCCTCAGGGACGTCACTGCCGCGGGAAGACACCCGCACGCACAATCTGTTCTGGTATACGCCGGAATATTCAGGCGGTGTTCACTTCGACATAGCATGGGAGTCCTTCGCGCTTTCATTGGGCGGGGCCTTTGCCGCGCACGAAGGGTCAACCCGGATGGGCTGGATGGCAGGTGTTGGGTTCTTCTCACGGGAGACAAGCGCGGTCAGGGTGCGGTTCGATGTTGGCGTGTTCGGGCAGGCCATGGATTTCGATGCACGTGCGATGGTGATCACAACGAGGAGCACCGAGTGGTGGGGCAGCTCATCGAAAAGCGTGGACACGGCCTACTATTTCGACAGTGCCACTGAATCGGGATTAGGTTACTACGGATCGCTGACGGTCAATACGGCCCAAAGCGCCTGGCCCGTGAACCTCTTCCTGCAGCTCAACTGCGTCGTGCAGCCCCTCCTGAGTTACACGCCGCTGAGGCGGACGACCGTCGACTGGGTTCTCTTCTTTCCTGTTGAGAGCAGCTCCGGATCAGGAAAGGTGACGACATCCACGACGTTCCTCGGGATCGCTCCGGGCGTCTACCTGGAACCGTCCGCATCCTCCGTCCTGCTGGCAGGAGTTCGGATTGTGAAGGACGTGTCGGGGACGATGAAGAAGCCTGAAACTGTGGTGATGCCGTTTGTACAGTTCGGCCTGAGGATAGGCATGTAAGAGGGCCGTAAGTGCCTCAGTGAATCTTCCTTTCAAACGGGCCCCTCGTTGCCTCAGTCAAGTTTCTATTCGAACGGGGACTAGTTGCCCAGTTAAGTTTCTATTCGAACGGGGGATTGCCTTTTATCCGCTGAGTGTGTACAATGTCGGTACGTTGTACTGTTCTTTCAGGATACCAGATGACAGGACGATTGCCGCTTGCCGCTGTTCCTGTGATTCTGTTCTGCCTCGGCGCCCCTGTCGCGGCAGCGCAGAATCAGTTGCCTGCCTCCGGAGATTCCTCCGGGACCGCGGCGATTCCCTACGACCCATTTGGCCCTGAAAACGCTCCCGATCATACCGGTCAGGGTTCCGGTGGCGTCCTGACTCCCACCCCGCACGATAACACCATTCACACGTATTTCACCCGAATCAACGCTGACTACTACGGCATTCAATACATGCTGGATTCGCCACTGCAGATCGCGGTGGGATCAGGCTGGTCTGCCTATGAGACGCACGGGTACGGCTTCCAGCTCAAACTACGGACGAGCGGCTTCAAGGAACGGTACTACGATCCCCTTCGTCAGGAGGATGTTCCGTACTATCTGCTCTCGGCGGACGGATCGTTCGAGCATCCCTATCGTGAGCGACGCGTCAGAGCGTACAAAGTGAGGATCCACGTGATCACCCGGACCGAGGGTCTGGGAATGCCAGGCGTCGGGGTCATCGTGTCGAAAGGGAACCTGTTGGTGGCGAGCGATCGCGCCATGGGACGAAGGGTGGATTGTGAGCTCACCTGGCTACAGGTGGCGGGGGGGTACGTGATGCCGCTCTCCCCGAGAAAGGGTGGCGTCAACCTTGCGATCTGCGGCGGCGTTGATCTCCTCGGGATGAAGTACCAGTCTGCCGTCAGCGAACCAGGCGACTTCGTGGGAGGGAAGATTGGATCGATCGGATGGCTGGCCGCCCTCGGGTGGAACGCGAACGCCATCCTCAACCTCGCTGGCTACCTGGGCGGTGAATACGGCTTCTCGACAGGAGCTCTGGTCACGCACTCCAACAGGATTGTGTTCTCAGACATCGCACGGACAACCGTCCTGCTGGGCATCCAGGCAACCGGACGGTGGTTCAATGTTGTGGGCGGCATTCAGAAAGAATGGGAGTACATTGATTTCCAGGGCAGTGAGGTGGCGGACAGGGCGCTACGGTATTATGTCGGAGTAAATGTCTATTTCCGACGCTAGGAAGTGAGAGGAGAAGGCATGCGTATTGGAGTCGCGGGATGGCTCACTCTGAGTCTCGTTGTTGGTTCGTGCGGACTGTACGAAGGCGGTGGAACCTTTCATGAAGACATCCAGGATCCGCCAAGGGTATCGCTTGCCGAACTCGCGCGCTATCTTCAAGAACGTTCAGGTGGACTGATCACTCCTTCCGGCTGCGACACGGGAATCGTCCGCGGCGCACCCACGTTCACCTGGGATCCATTCGACAGAAGGCGCATCGTTACTCCCTCCTCCATCGGCCACAACGAAGTCCAAAGTCTCTTTTCTTTCGACCAGGTTCGTTTTGTCCAGGGTTCAGGTGCCCCCGATTTCCTTGCTGCTGTCTATCAGGCATATCAGCGCATGCCGTTCGATCCCATGCGGCAGGCCTCAGTCCGGCCGTACAGGATCCCGGCAAGCTGGGGCGGGCTCTTCTTTCCGCCGATCAAGATCCTCTCTCAGCCCATCCCGTTCTACGATGCCGGGCTGACGCAGGAGCGCACTGCACATGCGGATGGGTCGGCCTATTTTGACCCCGCATTTCAGCGGGCACTCGACCTTGAGACGCAGACCGAACTGACGTACGGGAATTCCCTGCGGGCGCTGTATAACGGTGTGGAATCATATCCGGAAAAACTCCGGTTGGTTTCTGAGGCGAAGCACTTCCTTTATGTAGCTGTGATGGCAATCGTTGCAGATTCTACCGGACGTGAGCTCATACGCGCGATGGTGGACCGGAAGCGGGCCGGTGTGGACGTCCGTCTGATCGTCGATGATTTCTATACATTCTCCATCTCCGGCTTTGCGGTGGGAACACTGGAGAGGGAAGGGATTCCGGTCGCCAGGGTAGCGGATAAGCGACTGAACCAGATGGACAGGATGTTCCACAACAAGTTCTGGATACGCGATGGTACGGAGGCCATCCTGGGAGGGATGAATGTCCTGGATTATGAAAACACGTCCACGGGGTTTGACTTCCAGAACCGGGATACGGATCTGCTGATTCGCGGACCGGCAGTAACAAGCCTTCTCGACAGCTACATCCGGCTCTGGAAGCGCTACGACAGGGAATCACGCCCGATCGCACTCGGAGAATCAACCCTGGTACGCCAGATCGAGAGTGAACGTGCGGCGGGCGTGCGCGGCGCCGAACACTACGGCCGTTGGCTTGAGAATCCGGAAACACGGATGAACGGCATCTGCCGCACTGCGGTGCAGGGAGATGATGCCGATCCGCAGAGGATTGTGACCCTTCTGACGCGGTACGCAGAAAAGGCCCGTCACTCGCTCACGTTCACGACTCCGGGGATCGAGTGCAACACAGACGCTGAGGCCACGGGATCTATTGATGTGCTTGCGCGCACTTTGCTCCAAAAGGTCAGGCTTCCATCCTTCAGCGGCTCTGTCATCACGAACGGGATTGACGGAGGATGGGGAGAGTCGACCATCTTCCTCCGCACAAGAGTGAAGGACTCCGAACTGGTCGATGACCCGCTCTGGGTTGACATCATGACGCCGGTTGTTGATGGCGGCGGGAGAGAGGTCGCCGGCGACCTACGGGCGACGATGCGGCCGTTCCTGCGGGTGGGGTTCAGGGTGTACCAGTACATCAACTACATCCACGCGAAGGAATTCCTTTTCGACCGCCTTTTGGTGGGGATTGGGAGCTGGAACTTTGACGGGTACTCAGCAGACCGCAACCACGAGTCGATGGTGTTTTGCCTGGACAGCTCACTTTGCGCGCAGGTGGAACGGCATCTTGTGCTCGATATGGTGAACTCGGTGCCGGTGGTCGTGAGATGAACGGGGGTCGCCGGTTGTGCCAGGCGTGACGACGGATCTCAAGGGGGAGCGAACGGTGAGCCTTTCGTTTCGGCAGCGCCCGAAGTCCCTTCGAGATGCGTCCCCCCTTAGTGCATCCCCGATCCGCCGGACAGTTGCTTCACGAGATCGCCGACGACCGCTTTCGCATCGCCGAACAGCATGAACGTCCGGTCCTGGAAGTAGAGCTCGTTGTCGATACCCGCGAACCCGGGGTTCTTGCTCCGCTTGATGGCGAACACCGTGCGTGCCTTGTCCGCATCGATGATGGGCATCCCATAGATCGGCGTGCTCTTGTCCGTCCGTGCCGCCGGGTTGACGACGTCATTGGCACCGATCACCAGCGCGACATCGCACTGGGACATCTCCGGATTGATGTCGTCCATGGGCACCTGATCGGTATACGGGATGTCGGCCTCCGCGAGGAGGACGTTCATGTGACCGGGCATTCTGCCTGCCACGGGATGGATGGCGAACTTGACGGTGATGCCCCGTTTGGTCAGCTGGTCATAGAGCTCGCGGACTCTGTGTTGCGCCTGCGCCACGGCCATACCATATCCCGGGATGATGACGACGAGCGACGCCTGTTCCATGATCTGTGCCGCCCCTTCAATTGTCTCCTGCTTGTAGCGCCGTTCTTCCGTCCCGCCTTTTGAGGCCTGTACCTGTCCGAACGCGCCGAACAGCACATTGGTGAACGACCGGTTCATTGCGCGGCACATGATGATGGAGAGAATCAGACCGCTCGACCCATCCAGTGCGCCAGCAATGATCAGCAGCTTATTGTCCAGCACGAATCCCATCGCCACGGCCGAAAGGCCGGCGTAGGAATTCAGTATTGAGATCACCGTGGGCATGTCCGCGCCGCCGATGGGGATGATCAGCAACACGCCGAAGAGGAGCGCCAGTGCTATGATGATCGGGAAGGCGATCATCACCCAGGGGCCCGTCGGGTTCACGACAATGAGGACGCCGAGGGCGACGGCAAGGACCATGAGGCCGATGTTGGAGGCATTCTGGAGGGGATAGGTGACAGGGCGTTGCGGAATCCACTTCAGCTCCTGAAGTTTTCCTGCCGCCATCAGACTTCCCGTGAACGTAAGAAAGCCCAGGAGCACTTCGAGGATTATCGCAGAGGTCCGGAATGGTGTCAACTGGACTGCGCCTTCACTGAGCCACAGGTAGAACTTGGCTGTGCCGACGAGCCCTGCAGCGAGACCGCCGAATGCATGCGAGAGCGCGGTTCGCTGCGGGACGGCAGTCAGCGGGACACGAGAGAGAGGGACGCCCACGATGAAGCCGGCAATGATCGCAAGGATGATCCAGAGATGGTGGACGATTCCCGGCTGGATCCAGGTTGCCACAACGGCAAGC